>JAEXAR010000013.1 GCA_023394415.1 Bacteroidota bacterium
CGGCTCGTCACATCCTGGGGCTGGAGAAGGTCCCAAGGGTTGGGCTGTTCGCCCATTAAAGTGGCACGCGAGCTGGGTTCAGAACGTCGTGAGACAGTTCGGTCTCTATCTATTGCGGGCGTTAGAAATTTGAGAGGGCTTGACACTAGTACGAGAGGACCGTGTTGAACAAACCTCTGGTGTATCTGTTGTGCCGCCAGGCGCACCGCAGAGTAGCTACGTTTGGAAAGGATAAGCACTGAAAGCATATAAGTGCGAAACCTGCCTCAAGATGAGATTTCTTTTAAGGGTCGTTGGAGATGACGACGTTGATAGGATACAGGTGTAAAGTTGGTAACAGCATAGCCGAGTATTACTAATTACCCGTAGATTTATAGCCTGATGCAGGCACTCTTTAGCCAAGGTTTACTCTTTGTGAAAGTTTTTATCGATAAATATTGTACCAAGTACAATGTACAATGTACAAAGTATTGATGCATGCAACCTTTACATGTACATTTTACATTTTACATAGTACAACAATACAATATTTAGGGTGGTTTTAGCAGAGGGGCTCACCTGTTCCCATTCCGAACACAGAAGTTAAGCCCTCTAGCGCCGATGGTACTGCTAACGCGGGAGAGTAGGTCGCCGCCAGTTTTTTTTAAATCCTCATCATTTATTTGATGAGGATTTTTTGTTGATACCTACCCAACTCCTGTTTAAATTGTTCAAGGTTGTTTAACGTTCGAAGTTCAAAGAGTTCAAGATTGTTCAAAGAGTTCAATCAGTTTGTTTTGTTCGAATAGTTCAATGGTTTTGGTAAGGATTATTTGATTAAAAAGGAAAGATTAATCAATAATTTTATAATAGATTATTTACAATCATCCAACATCCATCACTCATTACTTATTACTCATTACTCATAAAAGTATCTGCACGTGTTTCCAGCCCCGATGAAAGCGGCATCCTTTTGTGATGAGCGACAGCGAAGAGCAAAAGATACAGCGGACAGCGGGTACAATTATCCTTTAACTTACATAAAGGAAATTAAAATATTAAAAGAACTTCCAGTAAGTATTATCGTAAGTTTTGGCTAAATCCTTCATACACTGTGTAGAGAGAACTTTAAGTTTTACGGTTGTGATACTGCCTTCTTTTGTATATGGAAATTGAGGGATTTTTTCGGTGGATGTTTTCTGTTCTCCGTTTGCATAAATCACCGTCCAGGTATAGCCATAATTATTTTGAGTATTAGAAGGGAAAAAACTCACAATACCTTCTGCATATTTCACTTCTCTGAAACTATTTACAGAGATATCACAATCTACTTTTTGCTGGTTGCTGGAAGTGCTGATATTGCTTGTTTTGTCTGTAATATCTATATTTTTGCTGCATTGTGAAAGGCCTTGTGGAGTAAGGATTGAAAGAGAAAGAACGGTTCTTCCACCGGCAGTTGGTTTAAGTTTAATTGTATTTTTTCTGAAATCGCCGTCGAGTTGTGAGTTTCCTCCAACGGTAACCCATAAATGACAATCGGTACATTGTGCATTGTCGTTTTCAATAGAATACATTGGATTTTCTTCAATACTGATGGATGTTTTACCTATAATAATGCATTGTGCCATCGAAAAGGCAGCAATTAGCAATGCGAATAATGTGATTGTTTTTTTCATTTTTCTGCGTTTTCAATTTTTAGACCTGTATTACACCGAGATTAAATTTCTCTGTTATTGGTGCGTGATTAGCTGCTTCAATTCCCATTGAAATCCATTTTCTTGTGTCTTCCGGGTTGATGATAGCATCTGTCCATAATCTAGCTGCGGCATACGTTGCCTCGGTTTGTTTTTTATATCTTTTTGAAATAGTATCCAATATTTCCTGATGTTCCTCCTCTGTGATTTCTTTGCCCTGCTTTTTAAGTGTAGATTCCTGAATTTGTGCTAATACTTTTGCAGCTTGAGCGCCTCCCATTACGGCAAGATCTGCCCAAGGCCAAGCTACAATTAAGCGTGGATCATAGGCTTTACCACACATTGCATAATTTCCTGCACCATAAGAATTGCCCGTAATTACAGTAAATTTTGGTACGACAGAATTGGAAACTGCATTTACCATTTTTGCACCGTCTTTTATAATGCCACCGTGCTCTGATTTGGAGCCTACCATAAATCCTGTAACATCCTGCAAAAATAATAATGGTATTTTACGTTGGTTACAATTTGCAATAAAACGAGTTGCTTTATCAGCAGAGTCGGAATAAATAACACCTCCAAACTGCATCTCACCTTTACCGCTTTTTACTAGTTTTCTTTGGTTGGCTACAATTCCTACTGCCCAACCATCAATCCTGGCAGTGGCACAAATAATGGTTTTACCATAATCGGGTTTATATTCTTCATATTCAGAATTATCAACAATACATTTTATAATGTCATAGGTGTCATATTGTTCAGTCCGTGAAGTAGGCATTAATCCAAAGATATCGGTTGGATTTTGTTTTGGAGGAAAACTTGCCGCTCTATCGAACCCAGCTTTGTCAAAATTGCCCAGCGTGTTCATAATATTTTTAATTCGGTTCAATGCATCTTTATCATCAATCGCCTTATAATCTGTAACACCTGATATTTCGCAATGTGTAGTAGCACCACCTAGAGTTTCATTGTCGATGTTTTCGCCTATCGCAGCTTTAACTAAATAGCTGCCTGCAAGGAAAATTGACCCTGTTCCATCTACAATCATCGCTTCATCACTCATAATTGGAAGATAGGCACCTCCTGCTACACAACTTCCCATTACAGCGGAAATTTGAACAATACCCATTGAACTCATTTTAGCATTATTCCTAAAAATTCTACCAAAATGTTCCTTATCTGGAAATATTTCGTCCTGCATCGGAAGATAAACTCCGGCAGAATCTACCAGGTAAATGATTGGCAAACGGTTTTCCATTGCAATTTCTTGAGCACGGAGATTTTTCTTTCCCGTTATTGGAAACCAAGCACCTGCTTTTACTGATGCATCATTAGCAACAACTATGCATTGCTTGCCAGAAACATATCCCATAACCACCACAACACCACCACTTGGACATCCTCCATGTTCCTGATACATTTCAAAACCTGCAAAAGCACCTATTTCTATAGATTCAGAATCTTTATCGAGAAGATATTCAATTCTTTCACGAGCAGTCATTTTACCTTCGTCTCGAAGCTTTTGGAGACGTTTTTCTCCTCCTCCCTTCTTAATTTCTGCATAAAGTCTGTTGATTTCGGAAAGTTTGAGTTTGTTTTGATCTTCTCTTTTATTAAATTCTAAATCCATTTTATATTTGAAATTTTCCTTTAAAGATAAGGCTTTTGAGTGAATAATTAATAATCGTTTTGTGGGGTGGGTAAGTTCTTATAGCCCGGATGGAAACGGCATCCTTTTTTAGGGACACGTTTGAAAAACGTGTCCCTAAAAAAGATATAGTGTACAGCCGGTTGAAAACATTTTATAAAAGCTGAAAGTACTGCTGCATAAAATGATTAGCAAAACTTTAAATATTGAAATTTAAGTTATAGTTTTGTAGATATATGAAAAGCTCTGCTCTCTTTCGTCTTCATTTTATTGTTTTTTTGTGGGGATTTACAGCGATTCTTGGTAAGTTGATTCACGCCAATGCACAAATTTTGGTTTTCTACAGGATGCTTTTTGCAGCTGTTTTTTTGTTTATTTTTATCAGAATTTTTAAGAAGCAAAGTATTGCAGTTTCAAGACAATTATTCTTGCAGTTGGCAGTAATTGGTGCTTTTATGGCATTTCATTGGTTATGTTTTTTTCATTCGATTAAGGTTTCCAATGTTTCTATTGCCTTAAGTTGTTTGTCTTTATCTACACTTTTCGCAGCGATTTTGGAACCCATAATATTCAAACGTAAAATTGATGTCTCCGAAATCGTTATGGGAATTGTGATTTTGCTTTGTATGTATTTGATTTTCAAAACCGAATTCAGATATAAGGAAGGTATTTTCTATGGGATTCTCACAGCATTGTTCGGGACCATTTTTTCTGTTTATAATGGAAAACTTTATGGTAAAACGTCTTCGGGAAATATTATTTTTTACGAAATTTTCTGTGGATGGGCTATTTTATCAATTTTCTATATTTTTACCGGACAAATTACTCAACTTAACGAAATAAGTTACAGGGATTTAGCGTTAGTTACATTGTTAGCGGGAGTGTTTACGGCATATCCTATGTTTGAATCTATAAATCTGATGAAACACATTACACCTTTTACCCTTATTTTAACGGTAAATTTGGAACCGATTTATGGGATCATCTTGGCTTATTTCATTTTTGGAGATTCAGAACATATGAGTCCAATGTTTTATATCGCATCTCTGGTAATGATACTCTCCATCGTTGCCAACGGAATTATAAAGGCTAGGAAGAAAGCCAAAGAAAGTATTGAAGCAGCATGATAAAAAAAATTATATTTTTTGTGTTAATCTTGATATACAATGTAGCTGAATCGCAGATTGTAAGAAAATATTCAAACGAATTTCTAAACATCGGTGCCGGCGCAAGAGGTTTAGGAATGGGAGGTGCTGTTATCTCAAATCAAAATGACGTTTATTCGCCAATGTGGAATCCTGCAGGATTAATTGGTGTAGAACGCGATTGGCAAGGCGCAGCAATGCACGCCGAATATTTTGAGAGTATTGCCAAATATGATTACATCGCTTATGCAAAACCATTGGACAGTAAAGGTGGTGTTTTTGCTATTTCTTTGGTGAGACTTGGTGTAGATGATATTTTAGATACCACGCAAATGATTGATTCTGAAGGAAATATTGATTATGATAAAATCAAGAAATTCTCTCAATCGGATTATGCGGGGATTTTGTCTTTTGCTTTTCATCCCGGAGGAAATCAGAAATTAGATGTTGGTATCAACGCAAAAATAGTTTACAGAAATGTTGGTGATTTTGCGAATGGTTTCGGTTTCGGTTTTGATATTGGTGCAATGTATCATTCAGATAACGGTTGGAATTACGGTGCGATGTTGCGCGATGCAACCACAACTGTTAATTTTTGGACTATAAACCAAGATAAACTTTCGGCAGTTGTGAATGGCGAAGAATTCAACCCGGCACCAAAAGACAAAATGGAAATCACAATGCCAAAATTGAATGCCGGAATTTCTAAAAATTTTGAACTTAATAAAGACCTTGAATTGTTACCAGAAGCAGGAATTAATGTAGATTTTGCAAAAACCGCAGCGTTGATTTCTACTGATTTCGCAAGTATTACACCTTACGCCGGAGCCGAACTGAAATTTCAAGATATGATTTTTGTAAGAGTCGGCGTCAACAGATTTCAAACCGTTACCGATATTGAAAGTTTGAAAAGACAGGTTTCTTTTCAACCAAGTGTAGGTTTGGGCATCAAATATAAAGGTTTAACTTTGGATTATGCGATTTCTAATTCAGGAATTAATGGTTCTAATTTTTTCTCGAATTTCTTTTCTTTGAAATTGGATATGGGTGATTTCAGAAACTAAAAATTTTGAAGTTTTTGTATCTCTTTTTTAATTAAATTTGAGAATACAAATTCAAATTTTTATGAAGACTTTTCTTACATCTATCTCAATATTTTGTTTTTCAATGATTTCTGCACAGTCTGTTTCAGATTATGCTTACGTTTATGTGCCGAAAAAATTTGCTTCGTTTAAAACAACCAATCAATACAATTTAAATAAAATTTTAGCCTTAAAATTAGCGGATAAAAACTATAAGATTATTCTGGAAGAGCGAGAAAATTGGTCTGAAAACCTAAATCGTTGTGATATTTTGACTGCAGATTTATTGGATGACAGCAATATGTTTAAGAACAGAGTGAAACTGGAATTCAAAGATTGCAATGGAAAAACATTATCATCAATTCCGTCAACTTCTAATTTTAAAGAATTTGATGCGGGTTTTCAAGATGCATTAATTAAGTCATTAGCATCCGTTCCGAATTCCCAAAATACAGGGCAAACTTTTGCTGCAACTCAAAACGTTCAAAAAACACAAGTTTCAACACCGGAACCTGTGAAAACCATTGAAAAAGTAATAGAACAGAAAATAGAAACACCAATAAAAACCGTTGAATCTCAACCAGTAACAACCGTTCAAAAACCTGCAGAAACCAAAACAACAAATAAAGCAGAAGTTTATTCGAACGGTAAACAAAACTTCAACAGAGTTAATCTTGGTGCAGGACATTTTATTTTAACAAGTCCCAACAGTTCAATTCCTTACGCTGTTTTTAAAGAATCTTTAAAGAAAGATGTTTTCAGAGTGCAACTTGAAAATGGTACACAAACTTTAGGATATTGGGAAGGCAATAAACTGATTATCGAAAAACCAAATGCCGACGGTACATTCAGCAAAGAAGAATTGAAACAAAATTAAATAGCATTCTCAGCGTTTTATAATGATTACCATAAATATTGAATTGAATTTTGAATCTGCTAAATCTGCGAGAGATGATTAAGAATTAAAATACGCCCAAACAATCTTCCCCTTCGATTTCCCCAAAATCTCCTCCAAAGTTTCCTGCGAAGATTCCTTGATTCTCTTCACCGATTTCAATTTTTGAAAAAGCAATTCGATTGATTTTTCGCCAACACCGGGAATTTCTTCCAACTCTGTTTGTATCGTTGAATTTTTTCTGCGTGTTCTGTGATGTTTCACGCCGAAACGATGCGCTTCATCGCGAACTTTTTGCAAGATTTTCAGCGTTTCCGATTTTTTGTCGAGATACAAAGGAATAGGATCTTCAGGGAAAAAAATTTCCTCAAGCCTTTTTGCAATGCCGATAATGGTAATTTTTCTGTAAAGTCCAAGCGTTTTCAAACTTTTCACGGCAGAAGAAAGTTGACCTTTTCCACCATCAATTAAAATCAGTTGCGGTAACGGTTCGTTTTCGTCTAAAAGTCTTTTATAGCGGCGGTAAATCACTTCTTCCATCGTTGCAAAATCGTTTGCACCAACGACGGATTTCGGATGAAAAATACGGTAATCATTTTTGCTTGGTTTTCCTTCTTTAAAAACGACGCACGCCGAAACCGGATTTGTACCTTGAATATTGGAGTTGTCAAAACCTTCAATATGTCTCGGTTCTACAGGCATTCGCAAGAGTTTTTGCATTTCCGCCATAATTCGGTTGGTGTGACGATCCGGATCTACAATTTGGACTTGTTTCAGTTTTTCAATGCGGTATTCTTTTGCGTTTTTTTCAGAAAGTTCTACGATACGTTTCTTATCGCCAACTTTTGGAACAATCAGTTTCACATTCGGAATTTCCACAGAAAGATGAAACGGAACCAAAATTTCTTTAGAATTGGAATTGAATTTCTGGCGAATTTCAATCAGCGCTTCCTCCAAAATATCTTCATCGCTTTCTTCCAAAACTTTCTTAATTTCCGTCGTATAACTTTGAATGATATTTCCGTTTCGGATTTTGAAAAAATTCACATAAGCCGCCGTTTCATCACTCGTCATTCCGAAAACATCCACATCGTCAATATTCGGATTTACAACGGTGTGTTTTTCCTGATAATTGTCGAGCAAATCAATGCGTTCCTTTACCATTTGAGCGTTTTCAAACTCCAAATTTTCCGCGAAAGTCATCATTTCATCCACCAAAAAATTTTTCGCCAAACGGAAATCGCCTTTAATAATTCCACGAATCGCTTCCACTTTTTTATCGTAATTTTCTTTGGATTCCAAGCCTTCACAAGGACCTTTGCAGTTTTTGATGTGGTATTCCAAACAGACTTTATATTTTCCTTCCGCAATTTTTTCGGGCGACAAATTTAGGTTGCAGGTGCGGATTTTATAAATATTTTTAATGGTTTCGAGCAAAATTCTTGCAGGGCGAACTTTCGCATAAGGACCGTAATATTCCGAACCGTCCTTTATCATCGTCCGCGTCAAAAAAATCCTTGGAAAATCCTCATTTTTAATGCAAATCCATGGAAACGTTTTATCGTCCTTCATCATCACGTTGTAAAACGGCTGATGTTCCTTAATCAGATTATTTTCCAGCAAAAGCGCATCATACTCACTCGGAACAATCGTGGTTTCCAGGCGATGAATCTTCCCAACCATAATTCTCGTGCGGTAACCCGAAAGATTTTTGTTAAAATACGTCAACACTCGATTTTTCAAATTTTTGGCTTTTCCCACATACAGCAATTGCCCGTTTTTATCGTAATAACGGTAAACTCCCGGGTCTGTCGGTAAAGTTTTTAGTTGAAGTTCGAGGTCGGCATTCATTTTTCAAAAATAGTGATTATAAATTTTATTTGGGCGTCTATTTCCGCCTTCCGCTCCCGCTTTTTTGTTCCACTGCGTTCCACAAAAAGAGCTCCGCTCAAGTCGGGACGCGGGAGTATTTTGTCTTTAGAACATTGTTTTTCAGATAGATAATTTTCAGTTTTTTAGAAATCTCAAATTCTCAAAAAAGCCGTATTTTTAGCAAAACAAAAAGATATGTTAGTTTACGGTGTCGACCATTTCACAATTCACGATATTTTAGAGATTGCCAAAAATCCCAAAAATGCAAAACTCGACAAAAAATCCAAAGAACAAATCCTAAAATCTCAAAAAAACGTTCAGAAAATCGTAGAATCAGACCGAACAGTTTACGGTATCAATACAGGTTTCGGTCCGCTTTGCGACGTGAAAATTTCCGAAGAAGAAACAGCGCAATTACAACATAATCTCATCATTTCTCACGCCGTTGGCGTTGGAAAACCGATTGATAAAGAATTGTCAAAACTGATGATGATTGTGAAAATTCACGCTTTATCGAAAGGTTTTTCAGGCGTTTCATTAGAAGTGATCGAACGTTTGATTGAAATGCTGAAAAAAGACATTATTCCTGTCATTCCGGAGCAAGGTTCTGTTGGTGCTTCCGGAGATTTGGCGCCGCTTTCACATATGGTTCTGCCTTTGCTTGGACTTGGACAAGTTTGGGAAAAAGGGCAACCGCACGATTCTGCCATTATTTTAGAAGAAAACGGTTTAAAACCTTTAAGATTAGGACCAAAAGAAGGTTTAGGTTTAATCAACGGAACTCAGTTTATTTTGGCTCACGCGATAAAAGGTTTAGAAAAGATGGAATATCTGCTGGATTTGGCAGATTTAACGGCGGCAATGAGTTTGGAAGCGTATCGCGGTTCTGCTAGTCCTTTCAAAAAGGAACTTCACGAGATTCGTCCGTTTTCCGGAAGTAAAAAAGTGGCGGCAAGAATGTTGAAATTTTTGAAAAATTCTGAAAATCTTCACGCCCACGAATTCTGCGACCGTGTTCAAGACCCGTATTCAATTCGATGTGTTCCGCAAGTTCACGGTGCAAGCAGAAATGCATTTGAACATTTAAAAAATCTCACAGAAACCGAACTCAATTCCGTGACGGACAATCCAATTGTTTTGAGTGCAGAAGAATCCATTTCCGGAGGAAATTTCCACGGACAATTGTTGGCGTTACCTTTAGATTATGCAACTTTAGCCGCCGCAGAATTAGGAAATATTTCCGACCGAAGAAGTTATCTTTTATTGGAAGGGAAATTCGGTTTACCAAGATTATTAACGGAAAGTTCCGGCTTAAATTCCGGATTTATGATTCCGCAATACACTTCTGCTGCTTTGGTTACAGAAAATAAAACGCTTTGTTTTCCGGCTTCCGCAGATTCTATTCCGACAAGTTTGGGACAGGAAGACCATGTTTCTATGGGAAGTATTTCAGGAAGAAAATTTAATCAGGTATTGGATAATTTGGTTAATATTTTGGCGGTTGAATTGATGTTTGCAGCGCAAGGTTTAGAATTCCGCAGACCTGCAAAATGTTCTAAAATCGTGGAAGAAAACTACGATATCATCCGTTCAAAAGTTGCCAAATTAGAAGACGACCGATTGATTGGAAATGATATGTTGGCAATTGCGGAATTGATTAGAGAGAGGAAGTTTATTGTTAATTAGAGAAAATTATTATGAAACCTATATCAAAATCAAAACAAATTGCGCAAAAAACCATTTATGCCACTTTTAAAATTTTAAAAGAAAATGGCGGAGAAATGAGAGGTAAAGATGTAATTGAAAAAATTAGAGAAACTGTTTCCTTTGATGAATATGAGAGTCACGTTTATGAAAAAACAGGTTATGTAAGATGGGAAAGTATTCTACATTTTTATACTATTGACAGTATGAAGGCAGGTTTTTTAAGAAAGCAAAATGGTATTTGGTATTTAACAGAGGAGGGAGAACAAGCTTTTAAATTGGGACCTGAAAAATTATTGGAAACGGCAACAAAAAAGTATAGAGAATGGGATTCAAGATCAAAGAACTCTAAAAAAAATGTCAACAAGGAGAGGGAAGATGAATTAGATTTGCCTGAAGAAGAGGAATCTCAAAAGCAATCTGCATTATTAGAACAATTTGAATTAAGGGCGACAGAAGGAGTCAGAGATTTTGTCAATGAAAAAAATCCTTATGAATTTCAGGATTTAGTTGCAATTTTATTAAAATCTATGGGATATCACATTTCCCTTGTATCTGCAAAAGGAAGAGATGGAGGTGTTGATATAATAGCATATACCGATCCTTTAGGTGTAAAACCTCCAAGAATAATTGTTCAAGTTAAACATAGTCCAGAATCTAAAATTCCAGCAGAGGACATTCAAAAATTAGCAGGAACAATGAAAAGAGGGACTGATGTTGGAATATTTGTTACTTCAGGACAATTTAGTTCATATTCAATATCTGAAGCCAGAACTACAGATAAGCATATTGAATTAATTGATATTGAAAGATTTTTGAAACTTTGGAAAGAATACTACAATAAAATGTCAGATGAGGATAAAAATAAATTGCCTCTCTATCCAATTTATTTTCTTGGAAGTAATGAATAAAGACATCGCCGAAGTTCAAAACTTTGGCGATGTATTTATAATTAAAAAAAGATTCTTCCTCTGCTTCACTTGGTTTTGCGCTCAGAATGACACCGATAACCGACAACCATCAACCGATAACCAAAGAAGTCATACTCAAACTTCCCGCAATTAATTCATCATTAAACAAAGTAATTTCTTCGGATTTTTCTTTCAAGCCTAAAGAATAAATCAACGGTAAAAAATGGTCGGGACTTGGAACAGCATATTGCAAGGCAGTCCCTTGTTTTTGATAATCAATTAAATTCTGAAAATTACTGTCCAAAAGCCAATTGTTGGTTTTTTCGCGAGCTTCAATTGCCCAATCATAACCGTAACCAATCGTGTTTATATTAGCAAAATCCACCATTTGCAAATTGTGGACGATATTTCCACTTCCGATAATCAAGATTCCTTTTTCACGAAGTTTTTGCAGTTTTTTCGCCAAATCGAAATGATATTGCGGCGGTTTTGTATAATCAATACTCAACTGAATGACAGGAATTTCTGCATCGGGATACAAATGTTTCAAAACACTCCAAGCGCCGTGATCCAAACCCCAATCTTCAGTTTCAATTACAGAATTTGGCAATAAAAGTTCAGAAGTTTCCTTTGCCAGTTCCGGATTTCCTTTTGCAGGATATTGCACCTCAAAAAGTTCCTTCGGAAAACCATAAAAATCGTGAATGGTTTTTTGATTTTCGCCCGACGTTACAAAAGTTCCGTTGGTAAACCAATGCGCAGAAATACAGAGGATTGAGTTGGGTTTCGGAATGGTTTTAGAAATAGTTCTGAAACCTTCCACAAACTGATTTTCCTCAATTGCATTCATCGGCGAACCGTGTCCGAGAAAAAGAACGGGCATTTTTTCGGTAGCTTTGAAGCCTTCGGAAATGTTGGATAAATTGTTTAAATTCATTTTTTATTTCTCACAGATTACACAGATTTACAAAGGACCTTTAGAAAAAAATCCGTGAAAATCTGTGTAATCTGTGAGCGAAAATTATGCTTTTACAAACTGTAATTCCCCAGCAATTTTCACTTCATCGGAAACTAAAACTCCGCCGGCTTCCAATGCGGCATTCCAGTTTAAACCAAAATCACTTCTTTTAATTTTACCGTCGAAAGAAAAACCTGCTTTTGTATTTCCCCAAGGATCTTGTCCAATTCCTCCGAAATCAACATCCAATACTACCGGTTTTGTGATGCCGTTAATCGTAAGATTTCCTGTGATGTCTCCATTTAAACTTGTAGCTTCAAACTTGATTTCAGGATTTTTTTCAACGTTGAAGAAATCTTCGCTTTTCAAATGCGCATCTCTGTCGGTGTTGTTCGTGTCGATGGATGCGGTTTCTACATTGGCGGAAACTTTTGCATTTTTAAAAGAATCATCCTCGCTTTCGATGTTCGCTGAAAATGTGTTGAAGTTGCCTTTAACTTTAGAAATCATCATATGTTTTACGCTGAATGTGATTTCGCTGTGAGTTGGGTCTAAATTCCAAATTGTTGCCATAATAATATTTGTTTTTGAGTTAATTATTGATTGTAATTAATTTACTTGGCAAAGGTATTGAGACCAAAACGACTGGACATTGATGTATGGTAAGAAAGCATTTTCTAAAAATTATGGATGCATTCACAGTAATAGAATACTTTTTTAAGTCCTATAAAATTTAAATTGATAATCAAAAAAATTAATATAAAGGTCATTTAAAATCAATTAAATAATAGTTTTGTGGTATCATTTTTTTATAAATTAGCACCCAAATAACTCATCGTTTGAAGAAAACTTTACTATACATATTTTTTTGTTTTTCGGTCTCATTTTTTTCTCAGGAGATTTCTTTGTATCCTGCGGAAAGAACGGCTTTGGTTTCTCTTTATCAAAGCACCAATGGAGAACAATGGAATATCCAATGGGATTTCACAAAAGATCCGAAGTATTGGTATGGTCTCAAAATTCAAAATGGGCATGTGATTGAATTAAGGCTAAATGCTAATAATTTGAAAGGTAATTTTCCTTCGGGACTGGGTGCGTTTTCACAATTAAAAGTGCTTAACTTGAGTTCTAATAATCTTTTTGGAAACATAGAGGCCGTAGCTTCTTTGAATGGATTAACAGAACTTGATGTAAGCGAGAACAATCTTTCAGGTGATCCTTCAGCGTATGTTTCGGGACTTACAGAACTTCAGAATCTTTCTCTAGGAAAAAATCAATTTACTGTTGCTGATTTTAGTTTTCTTACAACACTTAGAAACTTGCAAAAACTGAATGTAGCCAACACCGGTTTGCAAAAAATTCCTTCGGAAATTTCTGGACTTACACATCTTCAAATTTTAGATTTGTCGGGTAATCACATTACTACAGGTTTCGAAAATCTTCAGGGTTTAAGTACTTTAACAGAGCTTAATATTTCAGATAATCAAATTAACACACTGCCCACATCATTGTCATCACTTATAAATTTAACGTCATTAAATTTATCTAAAAATCCTATCACTAATTTTAGTGGACTCACCAATCTTAAAAAAATCGAATGGATTTCATTAGAAGATAACAATCTGAATACCATTCCTACTGAAATTACTTTTCTTCAAGAGTTGAGGCATATTAATTTGAATTATAATAAATTAACTAATGCATCACTACTTTCTCAAAATAAAAAATTACAGCAAATCTTTCTGAACAACAATCTTTTTGAAGGTGCATTTCCAAGTGAACTTTTAGCCTTAAAGGAGATTCAAATGATATCTTTGAATAATAACAATCTTACCGGCGCAATTCCTCTCGAAATCCCTCAAATAACATTGATTCAGAATAACCGTTACAAAAAAGCAGATGTAGAAGCGATCTATAAAAGCGGGAAAAATTTTACATTATTGGATTATTCTCCGCAAAGATATGATGAAGCCCAAACAGTTTCAGTGGCTTTGGGAGATGCTGTAACATTAAAGCAAGAGCTTTCTGGAACAGATGGTTATCAGTTTTCATGGTTCAAAAATTTGGATCTTGATTTGCATACCTCTTTTGAAAGTCATCACATTTCGAGAGTGGAAAATACTGATTTTACAAACTTTACTTGTGAAGCCTATTTTTTTGAACCTTTAGGAGAATCCTATTTTGAAATGTCTTTTTTCCGAGAGCCTATTAAATTGGAAATTGGCAGCACCTTAACAAGTGAAGAATTGAATACCGGTATTTCGGTTTATCCGATTCCTACATCAGATTTTCTTAATATTACTTCCAATAACGAAAAGATTGAACATTATTCGGTGTTTGATCTCAGTGGAAAACTCGTTTTAAGCGGAAAAACAGTTCCTGTAAACGTTAAGTTTTTACCTTCCGCAGCTTATATAATTGTAATCAAAACCAGCAGGAAACAATACAATTACAAATTTATTAAGCATTAAAATACCTAAATTTTGCATAATTTGAATTTCTGATTTCATTACAATTAGGTAAAATCTTCGTGCTTTAGACATTACTCTTCCCACTCATTTTCCCTATCTTTGATGTTCAAAATTTTAAATAATGAACCATAAACCGGTGGAAGGTTTTTCCAAATTGACCAAACAGCAGAAAATTGATTGGATTGTTAATGAATATTTGGAGGGAAACCAAGATTATCAGACGATTTTAACACAATATTGGAACGAAAATCAGCAATTGCAAAAACTGCACGAAGAGTTTTCGGAAAATACCATTTCCAATTTTTATATGCCTTATGGAATTGCTCCGAATTTCCTGATTGACGGTAAGCTTTTGGCGCTTCCAATGGCAGTGGAAGAGAGTTCGGTTGTTGCGGCAGCTTCAAAATCGGCGAAATTTTGGTTGGATAAAGGCGGTTTCAAAACCACGATTATCAATACCAAAAAATTGGGTCATACACATTTTATATTGAATGTAGAACCACATAAATTGCAGCATTTTTTCAATTTTAAATTGAAGAAAAAACTGTTTGAAGCCACAGAAGACATTACCAAAAATATGCGGAATCGCGGAGGCGGAATTCTGAACATCCGACTGATTGATAAAACCGCAGAAATGGATCATTATTTCCAATTGAAAGCGAGTTTTGATACGGTTGACTCTATGGGAGCGAATTTCATCAACTCGTGTTTGGAACAGTTTGGAAAAACATTAAAAGAAGAAGTTCATAACGAGGAAAGTTTCACGCAGGAAGAAAAAAATTCTTTGCAAATCGTGATGAATATTTTGTCGAATTTCACGCCCGATTGTATCGTGAGAGCCGAAGTTTCCTGCAAAATTGATGATTTAAAGGATGATAGCGGAATATCTAATGAAGAATTTGCTTGGAAATTTAAACAGGCTGTAACCATCGCTGAAATTGAGCCTTTTCGCGCAACCACTCATAACAAAGGCATTATGAACGGTGTTGATGCTGTTGTGATTGCTACTGGAAACGATTTCCGTGCAACTGAAGCCTGCGCTCACGCTTACGCCGCAAAAGACGGAAAATACAAAAGTTTGACACATTGCACCATCGACAACGGAATTTTCAGATTTTGGATTGATTTGCCGATTTCTGTGGGTGTTGTTGGCGGTTTAACGAATCTGCATCCTTTGGTAAAATTTTCTTTGGCGTTGCTCGGAAAACCTTCTGCGCAGGAATTGATGAGTATTTTAGCAGTTTCCGGATTGGCGCAAAATTTTGCGGCGCTGCGTTCTCTAGTCACAACAGGAATTCAGAAAGGGCATATGAAGATGCATTTGTTTAATATTTTGAACCAAATGGGAGCAACGGAAGAGGAAAAACAGCATTTTGTGACTTATTTTAAGGATAAAACGGTGAGTCATCACGAGGTGATTGCCGAGTTGGAAAGGTTAAGGAAGAACTAGCATTGTCATTCTGAATGAAGTGTAACGAAATGAAGAATCTCTATACTTGTAAAAATTCTTCGACTTCACTTTGTTTCGCTCAGAATGGCAAAACTATATTAATAAAAAAATATGATACACTATTTACAATACATATTGCCCGTTGTTTTTATCATTTTCGGGTTTTATATTCAACAGAGTTCGGACCCGAGGTTTGCCTCTTCCAAAAAAATGGGAAAAATTTTGATTGTTTTGGGAATTTTGACGCTTTTGGGAAGGATTTTCTTGGATTATTCAGCGAATAAGTAATTGGTAATTGAAAAAAGTCTTTGTCATTCCGTAGGAATCTTAAAAAAGGAAATTGTATTTAGATTTCTACGAAATGACAAACTATGGGTTATAAATAAATCAAAAATCTGACATCTAACATCTAAAGGATATGAAAACATTAACATTAGTCATAGGCGCAGTTTACGGATTGGTTTCCGTAATTTTAGGGGCGTTTGGAGCGCACGCTTTTAAGAAAATTTTATCGGTGGAAAAGTTGCAAAGTTTTGAAACTGGCGTTCGCTATCAAATGTATGCCGCTTTTTTTCTATTGATTGTCGGCTATATTTTAAAATTTGAAACCAAATCTGAAAACTGGATTTCTTGGCTGATGATTTTCGGAACCCTGCTTTTTTCTGTGAGCATTTATTTTCTGGCTTTTTCAGAATACTGGGGTGTGAATTTGAAATTTCTTGGCCCGATAACACCAATTGGTGGTTTGTTGATGATTATTTCTTGGGTGATGTTAATCTTCCATTTCCTAAAAATTAAACTTTAAAATAAAGTTTGAATTCAGAAGACCGAAGTTTCTTCTGTCTTCCGACTTCCATCTTCCTGCTTCATTATGTTTTTCATCTTCGGATTCAATAAAAAGCCTGTCGGAAAAGAGAACCGCAAAATCTATAGAAATGGTTTTGAGGTAAACGCCGTGATTACCATTTATAAAAGATATTTTGAACTCTTTTTTATTCCACTGATTCCGTTTGGGAAGAGTTATTCGGTTTATATTCCACATTCAGACGAATATTTTGAGCAGGGAACTTTTTCAAAAATGCCGGAAGATTTACTTGAAGTCTGTAAGGATGTTGGAAGAAAATATTGATTATGGGCCTAAACGCAAATAGACTGAAAGTTTGGCAGCACGGCAGAAACGCCATGTTTATTATAAAAATAAACTTCAGGCGTTGAATTTTGTGTTTACAAAAACTACATCAGTGTTTTTGGAACCCCTATTTTTCCGCTGGGGAAAACATATTCCGCTGCAATTCCTGAATTGAATGAATATTATGACCACGGACCATTTGTAAAAATGCCCGAAGAACTTTTTGAAATTTGTAAACAAATGACAAGGCTTCTTTAAATTGTACTTCTGTGTGAGCGATGGTAGCGTAAAGCCCACAGTAAGCGTGGGCGCGAGCGCAGCGAGCGTCGATGAATGAGGACTTGCAGCGGACGTAGCGACCCGAGTTGGTGCTTTAGGCGATGGAGAGGGACACACCCAAAGAAATTTTACGGCTAAAAAACTTCCAACTTCCAGCTCCCATCTTCCATCTTTTTTGTAAATTTGTAAATCTTTAAAATAAAATCAAAAATCTAATTTAAAATATTATGAATCTTCACGAGTATCAGTCTAAAGAGATTTTATCAAAGTATGGTGTTGCGATTCAGCGAGGTTTTGTTGCCAATAATGTGGACGAAGCTGTGGACGCTGCCGGAAAACTAAAAGAAATGACCGGAGCCGAAGGGTGGGTTGTAAAAGCACAGGTTCACGCTGGTGGCCGTGGAAAAGGTGGCGGTGTAAAGTTTTCTCCGAATTTGGATAAACTGAAAGAAAATGCACAAAACATCATCGGAATGCAGTTGATTACCCCGCAAACTTCTGCTGAAGGTAAAAAAGTAAACTCTGTACTGGTAGCTGAAGACGTATACTATCCGGGAGAAAGTGATACTAAAGAATTTTATGTATCTATCCTTTTGGACAGAGCACAAGGTAAAAATACTGTAGTTTATTCTACCGAAGGAGGTATGGATATTGAGCATGTTGCTGAGGTAACTCCTCACTTAATCCACAAAGAAACGATTGATCCGGCTTTAGGTTTGCAAGGTTTCCAAGCGAGAAAAATTGCATTCAATCTTGGCTTAGAAGGTAACGCTTTCAAAGAATTCACTAAATTTATTACTAATCTTTATAATGCTTATGTTGGTATCGATGCTTCACTATTCGAAATCAACCCTGTGTTAAAGACTTCAGACAATAAAATTATTGCGGTAGATGCTAAAGTAACTTTGGATGACAACTCATTGTTCCGTCACAAAGATTTGGCTGAACTTCGCGATAAAAGAGAAGAGGATCCAATGGATGTAGAAGCAGGAGAAGCAGGTCTTAATTTCGTAAAATTAGATGGTGACGTTGCTTGTATGGTAAACGGAGCAGGACTTGCAATGGCAACTATGGACATTATTAAACTTTCCGGCGGAAATCCTGCAAACTTCCTTGATGTAGGTGGAACTGCAGATGCTGCGAGAGTAAAAACAGCTTTCGATATCATCCTGAAAGATTCTAATGTAAAAGCGATTTTGATTAATATTTTCGGAGGTATCGTTCGTTGCGACAGAGTTGCACAGGGTGTAGTAGATGCTTACAAAGAAATCGGTCAGTTTCCGGTGCCTTTGATCGTAAGACTTCAAGGTACTAATGCTGAAGAAGCTAAGCAATTGATTGATAATGCAGGTTTGCCTATTCATTCCGCAATTACGCTTGAGGAAGCAGCTAATAAAGTGAAAGAAGTTTTAGGACACTAAAATTCTTAAATATTATATAGGGAACGTGCCAAAAGGCGCGTTCTTTCTTTTTAAGCTAATCATATTGATTTGGGAATTTAATTGGATGAAAAAGCTTTTCTGCCTGTACGATATGTCTCTCGTTATGATTAATGATAAATCGAAATGTATCACCCAATTTAAGTTGTATCAGTTTAGAAATAGAAATTTTAATTTTTACTTTTTCAAGATTGACGGATTTTGATTGTTCCAATAAGCTCAAAAGTGTTTCCAGGTGTTTGATTAAATCTTCAATCACAGATTTATTCAAACTTATACCCACAGGATTTTTATCTTTAGGGGATTTCATTTTAGTCATATTGACTTTTGGAAGCATTGATTTTGCAAAATAATCTCCAATAAGTCCAGGAGAAAAATTAACCTTTGAAGTTGATTTTGAAAAAGATAGCTTTTTTGAGATTTCAGGTAAATAAAAATTGAAATATTGATTGAGGTGCTCGCAGCATTCAAGAATTGTCCATTGATTTTGGGTTATTTTATTTAAGGTAACGTCATCGCATTCCAGAAATTTTTCTGTTCTTGAAATGTGATTTTTTGTCATCTCGATGAGCTCACCAATGAGTTCTGAACTATTCATTTAAAAAAATATTTTCAGCAAATTTCCAAAATTTCAGAGTTGATTTACTTGATGAAGGTCAAGATTTTAGAGAGAGTACACTCGTATTCAATTTTTCAATAACCGTGAAAGGGTTTCAGGGCTGATGCGAAGGTAAGACGCTATGTATTTGTGCGGAACTTCCTGAAAAAGTTTTGGACTTCTTTTTAAAATCCTTTCAAATCTTGCGGAGGCTGAATGATGAAGCAAATCTATCTCTCTTTCACTCTGTTGATGAATTAATTCCTTTAGCAATTCAGAATAAAAAGTAGGGTTTTCGTCAAAGATTTTCTGTAATTTTTCTTTGGATACTGTTAAGATTTCTGTTTCCTTTAAGGTTTTTACATTATAAATAGTTGCTTTGTTGTACAAAAAACTGTCGATGGCAGCAAACATGGAGTTTTGATACGCGAAACGTATAATTTGCTCTTTTTCTTCAATCTCAGTAGTGACGGTTATGGCTCCGGATTTTACAAAAAATAAATCTTTTGAAAAGTCTCCCTTATTTACTAGAATATCATTTCTCTTTAAGATTTTAGAAGGTTCCCAAAGTTTTTTAGTAAAAATTTCTTCTAAAAAAGATTGAAGGATGCTCACGAAAGGCTGCTTAAATTACTTGGGACGGAAGTTGCGATATTTTCTGCATCCAGGCGGTTTTTTAGCTTTACAATCGCTTCGCTTCTTACAGATTGTATATTTTCACCCGGTTTCATCCAAAACCTAATTTGTAAATTGTAAATGCCCAGTTTTTGGCGAACAAAAATCACTTCTGCCTTTTCCGGCTCTTGTACAAAATCAAAACTTTGAACTTCATTCAGCAAAACCTTATTGGCTCTTTCAAGATTTTCGGTGTTTGGAATTTCTAAATCTATGATAACTTTTCGGTGTTGTGATGCGGTTACATTAATAAAAGGTGCACTGAAAATCATTTGATTTGGAATAAAAACCTTTTTTCCTTCATCATTAATCACCTTTGTCGTTAAAAATCCAATTTCTTCAACAGTTCCGGAAATATTGTTAATCGTAACATAATCCCCTACTTTGAAGGCTTTATCAACGCTTACCAGCATACCAGAAAACATCGACGATACAATATCTTTCAATGCAACACCGGCAATGATACCGGCTACACCCAAACTTCCCAGAAACTTCATAAAGAAACCATTAAGTCCCATTATTTCCAGGGTTATGAATGTTCCGATAAGAATAATTAGAAAACGGAAAAAACCAATCAAAGTAATGATTGTGTCCTGATTTCTGCTTTTTGGAAATAGTTTCTGATAAAGATTGACTAAAACTTTACTTAAAAACTTGCTGGCATAAATAAAAAAGGTAAAAACAGCCAATCCTACAACTAAATTCGGCGTAAACTTGGCAAATTTAACCCACCAGTTTTCTAAAACACTCCAAACTAAATCAATATATTTTCTGCTTTCCTGCATTATTACTTATTTTATTCAAATATATGAAAATTTTAACCGATCAAAATTGAGGTTTTCAATACTTAGTTCCTAACTTTGATATATAAATTTAAAAATAAAGATTATGTCTATTAAACTTGGAGATTTGGCTCCTAATTTTGTAGCCGATTCATCACTAGGAACTATCGATTTTTATGAATATTTGGGTAACAGTTGGGGTATTCTGTTCTCGCACCCTGCTGATTATACTCCGGTTTGTACTACAGAACTTGGTATGACTGCCAAATTGAAAGATGAATTTGAAAAAAGAAATACTAAAGTGATTGCACTTTCTGTGGATGATGCCGAAGATCACAGAGGTTGGGTGAAAGATATTGATGAAACCCAACATTGCGTTGTAGATTTTCCGATTATTGCTGATAAGGATAAGCACGTTTCAAATCTTTATGATTTCATCCATCCAAATGCTTCAGAAACACATACCGTTCGTTCATTACTAATTATTGATCCGGACAAAAAAGTTAGGTTAATTATAACGTATCCAGCTTCAACAGGAAGAAACTTTAATGAAATTTTGAGAGTTTTGGATTCGCTTCAGCTGGTTTCTAATTACAAAGTGGCAACTCCGGTCAATTGGAAAGATGGGGAAGATGTTATTGTGCCACCAACAATTTCAACAGAAGATGCGCGTGGAATGTTCCCTAAAGGTGTAGAAATTAAACCTTATCTGCGTTATACACCACAACCGAATAAAATAGAATTGAGATGTCTGACATCAGATTTTAAAAATGAAATTCCTTCTACAATTTGTAGAAGGAATTTTTTTTGAAGAATAAAATCAGTTAGTAATCATCCGTGAGGAAACTAAATTAAAAGCAATAGTATTGAAACCAAAAATCCAACTCCCGCAAAAATCATCCCTCTTCTAAATGCTTTGGACTTTGGATTGAACATCCAAAAACTGGAAACCACGAAGAAAAATAAGCAAACACCAAACAACACATTCAATCCACCAAGTTTATCTTTGGAAGGCGATTTGTGTAGTTTCGTCATTTTATCTAAAAGATATGGCAATTCTTTCTTAGAATATTTGGCTTGACCTGTAAAGGAATTGTATGTTCCACCCTTGAAGTGAAGAATGCCATTTTCTGTTTTATCAACTTCTAGATTTTTAATTTTAAGTTCTTTGCCCAAATCTTTTTCGTTAAGATCTTTTGCAATTACTTTATCGTAGAATTTTTCCTTTTTTAATAAATCGGTATCACGATACACTAAAAGAATACCTGAAACAGCATATACCATCATAATTCCCGCCATAAAATATCCGAGATAACGATGTGTTACGCGCATAAACGATCTTGTGTTTTTAATTTCTGCCATAGTTTTTGGGTAAAGTTGTAAAGTTGTAAAGTTGGAATGTGGTAAAGGTGTGAAGTCGTAAAGTTGTAATGTGTAAGTTAAAAAATTGAATATAAGTTCAAGAAAAGTTCAAGAAATTCAAGAATTTCAAAAAATTCACAACTTTACGCCTTTACGCCTTCACAATTTAAAGTTTATATGTTAATGTAAAATAAAAATTCCTCGGAGAAATTGGGTTTACAGAGTAATTTTCGTGAACATTGAAATTTTCTGTATCAAAAATATTTCCAAATTTTCCTTGTATCAGTAATTTTTTAAATTCATAGCCCAATGATAAATCGAAAGTGGTGTAGCCTTTCAAATCTACCATTCTTGTAGTTTCTTTTTGGGTTTTCAGGTCATTCCAACCTGCTTTACGATCTCCGGTGTAGAAACCTGTTGCGCCAATGATTAGACCTTTCAAGGTATTGTCGAATTTGTAAAATACTGAAGCGTTAGCTGTTGTTGCAGGCGTTCTCACTAATCTTTGATTTTCTACATAGCCTGTTACATCCGGTGTTTCGGTGTACACAGAATGATTGTAAGAAATCCCACCAATTAAAGAAAGTTGAGGTGTCGGATTTCCGGTAATATCCAATTCTGCACCACGACTGCGAACTTTACCTGCAAATTCTTTGATACTTGAGTCTGAATTAATATTGCCATTTTTATCAAAAATCGCAGTGCTATAAGTATTACGATTGTCAATTTGGTAGGCATTAATGTTGAGAGCCACAGTATTGTTGAAAATGTTTTTCTTGATTCCAATTTCATATTGATCTACTACAGAAGCCTTTAAAGGTTCATTGTTAATGGTAAATCCGGAATTTGGGACGAATGAATTGGTGTACGTTCCATAAACCGTAAAATTGTCAGTTGGTGTGAAGATCAATCCTGCTTTTGGTGAGAAAGCATATTCATTTGTGCCTGAATTTTCCTTGATTTTATCAGTGTTGGTTTTGAAATTTCTCTCTATAGTATCATCGTTTTGCAGTTTGGAGTAACGGATTCCACCCAAAATTTTGAAATATTCCGAAAGTTCTACAAAATCCTGAGCGTAAACTCCGTAACGTGTCGTTTTGATGCGGTTTCTCGTGTTCTTTTCAGAATTTGGCATTTCAATAGTTGTCCAAGTTGAAGGCGTATTCAGTTTCCAATTACCAACGATATAGGACGTTCCGAAGTTTTTATTGTTGGCAGGATTGTAGAAGGTGTAAGCATCGGCACTTCCGTAATCTCCGTCGGCTCCAAACAATATCTTGTGTTTTACGTTTCCGGTATTGAATTCGCCGTTTAAATTAATTTGAAGAGAAGTGTAATTCTGTTCGTTATAGGTTTTATTGAGAGCTCTGTCCCAAGTTGGTTCAGAAGTCGCAGGATTTCCGACATATTTCCACTGAATTCTTTCTACAGAAAAATAGTCTTTGGTGTAATTTTGATATGACGCTACAGAATTGAGATACCAACGGTCATTAAATTTGTGGTTTAAAGTAATACCTCCTGTTGCTTGCTGATTGGTTTGGTAATTCCAATGATCACCTAAAAATTTAGTTTTCTCTAAACCTGTTTCAAAAGATGAAATTCCCGTGTTTTTCTCCATCAATGCTCCCAATCCATAATCAGGTGTAAAATGCTGCTTCAGATAATCGCCTTCCACAATAATCTGTGTATTTTCTCCAATATTAAATGCGAAAGACGGATTAAAATATTGTTTTTGTGAATTCACCACATCTCTGAAGCTCTCTGCATATTCGTAAGTTCCATTAATTCTGAAAGCCACTTTCTCATTTAAAGGTCCGTAAATATCAATCATTGGTTTATAAGAATTCCAACTGCCAATATTCAGCGCAACACTTCCTCCGAAATTGAAGCGTGGTTTTTTGGTTACCATATTGATAATTCCTCCGGGACCTACATTTCCGTAGAGCATTGCATTAGCACCTTTTAATACTTCCACACGTTCCAAAGCAGAAACTTCGGGAAAAATTCCGCTGTTCACTTTGGTTCCGTTTTTAAACATATTTTCATTCCCAAAAGTAAAACCACGTCCACCAAAACTATCTTGCGAACCTCCTCTGGATGAGGTAATGTAAATGCCATTCACATTTTTTATAACGTCGCTTAATTGTTTAGCTTGTTGTTGTTCGATGATTTCGTGAGTTACCATCTGTATCGGCTGCGGATTTTCGATGAGAGCGATATTAGATTTTGTGGTGAAAGATTTTCCTTTGTTTGGATTTCCGGTCTTGTGAAGTTGTATATCTTCTATTTCTTGAATTCTTAAAGTGTCTGTTTCCAAATGATAGGGACCTTTTTGCGCATAAAAACTGTATGAAATTGCCAAAAAACCAAGGGCTAAAATCTCTCTTTTCATTTACTTTTATTTAGAATGAATTAAAATAACGATGCAAATGTAAAAATTGAAATGATATCCTCAAAATTTATTTGGAATAATTCTAAATAATTAAAATTAGAAGTGTTTAAGTTCTTGAAAATAAGATGTTTTGATAAAACTGATTTTTGTCATAAAAAAACGGCGGGAAAATCCCACCGCAGTTTTTTAAGTCTTTTGTTTAGCTATTTTTTATTTCCTTACCGCAAAAAATCCGGCTATTACAAACACAATACTGATTAATATATAGGAAATTCCGTTTGGAGCAGTAGCAGTACCAATCAAAACGATAATAACGCCTAGAATTGCAACAATTGCCATAAAGTATTTGATGAGTGCATTTCCTTTGAACGTTCCGTTTTTTATCAATTTTAAAAGTCCAACAAACAAAGCCCCGTTTACAATATAAATAAATGCAATGGGTATTGCTGAAATGTCATATCCTTTTGCAGTGAAAAAGTTTGCAGTATTGGTAATGTAATACAGAACCATGTAAAACATTATCACCGCGAAAGCAAGAAGCGCACTGTTAATTGGTGTATTGGTTTTCTCATTCACTTTGCCAAGATTAAGAAATTTTTTAGAGAAATCCTGATTGTAAAATTGATACGGAACTCTTGTAGTTGCCAAAAGTAAACCGTTTGCAGTACCCAAAACTGAAATAATCACAAACAACTGAATTAGGATTGCTCCGGTTTTTGAAGCTATTTTCCTTGAAAATTCGGTGATGTAAGTGTCTTTTAGACTCATAATTTCACTTCCGCTCATCCTTAAAACAATTCCCGAATAGTAAAATATGTAAACCAGCAAAACAACGGAAGTGCCTATAACCAAGGCTTTCGGTAGATTTTTTGATGAGTTTTTTATTTCACCGGAAAGCTGTGTTGCAATATACCAACCATCAAACGCAAAAGCAATGGGCACAAAACTTGCTGCGACCAAAAGCCATAAATTTTGCCCTTCTGCAACATTTTTGGCGGCGTAAGAAAAAGTGTTGGCTTCTTCCACATCGCCTTTTACAAGGCTGATAATACCTAAAGATGCAATTAAGATCAATGGAATTAATTTCAAAACCGTAGTGAGTTGTTGAAAAATCCCTGAAGTTTTGGGGCGGAAAATATTTAATCCTAAAAACAAGAAAAGATTGAAAATTCCTATTAAAGTATAATGAAGAAATCTCGGCTCAAAGCCCATAAATTCTGCCAAAAGATGCGAGATGTAAATGCCTGAAACGGTAAACAATACGGCAGTAAGCAACGGATAGAAAAGACTTAAATACATCCAACCTACAAATGCGGCCGCTTTTTTTCCGAAACGGTACTCAACATAATTTAAGATGCCACCGTCTTTAGGAAGCAACTCTGCATAATTAGCCATTGAGATTGCTGCAAATACTACGCTTACTCCCACAATTATAAAACCTAAAAGTCCGGCAAAACTGTTGCCCTGCGTTGCAGAAAGCACATCATCTACCTTAAAAAATATTCCTGAGCCGATAACTTGGCCGATAACTAATGAAATCGCAGTGAACAAACCGTATTTTGCTTCTAATTTTTGATTTTTTTCCACTTTTTACTTACTATTTAATGAATGGCTGTTGTATTTAAGGACTTATTTGTCATTCTGAATGAAACGCAGTGTAATGAAGAATCTTCTGAAATACATTTGAGTTTCTTCATTTTGTTTCACTTCATTCTGAATGACAAGTGTAGTTTTTCAAAATATGTATTTCTTTTGACATCGATTTTTTACATCCACAACTATTATCCAACAATCTCCTGCAATTCTAGCCAACGCATTTCCATTTCTTCCAGTTGATCTGAAACGGTTTGGAGAGTATCCGAAAGTTTTGCGATTTTTTCGTAATCGCTTTCATTGTTTAGTTCTTCAAGAATTTTATTGCGATTTTCCTCAAGTTTGGGCATTTCCTTTTCTATGGTTTCGAGTTCACGCTGTTCTTTGAAGCTTAATTTCTTTTTAGTTGTTGGTTGATGATTAATAGTTGTCGTTTTTTTGATCTCCGATTGATTGTCTTGAGTTTCTAATCTAGGTTCTTGGTTCTTTTTATGGTCTCTGTATTCAGAGAAGTTACCAACAAAATCTTTAATTTTTCCTTCGCCTTCAAATGCGAGAACATGATCCACGATTCTATCCATAAAATAACGGTCGTGAGAAACAACAATTAAACAACCCTGGAAATTTTGAAGAAAATTTTCCAACACCGTTAAGGTGGGCAAATCCAAATCATTGGTAGGTTCATCAAAAATCAAAAAATTAGGATTTTGATATAAAACATACATCAAATGAAGTCTTCGTTTCTCACCACCAGAAAGTTTGGAAATAGGTGAGTATTGTGTTTGGTCATCAAACAGAAATAACCTTAAAAACTGTGAAGCAGTAATGGTTCTCCCGTTTGCTAAGGGGAAGTTTTCTGAAATTTCTCGGATGAAATCAATAACCTTTTCATCTTCATTATATTTTAATCCTTTCTGCGAAAAATAGCCAAATTTGATGGTTTCTCCGGTTTCAATTTCACCAGAATCCATAGGCTCTAAACCTTGAATGATGTTAAGTAAAGTTGATTTTCCGGCACCATTTTTTCCGATAATTCCCACCTTTTCACCACGCTGAAACTGATAAGAGAAATCCTTTAACAAAACTAAATCGCCAAAACTTTTGTGAATGTTTTGCAGCTCAAGAATTTTTTTGCCAAGACGTTTCATCTCGAAATCCAGCTCAAGCCCTTGTTTTCTTGTATCCGTTTTGGCCACTTTTTCAGTTTCATAAAACGCATCAATTCTAGATTTTGACTTGGTTGTTCTCGCTTTTGGTTGTCGACGCATCCACTCCAATTCTTTACGGTACAAGTTGTTGGCTTTATCAATGGTGGCATTAAGATTTTCCTCCCGAATCATTTTGTTTTCAAGATAAGTGGCATAACTTCCGTTATGAACATACAGCTTATTATCCTCCATTTCCCAAATGGTATCACAAACGGAATCTAGAAAATAACGGTCATGAGTTACCAGTAAAAGAGTAATCTTGGCTTTTGAAAGATAATTTTCTAACCATTCTACCATTTCTACATCCAAATGGTTCGTTGGTTCATCCATAATTAAGAGAACGTGACGGTGTTCTGCACGAGTTTCTGTTAAAAGTTTCGCAAGAGCCACGCGTTTAATTTGTCCACCCGAAAGCGTTCCCATTTTTGCTTGCAAATCAGTGATTTTCAGTTGCGAGAGAATTTGTTTCATCTCGTTTTCCAAATCCCAGGCTTTCTGTGCTTCCATTTCGGCAATGGCTTTTTCCATTTCCTCTGCATTGTGCGAAATCAGCGATTTATGATAGTTTTTCAATGCTTGAATGGGTGCAGAATCAAGCGTCATCATAAACTCTTCCACCGTAAGCTGCGAATCAAACTCAATTTCCTGATCAAACAAAACAACCTGTACGTCTTTATTAATGGTAACCTTACCACTGTCTGCGATTTCTTTGCCTAAAATAATTTTCAGTAAAGTTGATTTTCCGCTTCCGTTTTTGGCAACAATTGCAATTTTATCGCCTTCATTAACGTTGAAGGAGATATTTTCAAACAAGGTTTTAATGCCGTAAGATTTGGTTAGGTTTTCGGCTGTGACGTAGTTCATTTTTTATAAATGATAAATGATGATTGATAAATGATGTGCGAAAATACGGATAATGAAATGAATGTTGTCAAAAAGTATACATGGAATCCTTCAAGGATTTCAAATCCTTGAAGGATTATATTAATCCACAGTCAATCTTTTTAACGACCACAAATTTCCATTAAAAACGTTCAAATCTACTTTTGTGTTGATGCCATAAACGATGCCGTTTTCTGTGAATTGCCACATTTTCCAGTCGTCGTTTGGTGAAGGTTGAGGAACGTCATTATAATTGGCTAACCAAAGTGGATAATCATCAAATTCGCCGCGAAGGTAATCTTTGTAATAATGGTAGAAGGTGTAGATAATTGGTTTTTCGCCATATTTTTCTTCAACAATTTTCAACCATATTTTTAAATCTTCAATCAGTTGTTCGTTAGATTTTCTTCTGGGAATCCTTTCAATATCGAGAACGGGAACCAAATCTCCATCCTCCAATTTTACACTTTCCAAAAAGTTGTTGGCTTGCCTTACCGGATCTTCATCAGCTCTATAAAAATGATAGGCGCCACGAACAAGGTTGTGCTTTTTAGCGGTCGTCCAAAACTTATCGAAATTTTTGTCCTTGCTTCGGTTGCCCATTGTAGCACGCATAATCACAAATTTTAATGGAATAGTGCGGTTTCCGATGCTTAAACTGTCCCATTTTATGTCTTTGGTTTCTTGATAGTGCGAAATATCAAAACCAAAAGTTTTGTCTGCATAATCCCCGACAATTCTGTCAATTCGTTCTGCTTCCCGTTTAGGATTTTTTAGTTTTTTATGTTCAAATTTATTGAAATACATCGCGTAATAGAAAGCAATTTTTTCTTTCAAATAAAATCCTGTACCGATTAGCGAAACAGCAAGAATAAGCAAAAGAATTTCCCTGCGGAAAATGAAATTCTTTCTCCTTTTTTTATGAATCTTTTGGGTAGTAGTGGTTCTGTTCGTTCTTGCCATTGGTTTGCAAAAGTATTTTATTTATTGATAAATGTGAAATTTTTTAGAATTTATAAAAATCGCTCGAAGATTATTGATAGAAATCTTTAGGTTGAAAAAAAGAATCTTGCGAGTTATAGCCCCGATTGAAATGAAAATCCTTTTTTGCGAGAGGCTTTGACGAGCAAAAAAGATTGTAATGGAAAGCGGGTTCTCGGCTCCTAAAAATAAAATTCCTAATTTTGTACGAGATGGAAACAAGAGAAAAAATAGTCGTTATCGGTGGCGGTTTTGCTGGTCTACAATTGGCAAAAACCCTTAATAACAAAAATAAAAAGGTGATCCTGATTGATAAGGTGAATCACCATATGTTTCAACCGCTTTTTTATCAGGTGGCATGTGGAAGGATTGAACCTTCTAATATTTCGTTTCCATTTCGAAAGATTTTTCAGCGTTCGAGAAATACACAGTATCGGATGACAGATGTGCAGAAAATTTTGCCTGGACAGAATAAGATTATTACTTCTGATGCCGAGTTTCATTATGACAAACTAATCATTGCAACAGGTTGTAAAACTAATTTTTTCGGTAATGATAAAATGGAAAGACTGGCGTATGGAATGAAAAATACTCAGGAAGCCATTTCTATCCGAAACCACGTTCTGCTGACTTTTGAAAAATTAATTATTGAGAGAAAAAGAAGTGATGATGGCAACTGGAACATTGTGATTGTAGGCAGTGGACCTACAGGTGTTGAACTTGCCGGTGCTTTTTCTGAAATGAAAAAGGAAATTCTGCCCCGCGATTATCCGCACATGAATTTCGAAAATCTCAATATTATTTTGGTTAGTTCTACGGAAAAGCCTCTGGACGTTATGAGCAAGGAAGCTCAGGACAAATCTGAACAATACCTAAAACAATTGGGTGTGGATTTTATGAGTGGGGAACGCGTTATAGATTATGACGGAGAGATTGTTTACACCGCAAGCGGAAAACAAATCCCTTCCAATAACGTAATATGGGCTGCCGGAGTTACCGGAAATGTGATTGAAGGCTTGAACCCAGAGATTTTAGTAAGAAACCGCTATAAAACGGATCGCTACAACAGAGTAGAAGGTTATGAAAATATTTTTGCAATTGGCGATATTGCCTATATGGAAACGCCTAAATATCCGAAAGGGCATCCACAGGTTGCTAATGTAGCCATAAATCAGGGTAAAAATTTAGGAAAAAATATCCTAAAAAAATCCGAAAAAGAATGGAAGGAATATGAATATGAAGACAGAGGAAGTATGGCAACTATAGGGAAACATCGTGCAGTAGTAGATTTGCCGAAATTTAAATTTCAAGGGATTTTTGCGTGGTATTTTTGGATGTTTTTGCATCTGATGCTGATTCTTTCAGTACGCAATAAACTGGCAGTTTTCTTCAATTGGATGTGGAGTTACATCAACAAAGATTCCTCTCTACGTCTGATTATTCTTCCCAACAAAAAAAATAATACCGAACAATGAGAATTGATATTATAAGTGTGTTGCCGGAATTGATGGAAAGCCCTTTTCAAACATCAATTCTTAAAAGAGCGATGCAGAAGGGTTTGGCGGAAGTTCATTTTCATCAATTAAGAGATTGGTCTGTTGGGAAACACCGTCAGGTTGATGATGAACCTTATGGTGGCGGTGCTGGAATGGTGATGATGGTTGAGCCTTTGGATAAATGTATTTCTGAATTGAAATCCCAAAGAAATTACGACGAGATTATCTATCTTACCCCAGATGGAGAAACTTTAAATCAAAAAATTGCAAATACACTGTCTATAAAGCAGAATTTGATTTTCCTTTGCGGGCATTATAAAGGTATTGATCAAAGAGTTCGCGATTTGCATATCACCAAAGAAATATCCATTGGAGATTATGTTTTAACAGGAGGAGAATTGGCTGCATGTGTTTTAGCAGATTCAGTTATCCGCTTACTACCCGGAGTTTTAAATGATGAGCAAAGTGCGCTTACGGATAGTTTTCAGGATAATTTACTCTCACCACCGATTTATACAAGACCGGAAGAATATAAAGGTTTGAAAGTGCCACAAGTTTTATTGAGTGGTCATAACGGAAATATAGAAGAATGGCGCCACGATGAAGCGGTAAGAATTACAAAAGAAAGACGTCCTGATTTATTAGATGATTAAAAAACCACCTCATTTGAGGTGGTTTTGGGTTTATATTCTGGATGTGATTATTTAACAATTAGTTTCGTAACCGCAGTACCACTTTCAGATTTAAGTTGAAGTACATAAACTCCCGGTTTTAAACCATTGATACTGAATGTCTCCTCTGAAGAATTTGCACCAACTTTATAGTTGCCAACTGTTTTACCAGACATATCAAAAATACTGATGTTACCACCTTTTGCATTAGTGTATTTCACTTTTAGTTCTCCATTAATGGCAGGATTTTGTGTTACCTGTAATGTGGTTTTATTAGAGTTAGCATTAGCTTCTCCTGTTGAAAGCAATGTAGAACAATCGGTGCTTCTTACAAATGAGGAAGTTGTGGTATCCCAAACATAGCAAGAACTTTGAGTTACGTTTACGATATCTCCAGTTTTGTTAACGCCGGTTACACCTTCGGAAGCAGCTGTTGGCAATGCAGTTCTGAATAGGAAACTTGCTTGAATCACATTCGGGAATGTAAAATAAAACCATCCTGGATTATTAGGATCTGCCGTCATATTTACCGGTGTTTCCCAAGTTACAGGAGACATTGTATTGTTGGTAGGTAAGATATCCCAATAATGAATTTTTGGAGCAGACCAATTAGCATCACCTGCAGGAGGTTGAAAACGAATCACAATATCACTGGCTGTTTGGAAATTATAAGACCTCTCGGTAATACCTGAACTTAAACCTTTTGAGTCATAAGTTACTGCTTTTATTGTAGTGTTAGTACTTACTGGAATGGTCATTCCTGTTGTATAAACTTGTCTGGTTGATGATGTAGTAGGATCTGAACCATCTGTAGTGTAATAAGTCGTTAAAGGGAAATTAGCAACTACATTTGCATTGTAATAAGCGTCACCTGTTGTTAAACTTACATTTTGTGTGGTGCCTGTAACGAAAGTTCCTCCGGCAGGATTAATAGAAATTGTAGGAGGTACATTCACAGGGTTTTTAGACCAGATTTTATATCCTGCTGTATTGCCTGTGGTTAATGTTGGATTTTGTGCAACGAGAGACCATCCTGTTCCACTTGGGGTCCAAGTATCATAAGCTCCAATTCTTACAGCTACTACAGGTTCTGCATCAGAGCCTGATTTTTTGATGTAAGCAGCGTATAATCCTGCTTCTGACTTATCTATGGTTACATTGCTGTATGCATTGATTCCATTTGCTTTTCTAATGGCTGAAAGTAAATTGATTTGGGCTCCGTAATTGGTAGGATAAGTTCTAGTTACTCCGTCTTTAGTATAAGTTCCTCCATAGTAATGAGGCGCAAATACGCTTGGAATTCCCGGGTGTGTTAAAATATAGGCATAGGCTGTAAGGATATTACTTCCTTGGAAGGAAGAATCATGAACAAAAGTATCATGGTTATCAACAAATGTTACAGCTTTGTCTGCGTATCCGAATTGTCCTGCCAAACCAGCCATGCTACCACCCCAATTTAAGTTGGAGTATTGGTTGTTTGCAGTTTGCGAACCAAAGGTTTGAATTATTCGAGATAAATTGTAATATAATACAAAATCGAATGCTCCTGAATTTGCAACACCGGGTGTAGAGGTTGCAGAAGTCCAATTTTTCAAATCGTTCACTTGGTCTGATCCTGCCCACCATTCTCCAACAGAATAATAAGGTTGGCTTGTAGCAATATAATCTTTAAAATATTGAGTTCCAAAGCCTTTTGCAACGTCCCATCTCCATCCTTTGAATCCTAAGCCTTTCAGTCTTGATAAAAATTCTTTATATCCGTTTTGTACAGTAGGGTTGGTGTGGTCCATATCTCTGGAACCGTCAAATCCATCACCTGTGTCAAGTGCTCCAGAAGGTCTGCAACTTACTGCCGGATTCCCACTATTAAATGCCGCAGTTGCTTCATCATTACTTACAATAACATCACAGCCCCAAGCTGGATTGGTAAATGTAGTCCAACCCGTAGTTCCACTTCTGTGGTTAGCAACTACGTCTGCAATGGGATAAATGCCATAGCCGTTCATGGTGGCGAGCATTTTTCTTAATTGGGCTTCTGTTCCCCAAGAAGTTTTTGAAAAATTAAAAAGTTCTCTCGGGAAATACCCTACGCCTTCACCATCGCTTGGTGGTGGAAACCAAAGCATATCAAATCCGTTGGCTTTAAGGTTTCCGGCACGAGTGTTATAATACTCGTACAATCCACCTTCGTTGGAAACCCTTGTTTGTTTATATTCGTCCCAACCAAAAGTCTGGAACATAATATCATCCAGATAATCTTGTGCATTTGCACCCGTTAGTGCAAGAGCAGTAAAAATAGAAAGGAATATTTTTTTCATAATAATTAATGTTTATTAAAATAGCAAAAAATTAGCCTTTAAAAATACAACTAATTTAGCACTATAAAAAAATAATTTTAAAATATAGATAAACCTATTATAGAAAATATTTTAATGTACTAAATGTCATAAATTTATCATCACTTTTAAACGAGTGTTTAACGAATAAATTATTTTTATTTAGATTTTAAATAATTTAAGCATAATCAAATATTTTTATTAAATTTACAACGTAAAATGATTGAGGAGAGTAATTCGCAAAATACAGAAATCGTATTTTTTTATAATGTAGAAAATTTGCTTCTTCCTGTTACATACAAGGAAAAGGTTGAAGGTGGTCTTAAAAACTGGGATAATAAACGTTATAGCAATAAGTTACATAAAATTGCCCATGTTTTTGAAATTGTGAAAGAAAAAAAAGGTAGCCTCCCTTTCGTAATAGGGTTAAGTGAGATACAAGGTAAAAAACCTATTGTTGATTTACTAAATTTAGAACCCTTTAATAATGAATATGGTTTTGTGCATTATGAAAGTATGGATGAAAGAGGTGTAGATGTAGCTTTACTTTATTATAAAAACAAGGTGGAGATAATAGAATCGGAGCCCATTAGTTTTTTCTTTGAAATAGAGGATAATGATACGGAACACTATGATACTACAAGAGATGTTTTGTACTGCAAATTGAAATTCCAGAATGAGATCATCAATTTTTTTGTATTGCATCTTCCTTCTAAAAGAGATTTGGATGTTAATAAACCGAAACGAAATTATATTTTAAAAGAGATAAAAGAAAGGATGAATGTTTTGAGGGAAAAAGAAGAATCAGTCGTGCTAATGGGTGATTTTAATGAAAATCCGGATGATGAAAATCTAAAAACAATTCTTTCTGATCATGATCTTTTTAATCCTTTTTTAGAGCTTTATAATAATAAGAACTATTCGACCTATCATCAAAGGTTTGGTTTGCTCTTCGACCAAATTATTATGTCGGATGATTTTATAAATGGAAAGTCCAATTTAGTTTTTAAGTCTGCGGAAGTTTTCAACGATCTGAAAATTTCTAATTGGGATCGAAAATTTAAAGGCAGGCCTTTCCGCACATATGCAGGAACTAGGTATCTTGGCGGGTACAGTGATCATTTTCCTGTTTTAATTGAAATCAATAATAAACAATAAAGAAAATTAGAAAACTAAACATTTTAATTAAATGAAAAGTGCAAGTAATATAGATTATCAGTTGGATGCGATTGATAAGGAGATTATATATATGCTGATGGATAATGCTAAAACCTCTTTGGCACACATATCTAAAAATGTAGGAATCTCAACCACTGCTGTTCATCAAAGGATAAAAAAACTTGAACAGGCGGGTGTAATAGAAAATTCCATATCATTTCTTAATCCTAGAAAAGTGGGTTACAAGGTGGTTTCTTATATCGGTGTATTTTTGGATCAACCGAGCCATTATCAGGATGCAATAAAGGCATTACAAGATGTGAACGAGGTGGTGGAAGCTCATTATACCACAGGAAATTATACCATATTTTTAAAAGTTTTGTGTAGGGATAATGATCATTTGATGCGCATCCTCAATAAACTGCAAAAATTGAAAGGTGTAACCAGAACAGAAACATTTATCTCGCTTGAGCAAAGTATCAATAGACAGCTCAAGGTATAAATCAGATAAGAAATCAGAATTTAATAAATAATCATTAACGGAATGTTGATGATTATTTTTTTTAATTTTGCATAATAAAATCAATATTATGGAAGTCAGTCAATATTTAGACTCAACTTATCTTAAAACACCGTCACAGTCAGGCTTATCAGGGGATGAGACCAAAGAAACGGTTTACAAACTTGCAGATGAGGCAGTTTCTCATAAAATCTTTGCAGTGATGATTCGTCCAGATTATGTAAGAGAGGTGAAACAGTATTTAGAAGATAAAAATTCTAACGTTAAAGTGGGTACTGTAATCGGTTTTCACGAAGGTACGTATACTACAAATGAAAAACTTACAGAAGCAAAAAAAGCAATTGAAGATGGTGCAGACGAACTTGATTTTGTTTTAAATTATACAGAATATCTAAAGGGAAACCTAGACATGGTAAAAAATGAAGTGGTAGAGTGTACTAAAATCTGTCTTGAAAACAGTAAAACCGCAAAATGGATTATTGAAATTGCCGCACTTACCAATGAACAGATTGCTGATGTTACCAAACATATTTCCGATTGGGTTACTGATAATTTTGCAGGGAAGGAAGATATGGTTTTCGTGAAGTCTTCCACAGGATTTTATCAAACAGAAAATGGTAAACCAAACGGAGCAACCTTTGAAGGTATAAAAATTATGCTGGATCATGCGGGTAAACTTCCTGTAAAGGCTGCAGGTGGTGTGCGAACTCCTGATGATGCCGAAAAGATGATCAATATGGGTGTAAAACGTATAGGAACTTCATCAGCAACTGCACTGATAAAAAATGAAGAAACTTCAGAAGGGTATTAATATTAATCCGGATTGTATTTTATAAAAAACCACGATTTTAATCGTGGTTTTTTTAGGTGGTTTCTTCAAAATTTTCCCCTGAAATTTTTGTGACAAACATTGCTGCTACTGTATCACCTGTGGCATTAAGAACGGTAGCAAGCGGATCTACTAAAGTTCCAATAATCATAACTGCGGGTATTGCTTCCTGCGGAAGTTGGTAAACAGAAATCATAAGCATCTCGCCAATATATCCTCCATTTGGTATGCCTCCAGCAACGATGCTTACAAAAACTGTGATACCCAAAGCCAAGAGTAAATTCATAGGGTCGAAAAAATCTTTACCAATAATTAAAAATGCTACATAAATTTTGATGATGGATGACATTGATGAGCCATTCTTATGAAGTGTACTTCCAATAGGAATTACGATATTGGCTACAGATGAAGGGATACCTATTTTGTTGGCAGCAATTAAATTAGCGGGCATAGTTGCAAAACTGCTACATGTACTAATGGCAGTAAGTGACGGGTAAATATTATTTTTCCAGAATTTTCTGATTCCATCTGTACCTTTTGCAATAAAAGCATAAATTGAAAAAAAGAGTAAAAAATACACAATTCCAGCGGCATAATAAAGTCCCAAAGGCTTAGCGTAAAATCCAAAAAGTTGAGGACCTACAGTAGCAACTTGATAGGCAAAATAAGCACCTAAACCTATTGGAGCAGCTTTCATCACGGTAAGTAACAGCTCTTTCATCACCTCGTATCCCGATGCGATGAAATTTTTAAAAACAATGCCACGAGATCCGGCTCTTCTCACAGCTGTTCCTGTAAGAAAAGAAAATATCAGCAATGCGAGCATATTTTGTCTTGAAAAAAGATTGGTAAACTCGCTTACGGTGAAGAACTTTACTATAATATCACCCCAATTTTCTTTTTCGTCACTATTGTTTATAATTTCGTTAGGTTCCATTCCTACAGCCTGTGTTGGGAAAAAATATACTGCAATAATGGTGAAGATTGCTGCCAGGAGTATGAAAAGAAGAAATGTAAAAATCATAGAAAATATAATTCTCCCAAATTTATTTTGTTGTTCTACAGAGGCGATTGAATTTGCAACTGCAAAAAAAACTAGTGGAACTACACTTACAAATAAAAGATTAAGAAAAATGTCCCCCAAAGGTTTAAGATAAGCAACGCTTTGAGGCAATAATATACCCACAAAACTTCCTATTGTGATACCGATAAGTAATAGAATAATACCGGAATAATTTTTGAAAACTTCCTTCATTAAATTATTTTTATCAAATATAATGCATTATTGTCCGTTTAGTGCATAATTTTTGATGTGTAATTTAAAGTTTAATTTACTTGTTAAATTAATTATATTTTTGCTTAAAATTATCAGGTGAGAAATTTTTATTCGTCCCTTCTTTTCTTATTTGTATTTGTTTCAGAAATTCTGATCGCTCAGGTTTGTCCTACACTCACGGATAATAATGGTATTCAAGATAATATCAATATCAATTGTTCTTATATTTCATCCAACAAATGTTTAGATTTAAAGGCTAACAATTTTAATCCTATTAATGATACTGGTAATTACGGAGTTTCTTCATTGGCATACGCACCTCAATTACCTTATAACTCAGGAACTGCAGTTGGTATCTATGAAGATGACAAGTATGTAAAGAGAATAAGCTTTAATGATACCTCACTGTTTGGCAATACCCCTTTTAGTTTCAGCTTTTATGGAAATAGCTATCCATCGTTATTAATAAGCAGTAATAGTTTTATAACCTTTAACCAACTATTTCAGGAAAATGATTATAGTACCGGCGATATTTCGGGACACCAAATTCCGGACGCTTATTTTCCTAGTTCATCAGTGTTTGGAGTGTTTCAGGATTTAGAATTTATTAAAGACCAAGGCTCTGAAATTTATTATAAAGTAGATGGTGTTGCACCTTGTCGTACTCTTACCATCAGCTTTTATAAAGGTAAAATTGTAGGAACCGATCAATTTATTACCTCACAAATTGTTTTGCACGAATACAGCAATAAAATTGATGTATTTGTTGAGAGCAAACCCTTACCTCAATTAACTGCAAGACATAGGGAGTCATTAATAGGAATTACCGGTGAAAAAAGCGTAGGTATAGCAGCTCCTGGAAGAAATACCGGGATTTGGAGCGCAAGTAATGAAGGCTGGCAATTTACTCCTAATGGGACTTTAATAAATCCAACTTACCAATGGTATAAGGATGGTGTTTTGATTGACCTTTGGGATTTCACAAACGTCAAGAACGTTACTGTATGTCCTGTAAATCCTGTAGAGGTTTATACTGTAAAAGCTAACTATAAATTATCAAACGGTAATGTTATTTCTTATTCTAAAGATATTAAAATAACTTATGATTCCACATATCCCTTAACGAAAGACTTTACAAAAACATTTTGTAGTGGAGACAATTCACCGGTGTATCAAAGTAATTTTTATTCGGATTTAACTTCTAATCCTGTTGCAAATTTCAATTTTAAATTTTACAGTTCCAATGCTAATGCAATAGCAGGAGGTACTCCTAACTTTGATCCAGCACTACCTCTTAATAAGAGTCTAACTTATTATGTTCGTGTAGAGAATAAAAATGATCCTTCTTGTTACAGAATTGCGATATTGAAATTAGGAGATCCATTATCAGCATTGCTCACAACTACTGTTCAAATATGTGACGCGAATAACGATGGTACTGAAAAGAATTATCAATTGTCGAATCTCTTATGCCAGCTCTTTAGTGGATTGCAATATACAGATCCCAAATTTTACATCGACGCCTCTACGATTCCCGTAACAACTGCAGATTTAACAACTTCCAGTAAAATCTTCGTAGAAGTGAACACGAGTTGTGGCTTAGTAAAATATGGACCAATAAACATTAATTTTTCTTCCGGGCCAAATGTAAATACTATTACTAATCCGGTTAATATTAATCTTTGTGATGTGGTTACCAACGGTAATTCGTCCGGCATTGAAACCAATTTCGACTGGAAAGAATATTTTGCTCAGAACGGGATTATCATTTCTAATGACCCCGGTGTATCAAAAATTACATTTTATGTCAGCGAAGACAACGCAAAATCAGGTAGTGGGCAACTTACTTATATCAGTGAAGGCATTCCAAATGCTGAACCAGCTTTAGATTATGTGTATTATGTATATGCAAGAGTTGAATATCCTATGACCAATACCTGTTTTGGAAGTTGCTATTCTGTAGCCAAAATTCCTGTACGGGTAAAGTTCAATAAGATTATTTTGAATGTTAAAGATAAAGATACCGACAACATTCCTGATAATCCTGAAATTTTTGATGATGAAGATGCGGATATATATTATTGTAAAGATGGCCCTCGAAATGTAGATTTAGAAGCGGATTCTAAATCTATTATAACCATTACTAATCCGATGAATGGAAATGGTTTAACCATTACTTATCATAATACGCTTGCGGAAGCTGATGACCTTAATAATCCGGGAATTTCAAAAAATCAAACCATTCCTAATGTTGTTTTAAAATCGTTTTACATCAGATACAGATACTCAAATAGTAATTGTTATGTCATAAAGAAACTTAATTATGACTATGGTCAGTTTTATGTCAGAAGTACTGTAAGCCTGTGTGCTGGTTCAGCTGGTTCCTCAATCACTGTTATTTTGGCCAATTATAACAATTATATATTGGAACCAATGTTTTATCAGAATCCCAGACCCACAATTGAGTATTTTAGTGATGCTGCAGCAACCAACGCCATTACTCAAATAACAATGTCAGGATCATCGGTAACTGTATATGCTAAAGTTACACTGGGATTAGTTCCGGGTTGTTCAGAGGTTTTTCCTGTTGTTTTCAGTCCTCGTACAACACCTGAATTATTAAAATCCTCTATCACAATTTATTCTTATTGCGATAATAATAATGATGGTGTAGAATATTATGACCTCACGACATTAGAATCGCAGATTATAGATTTATCAACTGGACCTTATACAATAGAATATTTTAAAAATTTTAACGCTGTAAATAATACTCTTTCAGGATTTATTCCGCGGAGCTTAGCTCAGAGATATACTCTTACTGACGGTGGAAAAGTATATGTGGCTTTTCATAAAGATGGTTGCTATTCAAAAGCAGAAATAAATTTCAGTGTAAACCTTCAAAAAACTATTGAACTCATTAATGATATAGATGTTGCTTTAATTCAATGCAATATTACAGGTCAGGTTTCAAATTTTAATCTTAATGATGCCATCCCCAAACTTTACAGTTTTAATAATCCTCCTTATGCTCAAACGATAAAAAGTGTTAAGTTTTATGAATCTGAAAGTGATGCCGGCAAAGATATTAATGCTATAACGACTCCTGATAATTACCCAGTTTATAAAACCCAGCCTAGGAAAGTAATTTGGGCCAGATTCGAGACCAATAATGGTTGTTATAGTACTCAAGAATTTGTTCTTAGAATTATTGAATCTATAAGTTTTACGGGAGGTCCTTCAAACATTGCACTTTGTGATGATAATTTTGACGGTATATATTCTTTTAACTTACGCGAATGGTTAAATATCCAAATTAAAAACAGTAAACCAGGAGCAAGCTTCTTGTCTGATTATGATGCAACTATCGGAGCAACTTATACTTTCTATAGAAATAGTGCCCCTTCAGTTCCGTTAACTCCAGCCGAAGAAGCTTCATTTGTAGCAGACGCCACTAATAATTCTATAATATTAAGAGCTGACGGAAACGGATGTTCAACAACCTTAAATATCACTTTTAGCTTTAACCCAATTCCAGTTTATACATTTAATCATCCTGCGGTTTGCAAAGTGGGTGATATTATTGATCTCACTGTTTATGAATCCGATCCTCAAATGGCAGGAGGTATAACTTATGAGTATTACAAATCGGAAAATGATTTAATAAACGGTGCGAATAAAATATCAAATCCAAAACAATATCCTTATGAAGGCATAACACCAATTTATGCTAAGGTAATTAGAAGTACAGGAACTTGTAATGCGAAAGCTATTATAAACTTAAGTATTGAACCAGTAACTCTAAAAACGTCTCAACTTAATATTAACCTTTCTTGCGATAACAATAATGATGGTAAAGAAATTATAGATCTTACCACATACCAGAGCCAATTTATTGATAATAGTATGAATTATACATTCTATTATTATACTGCAGATCCTGGCTCAAATATTTATTCCAATCAACTTACAGCAACAGAAATTCAGAATTTTTCTGTGGATAAGGATATGACTGTTTATGTAGCAGTAGTAAGCAATACTCCATCAAAGTGCTATGCAATTGGAACTATAAATTTTAAAGCCAATTTTCAGAAATCAGTTGTTCTTAATGATAATGTATTGTTAATTCAATGTAATAGCGGAGCTTCATCAACATTTTTTGATCTTACACAAGCTATTTCTAAATTATACGGTACTTCTAATACGCCTTATTCTACAACGGTTCAAGATGTTAGTTTCTTTGAAACGCAAGCAGATGCTGAAAAAAATATTAATGCAATTGCCAACAAAACAAACTATCCGGTTTCAAATACTTTAGCTTCCAAAATTGTTTGGGCAAGGTTTACCACTACATCCGGATGTTATTCTACCAAAGCATTTACTTTAAAACCAATTAATAATTTGGCTTTTACCAATGCTTCACCTACAGTAAGTCTGTGTGATGATAATCTTGACGGTATTTACACTTTTGATTTGAAAAATTGGTTATCTCAACAACTATCAGGAAGTATTGCAACATCAAGTTTTTTAACCGATTATGATGCAACTTTAGCAGCAAACTATGCTTTTTATTATAAAATAACAGATACCACACCTTTAACAGCAACTGAAGAACAGAATTTCCAACCAAAACCCGGAACTACAACAAGCGTCTATCTAAAATCTACTTTAAATAACTGTACAGCGGTTCTAAAACTTAATTTTAGTTTTACCAATTCTACAGTTTATGCTTTCACGCATCCACCAATTTGTAAAGAGGGAGAGACATTTAATCTGACGATGTTCCAGCAAGATGCGCAACTTCAACCTGCCACTTCTTTTGAATATTATAAATCACAGAGTGATTTGGCGAATGGTGTTAATAAGATTACAAATCCTTCGCAATACGCTTATGAAGGAATTAATACCATTTATGTGAAGGTTCTAATGGGGACATCTTGTCCGGTAAAAGCAACCATCAGTTTGGCTTTGAAACCGTCTCCTGTATTTAGTGTTCCATCTGTTTATTATTTCTGTGAAGGCTCATCTGTAGAAATTATGGCTAATGTTTCTCAGATTTATGCAGCAGGTTTGAAACCACAAACTTATATTTGGACATTGCCTGATGGTACTAAAGTCACTAATCAATACCCTAATTCTACTTATAATGCAACAACCGCAGGTAATTACTCATTAACCATTGTGGCAGATAATGGTTGCGCCAGTACAGTAAATTTTGCAGTGAAGGCTTATGATGCTCCTCAGATCTACAAACTTGCAGTAGAAGGAAATAAGGTAACCGTATTGGCAACTTCACCAAATAAAAACAGAAAAGTACTTTACACTTACGATGGTTTCGGAACTTGGCAAGAAAGTTATATTTTCTATAATGTTCCGGCTGGTGTAAGAACGTTTTATGTACGATATGAAGACAATTTTACGGAAGATAATTGTGTTCCAAAGCCAATGTCTGTCACTATTCTTCAAAATATGAATTATATAACGCCAAATGGTGATGGTTATAATGATACGTGGAAAGTCTCTAATATTCAGGATATTGGAAATGGAAATGCATCTGTACAGATTTTTGACCGATATAATAAATTAGTATTCCAAAAAGAAAGTAATACCGAAATTATTTGGGATGGTCATTATGGTGGTAGAGTTCTTCCTACAGACACCTATTGGTATATCCTAAAATTGCCTGATGGAAGAGTTCTTACAGGATGGATTTTGCTTAAAAATCGAGACTAAATTGTCCATTGATCATTGATGATGGCGATGAGGTAATGCTTCCCGTTTAGTTCTTCAAAAACAAATCGAAGTGAGTTCCAATCCATTTCTGGATATTTTTCAGTTCCCGGGATGTAATTTTCGGTGAACAGGTGTTTAGGATATGTTTCTTCTAAATTATTAAGTGAATTTCCGCTTCCTTGAAAGACTTTGTAAGTGTATTGTGATTGGGTATAATCTTTTTTGAAAACCCACGTTTCCAGATAGTCTTTTATAGAAAGTATCAACGGTTCACCACTTCCGTCTCTGCTTCCCCAAGTGAATTTTACATTAGTGGAGATGTATTTTTCAAAATCTTTTTTTCTGAAAATCTTGTTTTCAGGATTTAGATAAGCGTACATCGAGAACCGAACACCTTTTTCAGGATGAATGTAGCTTAAAAATTGGGTGTAGTTTCTTGATTTTAAGGCTTGAAGTATCTCGTCGTTCAGAATTTTTATTTGTTCTTCTGTTGTGATTTTCTTTGAAATATCAGTCGATTTTTCGCTTTTGATTACTGAAGTTTTGTGTCCTGAAGGAATCTCTTTTTTACAGGAAAAGCAAGTAAGTAAAACGATAAAATAAAAAGGAACTTTCATAATAATATTTTAATAGTGAAAACAAATATCAGACCTCAATTACTACAATAAACCTACCTTTGTATTATGGAATTATATGATATTTTGATTGTTGGTGGTGGTCCTATTGGTCTTACTTGCGCATTGGAAGCCGAAAAACATAACCTCAAATATATAATTATTGAAAAAGGAACCATTGTAAATTCGCTTTACAACTATCCTTTGTATATGCGTTTCTTTTCCACTGCAGAAAGGCTTGAAATTGGTGGGATTCCCTTTATTTCAACCGCTCCGAAACCTGGAAGACAGGAGGCTTTGGAGTATTATCAAGGGATTGCAAGACATAAGAGTCTCCACATCAACCTTTACGAAAAAGTAGAGAAAATTTCAAAATTCAGTGAGGTTTTTGAAGTTGAAACTTCTGAGTCTGAATATCTTGCTAAAAACATTATCATCGCTACCGGTTTTTATGACATTCCGAATCTAATGAATATTCCGGGTGAAGATTTGCCGAAAGTAAGACATTATTACACCGAACCTTATCCTTACGCCAAACAGAAAATTGTAGTGGTGGGTGCCAGCAACTCTGCAGTAGATGCAGCTTTAGAAACTTACAGAAAAGGAGCCGAAGTTACCATGATTATTAAAGGCGATAAAATTTCAGACAGCGTAAAATATTGGGTGAAACCGGATATTGAAAACCGAATTGCTGAAGGCAGCATTAAAGCTTATTTTAATTCAGAAATCATTGAAATTAAAGAAGATATAGTGGTTTTTAGAAACTCTGATGGCGAAATAAAAAACCTAAAAAACGATTTTGTTTTAGCAATGACGGGTTATCTTCCTGATTTTGAATTTCTCAAAAACTCAGGTGTCAAATTGGAAGGCGAATGCTTAAACCCTATTTATAATCCCGAAACAATGGGAACCAATGTTGATCATTTATATTTGGCTGGTGTGGTTTGTGGCGGGAAGAATACACATCTTTGGTTTATCGAAAACTCAAGAATTCACGCTGAAATGATTGTTAAAGACATTATTTCAAAACAAAATTAACTCCCAAATTGAAATTTCTTTTCGCTGCCGGATTATAATACCTTCCACCAAAGGCATTGATGTCGTAACCCAAAACATAGTCGGTATTGTAGAGGTTTTGGATCTGAACATTGAAGTTACAATCAAAAGTTTTAAAGCTAAATGGATATCGTACGGTGATTGTTCCTGCTAAACTTGGCTCTGATTGAACGCTGTTGGCGTCATTCAAATCAATTTTTGAGGTATAAAAGTGGGCATAATCAAGTTCTAATGTTTTGAAAAACCTGAAGTTGATTAAACTTTGCAAACTCGTCGCAGGTACACCTGTAATTCGATTCCCTGAAAAATCCTCTTGGTCTTTTTGGTAATGGTCAAATTTAAAATTGTAAAAACTTCCCGAGAACCAAAATTTCAGATTATTGATAATTTTAGAATTAATTTTGAAGTTCTTTGTTTCTGCAACCAATTCAAACCCTTTCTGGATGGTGCCACCTGCATTGACAAAGTAATCTTGTCCGTTCTCGTTTTGTCGTCTTAAAATTGCTTTTTGCAAACGGAAATCAAAATAATTGCCTTCAATAAAAAGGAAGTTACCAAATTGTTTACGGATGCCAATTTCTTTATTCCAACCAAACTCCGGTTCTAGTTCTAAATTGATTTGTTGGGTTGAAGAACGCAACTCCTCCGAAGTGGGTGCAGAATTTCCCTTGCCAATTTTCCCACGAATGGAAAGATGGTCCTTCAGTAAATAAGTCACACCCAAGTTTGGTAATAATTGATTTTTATAAGACTTTGATCCGCTTTCAGAACTTGGAAAAAGCCTTTTCCATTCGTATTTAACCGAATTTAAACTTAAAGAAACATCCATAAAAAGGGTTTGTTTGTAATCTGCTTTTTGCGAGAGGAAAACAAATCCGCTGTGGGTTTTTATTCTGTCAAAATTTTGCGGATTTCCAGGTATTCCTTTTACGTTGTTAAAGTTTTTTACCAAACCTTTGTTTATTCCGCCTTCATAACCTAAACGTGTTTGTAGGGACCAGTTTGTAAAATTTTTATCAAAATTAAGATGTGTTCTCACTGCAACATTATTTTCAAACCGCTTCTCATAATTGGTGATGAAAGGATTTCGAAAATCAGTATATGCACCCTGAAAAAGGGCAAAATGCGATAAAGCTTGTGTTATTGGAAACTGGTGTGAAATCCCTGCAAAAAATGTTTTGTTATAGATGCCGGCATTTTGTTCCACAGCTCCGGGAAGGGTAGAAGTAGCAGGTCGTGCTTGTTTTCTGTTGGCAAGCATCTGTGATGCATTCAAACCGCCTGGAGTTTCGTAGTGAAGGTCAGTATAAAGTAGAATTGTATTAATTTGGTGGTTTTCACGATAACGCCATTGGTCTTTTATGAAGAAATTTTTTCGGTTTAATGCCGATTGCTCACGGTAAGATTGCGATGTGTGGAAACTCTGAAACAGTTGTAAGAAATGTTTTCCAAAATTGTTAGAGTAGTTAATGTTTTCTTTGAAGAGGCCGTAGCTTCCGGTTTTTAATCCAAGATTTTTATTTTCAGAGTTTTGGGTTTTCAAAAGTGCTGTTCCGCCTGTTACCGCACCAAAATCGCCACTTTCGGGACCTTTATAAATTTCGATGTTATGAATGAGTTGCGGATCGAGTAAATTCAGATAGGTATTTCCCGTAGCATCCGAAAGTATGAAATCGTCCAGATAAATTTTAACATTTTTTACCCCAAAAGGCGATCGTAAAGTGCTGCCTCTGATGGAAAGACGGTAGCTTCCGGGAGAACGTTCTTCCATTTTTGTTCCGGGTAACAGATTTAAACTTTCTAAAAGTCGATCGGGATTGTTTTGGTTCTTTAAATTTTCACCAACAATGGAAACTGATTTTGTAGACGTCATCAATTTTACAGGCTTTTTGTAGGCATCAATCTTTACTTCAGAAATAAGGTTAGTGCTGTCTTTTTGTTGTGCATGCACAATGCCTCTACAAAAAAATAATGCCCAAAAAACAGCCAAAAACTTCATATTAAGTTAAAAAGATAAAATGAAATGTAATAATTATGCAAAATTGGATGGTGAATTTACACCTAAATTTGTCATTACAAAACAAGAGTTGTGGCTTATATCATCTCCAACATTAAAAAAAGATACAGAAAAGTCCTGCAAAACCTTAAAGGTAAAATTTTTATCTCAGGTGAAATATAAAAAAATCAGAGCATTTGCTCTGATTTTTTATTGTGGTTTATATCCGTCTTTTAATGTCACGGTTCTATTGAAAACCATTTTCTCTGCAGTAGAATCTTTATCTTTTGTAAAGTATCCAATTCTTTGGAATTGTAATGGTTCTCCTACTTCTACATCTTTCAGGGCAGGTTCAGCGAAGCCTTCAACTACTTTTAAAGAATCGGGATTAATATATTCTAAAAAGTCAGTTTCTTTTTCTGCATCGGGCTGTTCTACAGTGAAAAGTCTTTCGTAAATTCTTACCTCTACAGGAAGGGCGTGTTTTGCTGAAACCCAATGCAAAGTACCTTTCACTTTTCTCAAACTTTCTTCAGTTCCGCTTCCAGATTTTGATTTTTCGTCATACGTAGCATAAATAGTAGTAATTTCGCCGTTTTCGTCTTTTTCTACACGCTCTGCCTTGATGATGTAAGCCGATTTCAAGCGTACCTCATTTCCTAAAGATAAACGGAAGAATTTTTTCGGAGCCTCTTCCATAAAGTCTTCACGTTCGATGTAAAGTTCTCTACTGAAAGGGATTTTCCTTGTTCCGGCATTTTCATCCTCAGGATTGTTCTCGGTTTCCAGCCATTCTTCTTGATCTTCAGGATAATTTTCAATGATCAATTTCACCGGATTTACAACGGTCATCATTCGTTTTGCGATTTTGTTTAAATCTTCACGCACGAAGAATTCCAGAAGTTGTATTTCGATGAGGTTTTCTCTTTTTGCTACACCAACTCTTTCAATAAAATTTCTAATGGAAGCAGGTGTGTAACCTTTTCTTCTTAAACCGGAAACGGTTGGCATTCTTGGATCGTCCCAACCTGTTACGATGCCTTCTGCTACAAGCCTTTGAAGTTTTCTTTTAGAAGTAATCATATAAGAAACGTTCATTCTGGCAAACTCACGTTGTTTATTTCTTATTTTTCCAGCATCGTAAACCTGATCAAGATACCAATCGTATAAAGGTCTGTGGTTTTCGAATTCGAGAGAACATAATGAATGGGAAATCTGTTCTATATAATCACTTTCACCATGTGCCCAATCGTACATCGGATAGATTTTCCATTTTTCTCCGGTTCTGTGATGCGGTCTTTTTAGAATTCGGTACATCACAGGATCACGCATGTTCATATTTGGAGAGGTCATATCAATTTTTGCTCTCAATGACATAGCACCTTCCTCAAATTCTCCGTTTTTCATTCTTTCAAATAAATCCAGAGATTCTTCAATAGGGCGGTTTCTGTATGGGCTTTCTACGCCGTCTTCAGTTGGGTTTTTTCTTTGTTCGGTAATTACTTCCGAAGGTTGTTCATCAACATACGCTTTTCCGTCTTTAATCATTTGTACTGCCCAATCATAGAGTTGATCAAAATAATCAGAGGCATAAAGTTCTTTGTCCCATTTAAAACCGAGCCAAGCCACATCTTCTTTGATGGAGTCTACAAATTCCTGTTCTTCCTTTTCAGGGTTGGTATCATCAAAACGAAGGTTTACGGGAGCGTTATATTTTTCTCCCAGACCAAAATTGATGCAAATTGCTTTGGTGTGCCCCACATGCAAATAACCATTGGGTTCCGGTGGGAAACGGAAGCGTAACTCTTCACGCTTCAATCCTTTTGATAAGTCTTCTTCTATAATTTGCTCAATAAAATTGAGTGATTTTTTTTCTTCTTCCATTTCAGTAATGATTCGAAGGCAAATTTACGCATTATTGACAGAACGAAAAAACGGTGTATATACAGAAAACTTACTTCTGAATTTTATTAATGCTATTAATATATTTTCATTTGTAAAGCCTGAATTTGAGTAGAAATACTTAATTTTATACAATAAACACTGATAACGCATGGCCATAAAAGTAGTAATTGTAGAAGATGAAAGGCATTACAGTAATGCTCTAAAGAAGATAATCGATTATGATGATGAGTTAATGTGTGTAGGCCAAATATTTGACGGAAATGAAGCGGTAAAGAAACTCAGGTCAATAAACGCAGATGTGGTATTGATGGATATTAAATTACCTTTTGTTTATGGTTACAATATCATATCAATTCTTAAGCATTAAATGTTGGATATTCCCTTCATCATGTGTACAAGTTTTGAAGATGATGAGAATATTTTTAAATCTTTAAAAGCAGGCGCTTCAGGTTATATCGTAAAAGGAGAAAGTATGGAGCGGATTATACAGTTTATTAAAGAAGCTTATGCAGGTGGAGCACCTATGAGCTTTAGTATCGCTAAAAGAGTTCTTAATTATTTTCATCAACAGAACGAAGAAATTCATGCCTTGGAAGAACTAACACGTTCTGAAAAAGAAATTTTAGGATTGCTTTCTGAAGGCAAACAGTATAAAGAAATCGCTTCTGATAAAAATATTTCCATAGATACAGTAAAAAAACATATCGGTAATATTTACCGAAAATTACACGTTACAAACAGGGTAGAAGCCATTAATTTTCTTAATAAAAACAGATAAACCAACCTATTGAAACTTAAGATACTTTTTTCCCTCTATTTATCGGTTGCTTTATTTTCTCAAAGTATAAAACAACCCAATCAATATGTTGGTCATTCTGCACTACAGAATAACCACTTTTCTTTAATAAAAACTTTTACAGAAAAGAACGGATTATCGAGTAATCAGATATATGACATTACACAGGACAGACGTGGTTTTCTTTGGATTGCAACAGAAAACGGAGTTTCCAGATTTGATGGAGTTCGGTTTTATAATTACAGCGTTTCACATGGCTTGCCTTCAAATGACGTAATTCAAATATTTACTGATAAAAACGGAAGAGTATGGGCAAATTGTTATATGAAACCACTTTCATATTTTGATGAAAAAGCCAACCGCTTTATAAAATACAGTGGTTATGAACGTTATTTTAAAAATTTACGAGTTTATATTTATAATAAAAATAATGGCTATTATACTTCTCGAGGCTATACAGATAATATAGAAATTGGAGATACCATTAGAGCATATAGCAGCAGTAATCTTTTTACAATCCCAAATCTTTCATTTTTATTAAAAGATTATAAATTCGAGAACAACAAATTGATTTTAAATGTTAAAAATAACTTCGGCTATAAAACGCTTACCTCACCCATAAGTTATCAACCTGCTTACCATTTTCTTTTTAATAACTCTATTATTTGCTATGGTAACAACCGCATTATAAACCAGTTTAAGCTAAATAATGATGGTACTATAAGGAGAGATTCCTTAATTCTGGATAACAGCATCTATCAAGTTTCATTCTCCAGAAACAATATCAATGTATTGACAAAAGAAAATGAACTCTATTCGATAGATCTTGCAGATTTCTCCCTGAAATATAAATTTAAACTGGATGTTATACCCAATGTGTTGTTTACAGATCGAGAAAACAACATCTGGATTGGCTCTTTAGATGGTGGGCTGTTTCTTTATCGTAAAAATTCTATTGCCAGCATTCCTGTTGGTTCTCTAAAAAACAGGAACTTTCAGTTTGTATCTTTTTTTAATAATGATTTTTATACAGGCAATTATTTTGGTGAAGTCGTTAAAAATGGAGTAAAACAATTTGATATAAAAGACTATATTTCAGATTTGCGAAACCCTCGTGTTAATAATATTATTAAAACTGGTGCTCACACTAGTCATGGTCGGAAGAAATTTCGGCTATTTTTAAGCTTAAGTTTTGAAGACTATTTTGGGGTTTCCTCCAGCAAATATGATGAGTATTTCGGTAATCATATCTCGGAGTTCCATAGAAATGCGCCTTTTTGCAGTTTTGTAACCTAATGCATTTGCTTTTTTATATATCAGTAAAAGCATTGCGGCAATCATCGTCATGTAAACCATCACCTCGATGCCGTTTTTATTGAGCGAGACCAAATGGCTCAAATTGAGTTCCTGCTTCATGTACGAGTGAAAGGACAGAAGACAATGCTAATTCCACACTTAAAATTGCGAAAGATGAAGATGGAGAAACATCAACCGTGGTTACAACTAGTTATGCAGGTCAAACAATAGATGTTGGAACGGTAACAGCTACAAATGATACCCAAAACCTTTATGTTACTTATAATTTGAAGGAAGGTTGGTACTTAACTGAAACCCACGTTTGGGCAGGAAGCATTGATCAGTTACCGGTTAACAATTCTGATAATCCAGTTATTGGTAGCTTTACTTATCATGGCTACCACGATTCAACAATTTCTACTTATAAGTACACAATTCCATTATGCAGCTTACCTGCAAGTGGTGAATATTATATTTCAGCACATGGTGTAGTAGTGAAAAAAGTAAATGGTGCGGTTGTGCAAAAAGAAACGATGTTTGGTTATGGTATCGATTACGCTGGTAAAAGATGGGGTTGGTATTTCCCTTATTGTAACACAGGATGTAGTGGTACTATAGCAGGACTTTAAAGAAACTCCTAAAATGTTTATAGCCATATCGAAAGATGTGGCTATTTTTTTTCTATAGAAAGTAAGTCGCCATTTAAAACCAAAGATGTTTCAAAATTATTGGTAAAAAGTCCTCCCGTTCCCAATCCTTGCGGTAAATTAGGGTTTTTGGTAAAGGTATATTGTGCAATCGCATTAAGGCCAATATTGCTTTCAAGGGCAGAGGTGATCCACCATCCAATTTTTAAGTTTTCTGCAATTTCAATCCATTCGTCTGAGCCGGAAAATCCACCTATTAATGATGGTTTTAAGATGATATATTGTGGTGCTATCAGTTCTAGCAATTTCTTTTTATCATGAAAATTTACCACTCCAATTAGTTCCTCATCCAATGCAATAGGAGTTGGCGTTTCGCTGCAAAGTGATTTCATTTCAATAATATTTCCGGCTTTTATTGGTTGTTCAATAGAGTGTATTTTTAATTCAGAAAGTTCTTCTAGAACTGTTTTGGCCTCCTCGAAACTGAAAGCACCATTAGCATCAACCCTAATTTCAAGTTTTTCTTCAGGAAATTCTTTTCTTAAGTTTTTAATGATTTCTTTTTCTGAATTCCAATCAACACCAATTTTTAGTTTTATGCAGTCGTATCCGGAGTTCAGTTTTCCGGTAATCTGTTCTTTCATAAAATCGGCATTGCCCATCCAAATTAATCCATTTATTTTAATAGAAGCTTTACCTTCAGTGAAATCTGAAGGAAAATAAAGGTTGCTTCCATATTTTAGATTCTTCATGGCTTGTTCGTAACCAATCCAAATCGATGGATAGTTTTTCAGTTCTTGCTTTAGAAATTCAGGATCTTTATTGATGCTTTCGCACAGCCATTTTAATGTTTCTTCATACTCTGGAACATCATCATAGCTCAGGCCACGAAAGATTCCGCATTCGCCAATACCTTTTCTCTCGCCATCATAAATTTCAAGGAAGTAAGTCTCTTTCGTATGCAAGACACCTCTGGAAGTTCCACCAGGTTGTTTAAAATTCAGAATGTACTGTTGGTAAATTGATCTCATAAAATAAAAAATCAGAGTCCCAAAAATTGAAACTCTGACAAATTTAGTTAAAGTATTTTTTTAAACTTTTAATTAATCTTTAATAGCATCCATTCTCATAAATTCTTCGGCTTTTTCTACCATTTCGATGCTTCCGCAGAAGAAAGGAACTCTTTGGTGCAGTTCTGTTGGCTCTATTTCCAAAATTCTGGTAAAGCCGTCCGAAGCTTTTCCGCCGGCCTGTTCTGCAAGCAATGCCATAGGATTACACTCGTAAAGCAAACGCAGTTTTCCGTTTGGTGCATTTGCGTAAGAAGGATACATATAAATACCTCCTTTAATCATATTTCTGTGAAAATCGGAAACAAGAGAGCCAATATATCTTGAGGTATAAGGTCTGTCACCTTCCATCATTTGGCAATATTTCAGATAATTTTTTACACCTTGTGGAAATTTGATATAATTACCTTCATTAATGGAGTATATTTTTCCTTTTCTTGGGAATTGCATGTTGGGATGAGAAAGGTAATAGGTTCCCAAACTAGGATCAAGCGTAAAACCGTTTACACCATTTCCGGTACTGTAAACAATCATGGTAGAGGAGCCATACACTACGTATCCTGCTGCAATTTGTTCGGTTCCTTTTTGCAAAAAGTCTTTAAGTTGTACGGGTGTTCCCGGTTCTGTTACCCTTCTGTAAATGGAGAAAATGGTACCTACAGATACATTCACATCAATGTTAGAAGAGCCATCTAAAGGATCTATAAGCACAACGTATTTGCTCAAATCTCCGTTAGGGCCGCATTTTATATCGATAAAATCATCACTTTCTTCAGAGGCAATTCCGCAAACTACCTCTCTTTGTGAAAGTGCAGTTATAAAAATTTCATTGGCAAGTACATCAAGCTTCTGCTGATCTTCTCCCTGTACGTTAGTGTTTCCCGCTTTTCCTAGGATGTCGGCAATTCCCGCTTTATTTACTTCTCTGTTTACAACTTTGGATGCTAGCCTTATCGCGCTCAAAAGTCTTGAAAGCTCACCTGTAGAGTACTGAAAATCATCCTGTTTCTCAATTATGAATTCACCTAATGTCTGTAGAGATTGATCGGTCATTTTTACTTTTTTTATTTTATCAAATTTCGGAAAAAATATCCATTTATAACAAATTGCTTAAACATAATTTGAAAGAAAATATCACAACATCAAGGCTTTAAAATTGCAAGTTTTCAAATCTCATTCTAAATTAATATTTTTGAAAATTATTTCTCAAAATCCTAAATTCTAAACTGCTGTATAAAGTTAATTAATTAGAATAGATGAAAGTTTTTAAGTTTGGTGGCGCATCTGTAAAAGATGCAGAAGGTGTAATGAACGTAACTAAAGTTCTTGAAAGTCAGGGATTTGAAAATTGTTTATTGGTGGTTTCCGCAATGGGAAAAACAACCAATGCTTTGGAAAAAGTGGTAGAAGTTTATTTTAAGAAAGATAATTACCAAAGCGAAATTCAATCTATAAAGAACAACCACATCCAGATTGCTAACGGACTTTTTAAAGAAAATCATCCCGTTTTTGATGAAATTTCTCTTTTTTTTGATGATATTGAATCTTTTTTGAGGAGAAATAAATCACCAAACTACAATTTTGTTTATGATCAAGTGGTGAGCTGCGGCGAGATGATTTCATCTAAAATTTTGAGTGAATATCTTAATTCTGTAAAATTTACAAATCAATGGTTAGATGCCAGAGATTATGTGAAAACTGACAATACTTATCGTGAAGGCGCTGTAAATTGGCACAAAACAGAAGAAAACATTTCTACTCTTAATAAAAGTTTAAGCTATGTCACACAGGGTTTCATTGGTTCGGATGAGAATAACTTTACGGTAACTTTAGGCAGGGAAGGATCTGATTATACTGCAGCTATCTTTGCTTATTGTACCAATGCCGAAGCTATGACAATTTGGAAAGATGTTCCCGGTGTTATGACAGGTGATCCAAGAAAATTTGAAAATGTAAGCCTATTATCAAATATCTCTTACGAAGAAGCTATTGAAATGGCTTATTACGGAGCATCAGTGATACACCCCAAAACATTGCAACCGCTTAAACAGAAGAACATTCCATTTTATGTAAAATCATTTCTAGAGCCGGCAAAAGCAGGAACTAAAGTGGGACTTTCCAAAGATAATCAGCAGATTGAAAGTTATATTCTTAAAGAAAATCAGGTGCTGATGAGGATTTCAACAAGGGATTTTTCATTCATAGCTGAAGAGCATTTAAGTATGATTTTTTCTAACCTTGCGAAATACAATATCAAAATTTCTTTAATGCAGAACACCGCAATTTCTTTGGAGCTTTGCCTTGAAGATAAATACAACAATATCGACAGTCTGAATAAAGAATTGAGTGAAGAATTTAACACAGAAGTGGTGAAAAATGTTTCACTATTTACCGTTCGTAACACCGATTTGGCGAATCTTACTAAATTTTATGAAGGGAAGAAGGTGCTTCTGGAACAAATATCACAAAAGACACTACAGATGGTCACCCAATAAAAAACTACTATTATGAGTCTCATTTCTAAAGAGGATCTGATAAAAGCATCCGGCTTAAACAAATTGGGTTTTCTGAAAAGTCCAGCCGCCAAAGCTGTGATGAAACTTACGAAGATTAACGAAGTAAACGAGCTTTACGATAAACTGAAAGATAAAAATGATAAAGATTTTTTCGATGCTTTTGTTAGGGAACGCGGACTGAAATATATAGTTTTTGAGGAAGACCTCGCTAAAATTCCTAAAACCGGGCCTTTTATTTTAGTTTCTAACCATCCATTGGGTGCAATAGACGGAATTTTGATGACGAAGATTTTAAGTGAAATTCGCCCCGATTTTAAAGTAATGGGCAACTTTCTGCTTGAAAAAATAAAACCGATGGAACCTTATGTCATTTCTGTAAATCCTTTTGAGGGCAGAAAAGAAGCATACAGCAGTTCATCGGGAATGAGAGAAACACTTAAGCATCTGCAGGAAGGTGGTTGTATTGGGATTTTTCCGGCAGGCGAAGTGTCCAATAGGAATAATGAATTTAATGAAATTCGTGATAAAGAATGGGGAAAGCCAATTTTGAAACTGATAAAAAAAGCAAAAGTTCCGGTAGTTCCGATGTATTTCCATACCAAAAACAGCAGACTATTTTATCAGGTTGCAAAGCTGCATCCAGATTTGCAAACATTAATGCTTCCTTCAGAAATGATGCGAAAACGTGATCATCCTATAAGAATCCGAATCGGAAAACCGGTTTCGGTAAAAATGATGGAAGAGGAAGATACTATTGAGGAATTGGGTGAATTTTTACAGTCGAAAATCCTGATGTTGAAGTCTTATTATGAAAGACGTAAATCCTTAACAGAGTTTTTCAATCTGCCCAATCTAAAACTCAACTTTCCTTTGTTAAAAAATGAAAATGTGGTGCAGAATATTATTGATGAGACACCTCAGGAAGATTTAATAAAGGAGATTGAAAGCCTTAGGGAGAATGATAAAATGCTCTTCAAAAACGGAAATTATGAAGTGTATTTTACCGGCTATGATGAAATCCCCTACATTATTCGTGAAATTGGACGACAGCGTGAAATTACGTTTCGTGCAGTAGGAGAGGGAAGCAACCTTCCGTTTGATTTGGATGTTTATGACAAACACTACCGTCATCTATTTCTTTGGGATTGTGAAGCAAAGAAACTTGCGGGTGCATACAGAATGGCACTTGGTAAGGAGGTGATGAAAAAACATGGGATTGATGGTTTCTACACAAGTTCTCTTTTTCAATTCGATCAAGAGTTGCAACCATTTTTTAGAAAAGTGATAGAAATGGGACGTGCCTATATCTCACAGGAATATCAGCAAAAGCCATTGCCCCTGTTCCTTCTTTGGCGTGGGATTGTACACGTTTGTCTGCGAAATCCGGAACATAAATTTTTGATGGGCGGTGTAAGTATCAGCAATAAATTTTCAGATTTTTCTAAATCGCTGATGATCGAGTTTATGCGTTCACACTATTACGATTCTGCTGTTGCGCAATACATTCATCCAAAACATGAATTTAAGGTGAAACTTAAGGAACGAGACAAAAACTTGTTCTTTGATGAGGTAGAATCTGACCTTAATAAGCTCGACAAAGTGATTGATGACCTCGAACCTGAAATGAGAATGCCGGTTTTGATAAAAAAATACATTAAACAAAATGCAAAAGTGATCTCTTTCAACGTAGATCCAAGTTTCAATGATGCAATAGACGGTTTAATGTATATCCGAATTAGTGACCTTCCTGAAAGCACCATAAATCCTGTTTTGGAGGAAATGAGTGAACAAATGCGTAAGGAAAATGAAAATAATTCCTCTGAAAATCAGTAAATTTTGATAAATTTATCAAAATTTGCATTAATAATTTGCGAGGTTTGTTTAAAGGTGCTATTTTTGCACCACTCAATTGAGGAAAAGGTTTCTTAGCTCAGTTGGTAGAGCAACGGACTGAAAATCCGTGTGTCCCTGGTTCGATTCCTGGAGAAACCACAAACCGCCTATTAAAAGGCGGTTTTTTTGTATATTTGAGCCATAAATTTTTAGAAAAATCTAATGAAAAAAATATTTGTTCTTTTCTTGTTTCTCCTCGCTTTGTCTGTTTCGGCACAGGGAGAAGGAATTAATTTCGAAAATACTCCCTTCAAAGATATTTTAGCTAAAGCCAAAAAAGAGAATAAAGTCATTTTTATGGATGCATTCGCTTCTTGGTGTGGACCTTGTAAAATGATGGAAAAAAATATTTTTCCAAAGGAGGAGGTGAAGACATTCTATAATACCAACTTTATTAATGCCCGTTTCGATATGGAAAAAGGTGAAGGAAGGGAAATTCAGAAAAAATACGGGGTCTATTCATATCCTACCTATCTTTTTTTAAATGGAGATGGCGAAGTGATTTTTAAAGGTATGGGTTATCTTGAGGTTTCAGATTTTCTTAAATTGGGAAGTCAGGCTAAAATGATGGGAGAAGGTGGAAGTGGTAAGGAACGTTTCGAAAAAGGAGAAACCGATACTGAATTTCTTATGAACACTATGAAACTAAACGCCAATACAGATCCTGAATTTGCTAAAAAAGTTTCTGAAAGATATTTCCAATTAAGAAAAAAGAAAGAATTCACACAAGATGAGCTTACAATGTTGTTTTATTTTCTTCGTTCTGAAAAAGATTATAATTACAAAGTGTTTGTAAATGAAAAAGCAGAAATTATCAAATTCTTGCCGGAAAGTACTTACAACCAGTTTCTTACTCAAATAAAACTCAACACGATTGCTGAAAATGCAGTTGATCAAAATAAGAAAATCATCAATGATGCAAAATTTCTAGATGAAGCATCCAAACTGATGAGCATGGACGATGCAAAAAACTATCTCAAAATTTTGAAACTAAATGCTTACAGAGCACTAGAAAACTGGACTGAATATGAAAAAGTAGCTTTGGAGCATTACAAAAACGGAGAGGGTTTCGACAGTAAAGAACTTAATACCGCTGCGTTTATTTTTAGTGAAAAAGTTAATAATCCTACTGCCTTAAAGCAGGCTATAATTTGGGTTCAAAAAACAATACAGCAAAGCGAAACCCCGGATAATACTTATATTCTGGCAAAACTTCTTTTAAAAACTGGAAATAAAGAAGCTGCAAAAAAATACGCTGAACAAGCTGTAAAACTTGCAAAAGAGAAAGGTATGGATGCTACTGTTCCTGAAAAACTTTTATCAGAAATAAAGTAAACGATGATTAAAAAAGCTTTTCTCGTATTTGTACTTTTTTTTTCATCGATGGCAAACGCACAGGAAGATGACCATCAAATCTACGTAAAAGGAAATGCATTGCTCCTTCCAATTTTGGTTTTAAATGCAGGTTTTGAGTATCAGTTGAGTCCTAAATATACCCTACAAGCAGATGGATTTATTTCTCCGTGGAAATCCTTTGCCGGAAGCCATGCCCAAATTTATATGGGGCATTTAGAAGGACGTTATTATTTTAAAGAAGCCTTCAATCATTGGTATATAGGTGCAAATGCCGGCTTTGGATTGTTTGATATTACCAAATGGAATTATACGGGAACCAATGCGTTTCAACGCGGATTTAATTATATGTTGGGTGCAACAGTTGGTTACCAGTTCAAATGGAAAGAAAACTGGAACATCGATATGTTTATTGGTGGTGGCACTTCACAGGGTTTTTACCATGGTTACCAGAATGTTCCCCCAAATTGGATTAGATACGACGGAGCAGAAGGTTGGAACAGAAGTGGAGAATGGATGCCTTACAGAGGCGGAGTTATGATAGCGTATAAAATTAAATAAGATGAAACTTTTCGGTAAAGCCCATATTATACTTTCAATAATTACATTTGTGATTCTTTTTCTGATGAATTATATAGGAAATGATGCACCTGATAAACTTTGGCGTGCAATTCTTAATGCGGTTGCAGGAGTTATAGGTCTTTCAATTGGGATGTTTATTCTTTACAAAAACAAAGGCGGAAACTTCCCGGAGAAGTTTGATTAATAGTAAAAATAAATGGCCAAGGATATCATCTTTGGCAATCTCATTTTTAATTTTCGTACATTACATATTTGGCATGTATCTTCTGAAAATCATCTAAGTCTTTTTGCCATGATTTTCTTATTTCTTCTTCAGGTTTTCCTGCAATAATCTGTTTTCTCAATTCATCAGTTCCTGCAAGTTTATCAAAGAAAAGGTTTGCTAAAAAGAAATTTTGTTGCGGATTTTTGTAATCTTTGTAAGCCTTCAGCAACCAACTTAAATTTAGTTTTCTTAAGTCTTCCGTATGGTTTGAAAGATTCTCACCATAGCACAATTTTCCGTTGAGGAAAGGATCTTTTGCACCATAATTTGGTTTTGGAGTGAATTGGTATTTAAAAGATTTTGTCCATGGGCTTCCATAAATTTGGAAAGGTAAATCTGTTCCGCGTCCAACAGAAACCTGTGTTCCTTCAAAGAAACATAAAGAAGGATAAAGATTGATGGATTTATCATTCGGCAGGTTCGGCGATGGTCTTTCAGAAATCCCGTAGCGTTGTTGTTTGTGGTAACCAAGCATCGGAACTACTGTGTATTTGGCACTGATTCCATTTTTGAGCCATTTTTCGCCGTTTACCATTTTTCCATATTCGCCAATCGTCAATCCATAAACCACCGGAACTTTGTGCATTCCGATAAAACTGGTCCATTTTTCTTTTAAAACCGGACCGTCGATATATCCATCGTGCGGATTTGGTCTGTCTAGTACAATTACTTCAATATTATTTTCAGCAGCGGCTTCCATCACGTAAGTCAGCGTGGAAATATAAGTGTAAAATCTTACACCAACATCTTGAATATCAAACAGAATTGCATCTGTGCCTTTCAATTGCTCTGCAGTAGGTTTTTTGTTGCTGCCATAAAGCGAGACAATCGGTAAACCGGTTTTTACATCATAACCGCTTTTCACGTGTTCACCGGCATCAGCATCACCACGGAAACCATGTTCCGGAGCAAAAATGCTTTTAATTTTAATATTATTTTTAACCAGAAAATCTACCAGATGTGTTTTATCTTTCAAAAGTCCGGTTGGATTGGTTACTACCGTTACTGTTTTGTTTTTCAGTAAAGGAAGATAGAGTTCCGGTCTGTCTGTAGCAGTTATAAAACAGTTGTCCTGTTCGATTTGATTGTTTTTTTGTGCTTTACAGCTTATCATTGATCCTAAAAAAATTAGGCAAATCAGAACTAAATTTTTATTTTTGAAACTTAAACCCATCGTATTGAACTTTCCTTTATATTTCTCTAAAAAAATTGCGTTTTCCAAAGATAACAAAAATAATCTTTCACGCATTATTATCTTTATTGGTCGGCTTTCTGTAGCTTTGGGCATCATTGTCTCACTTATTACAGTAGCTACAGGAATAGGTTCTAAAAATGCTATTAAAAACCGTTTGGCTGATTTTGGTGGTGCCATTCAAATTAAATCTCAAAAATCTAACTCATCATATAACTCATCGGTTTTAAGTACAGAAAATTTTCAACTTAAAAAAATACAGGAACTTCCGGAAGTTGCAGCCACGCAAAAGTTTGTTACCATTAGTGGAATTATGCGTACAGAAGATAATTTTGCAGGAATTATCTATAAAGGTATAGGTTCCGATTTTGATCACAAGCGATTTCAAAAATTTTTAATTGAAGGTGAAGCGCCTAAAGTAGAAGAAGGTGATTTCAATGGAAATGTGGTGCTTTCACAAAAAATCGCCAATGATCTTCATAAAAAAGTGGGGGATAGTATTGTTACAATTTTTTCAAAAGAAGACCAGAAACCACTTTACAGAAAATTTAGAGTGAGCGGTATTTATAAAACCGATATTAAGATGATTGATGATCTTTTCGTTATTGGTGGCATCAATCACGCTAGAAAAATTCAAGGATTTGAAAAAAATCAGAACGGAGGCTACGAGGTTTTCCTGAAAGATAATGACAAGATCGACTCCGCTTTTCCAATGGTTGAGAAATTAACAGGCTATAAGAATTATGCTGAAAAAGTAACTGATAAATACCCACAAATTCTTGATTGGATTAATATTTTCGATACTAATATTGCGTTGATCATTACCATTATGCTGATTGTTGTAGTGATTAATATTATTATGGTACTTCTAATTTTAATAATTGAAAGAACAAACTCCATCGGAATGCTGAAAACGCTTGGTGCAAGTAATGGACAAATACGGGCGATTTTTATTAATTATACGCTTTTGATTATGATTCCCGGGTTAATTATTGGAAATGTGATTGGACTTGGATTTTTATTATTTCAAAAATTTACCGGATTTATAAAACTTAATCCTGAAAATTATTACGTTAGCGAGGTTCCGGTAGATCTTAATCCTTTTTATATTCTCGCAATATCTTTGGGAATTTTGGTTATTTCGGCTATCGCTCTTGTGTTGCCAAGTTATCTTATTAGTAAAATTTCTCCTGTAAAAGCGATTAAATACAATTAATTTTAAGTTATCATTAAGATGAATTAAACAATTAAGGACATTAAGATTTAGACTTAATCTCTTAAGTACCTTCATAAAACTTAATGTTTATAATTATTCTCATTAAATTCAATACAATTTAAATGTTTAAATCTTAAAACATATCTTTGCCGCACTGTAATTTTAGTTCTTTTTATGAAATATGCTGAAAATATTCTCGAAACTATCGGGAATACGCCACTTATAAAACTAAACAAAGTTCTGGGAGATGATTTTCCGGCTTTGGTTCTGGCAAAAGTAGAAACCTTCAATCCCGGAAATTCTGTAAAAGACAGAATGGCGTTGAAAATGATTGAAGATGCTGAAAAAGACGGTCGCTTAAAACCGGGCGGAACCATTATTGAAGGTACTTCCGGAAATACAGGAATGGGACTCGCACTTGCAGCGATTGTGAAAGGTTATAAATGTATTTTCGTGACCAATTCCAAACAGTCGAAAGAAAAAGCCGATGTTTTAAAAGCATTGGGAGCGGAAGTGATTATTTGTCCAACCGATGTAAAACCAACAGATCCGCGTTCTTATTACTCTGTTTCAAAACGATTAGCAACAGAAACTGAAAACGGTTGGTATGTCAATCAATACGATAATTTGTCGAACAGAGCTGCGCATTATGAATCGACGGCACCTGAAATTTGGGAACAAACGGAAGGAAAACTCACGCATTTTGTGGTTGGAGCAGGAACAGGCGGAACAGTTACAGGTTGCGGAATGTTTTTCAAAGAAAAAAAACCTGATATCAAAGTGATTGGTGTTGATACTTACGGTTCAATCCTAAAACACCGTCACGAAACCGGCGAAACCGATTTGAGTTTGGCTTACACTTATATCACAGAAGGTATTGGAGAAGATATTATTCCTGAAAACTATGATTTCTCTGTAATTGATCATTTTGAAAAAGTGACGGATAAAGACGGCGCAGTTTATGCTAGAAAACTGGCGAAAGAAGAAGGGATTTTCTGTGGATATTCTGCGGGAAGTGCGATTGCTGCGGTTAAACAAATGCAGCATACATTTACAAAAGATGATGTGATTGTCGTACTTCTTCACGATCACGGTTCACGATATGTTGCTAAAGTTTACAATGATGACTGGATGAAAGAACAAGGTTGGCTTGATTAATAAGTAATTGGTAATGAGTAATATAAAATGCTTTCAAATTTTTGAAAGCATTTTTTGGTTTACCGCAAAAGAGACAAAAGAAATGATTAATTTTAAAGTCATTCAAAAGTTTTGCAAAATTAGGCAACTGATAATTCAAGTTTTTATTGAACTAACTTTTTACAAATGAAAAAATCAAAAAACTTTTGTCACTTTTGTGGTAAAAATTTAAAAATCTAATTTCCACAACACGTTGTTTTCTCAGCGTCACATTCGGCTTGTTTTCCGTATTGTCCTTTGGTTTGTTCTGCTCCTGAACAATTTTTTTCAGAATTATCACCGCAATTTTTACCTTGACCTTTCATTTTTCCCTGCTGCATTCCGAAATCTTTTCCGCAAGGTTCCTGCTGATTGTTGAGAATGGTTTCATAATCTTTTTGAGAAATAAATTCGGTTCTGTAAGTTTCTCCATTTTTATTCAAACCTCTGGTAAAGGCACGAAGATGATTGCGAGAACCACATTCTAAAAAATTGTAGATTTTTATGATCTCTGGATTTTCAGTTTGTTTTTTCAGACGAATTAAATCATAGATGTCCACATCTTCAATTTTTGCGCCTGCTTTCAAGGCTTCAATTTCAGATTTCATTCCTTGGCTGTAAAGATTATTGTAAAGTTTTTGCAGATTTTGGTCGTTAAATTTACCTTGCGACAGCAAATTGTACTTTACGTTATTTTCTTTCAGAATATTTTTCAAAACATCCATATGCATCACTTCACTTTGTTTGATGTGATTGAACTGCATTGTTCCCCATTTTTCATCCATTGTTGTATAGATGTCGAATGCCATTTTTTCTTCTTCGAGCATAAAAAGAAGCGATTTTATTTCATCTTTTGACAAAGATTTTTTAGAATCTGAAAATTGGTAACTGCTCAGAACACCGATTAATACGAAAGAAATAATCAGTGCGAAGGTTTTATAAAAAGTTTTCATAACACTTGAATATAGTATCAAAGTTAGATATGAAAAGAATTCTAAGTCGTTTAATCGAGAATGATTTTTGTCATTTTAAATAAAAAAACAGAACTATAAGTTCTGTTTTATTCATAATCTTCAAAATGTTTTTCAATAAAAACGGTTCCCGATAATTTTCGGTTTTGTTCCCGCAAATCTTCGATTTGTTTTAATAAATGATGAATGACTTCCAATCCGGGAATGTTCACTTCTAAATCATAATGCCAATTGACAAAACGCTCAAAAACAGGAAGTTCCTCATACAGTAAATACTTAATTTGATTCTCGTTTTCTGTTTTAAGAAGTCCGCACGATTCCAATTCATCAAAAAAATTGATTTCGATATTGTATATTTTTACGAGTTCTTCTCTCGATATTCTTTCGCTCATTTTTTAAGAATTTTTCAGTTGTTCAAAAAGTTCTTTTTGTTTTTCCGTGAGATTTGTTGGCAGTTTGATGTTGTAGGTTACAAACAAATCGCCGAACTGTCCCTCTTTTTTATACACCGGAAATCCTTTATTTTTAAGTCTTACCGTAGTTCCGTTTTGGGTTTCGGGTTTTACTTTTAGATTTACGGTTTCGTTTAAAGTGTCTACTTTCACATCTCCGCCTAAAATTGCAGTGTACAAATCCAAATCAATATTGGTTTTCAAATCGTCACCATTTCTTTCAAATTTCGCATCGGGATTGATGCTGAACGTGATGTACAAATCGCCGTTTGGTCCACCGTTGAAACCCGGATTTCCATAACCTTTCAGTTTGATTTGCTGTCCGTCGTAAACACCGGCAGGAATTGTAATTCTTACTTTTTTTCCGTTGATGTCAAAGGTTTGCTGATGGGTGTTTGCCGCATCTCTTAAATTCAAATTCAATTCTGCGCTGATGTCCTGACCTTTGAATTTTCCGGACGAACGCCCTTGAGATGAACGCCCAAAACCTTGTCCACCGCCAAACATACTTTGGAAAAAATCGGAATAATCTTCGCCGTCACCAAAATGAGTGCCTGAAAATCCTTCAAAACCACCGCCATAATTTTGACTTTGCTGATATTGGCGTTGCTGTTGCTGTGCTTTTTCGTATTCTTCGCCGTGCTTCCAATGCTCGCCGTATTTGTCATATTTGGCACGGTTTTCAGGGTTGCTCAACACTTCATTTGCTTCGTTGATTTCTTTGAATTTTTTCTCTGCTTCTTTGTTGCCGGGATTCATATCCGGATGATATTTTCGAGCCAATTTTCGGTAGGCTTTCTTAATATCGTCCTGCGATGCAGATTTGTCGAGTTCCAGAATTTTATAATAGTCGATAAAAGCCATTTATGTAATGATTTTACGATTAAATAAGTTAAATTTAAATTGAATTTGATTATAAAAATAGTAATAAATACTAATTATATTTTATGATTTTAAAGATAAGAAAATTTTAAAAATTTTCTATTTAAGTAAGCAAAGTTTCAGTAAACTGAATTTATTAAGTGAATGCTTCAATGCGAATTTATTCGCATTCTTTGCTTTCCTAAAATGTAGAATTAATTGAAAATCTTTGCATTTTAAAATTACTGTAGATAAGCAGCAAGTGTTTATTAAAAATCTCAAAAGATTTATGGTGTGATAAGTTGTTTCACTTTTTCAATCATCACATCGAAATCGAAAGGCTTGGGAATAAAAACATCAGCACCGGATTCTAAAGCGCTTTCTTCCATATTTTTACCGGCAGACATCATCACAATCGGAATGTTTTTGAAGTGTTCCTGAAGTTTGATTTCTCGGCAAATGTCGCGTCCGTCTTCACCTTGCAACATAATGTCCAACATTATTAAATCTGGTTTTTCATCCTTATATTTTTCAAAAAAATCTTTAGCATCTTCTTTGGCTTCTACATCAAAACCTTCAAAATCTAACATCAGACTTAAAGATTCTAATATCGCTTTGTTGTCGTCTATCACAAGAATTTTTTTAGAATTCATAGTGTTTTTTATTTAATAAATACTTAATACTAATTTAAATTTGAAAGCAAAAATCAGACCCTTTTCCAAGTTCGCTTTCCACTTGAATTTCTCCACCGCTGCGTTTAATAATTTCGGCAGAAATGAAAAGCCCGAGACCAATTCCGTCGTAAGCCTTATCATCTACAACTCTGTAAAACTGCTCGAAAATCTTATTTGTTTTATCTTTTTCAAGACCAATTCCAAAATCGCGAACACAGAATTTTGCTTTTCCGTCTGCAGTTTTTTGCGTTGAAATAATCACTTTATCGGCATTTGGCAAATATTTCACAGCATTAGAAATGAAATTAACCATCACTTGCGAAATTCGTTCACGGTCTGCAATGACGGTTCCAACGTTTCCATTTTCAAAAATGAGTTGATGTTTTTCTGAGGAAATCTGCATAAAATTGGTCATTTCCTCTGCCAAATCATCAAAATTAAATTCGCGTTCTTTTAATACCAAATGTCCGTTCTGGATTTTTGTAACATCCAATAAATCAACGACTAAAAGATTTAAACGATCCACCTGTTCTTCCATTTTTTTGGCGAAATCTGCGGCTTTATCATTACCGTCTTTTTTCATCATTCTTTCCAGTGCCTGCGCATAAAGTTTGATGCTGGTTAATGGTGTTTTCAGTTCGTGACTGGTAATGGCGAGGAAATCGTCTTTCTGTTTCTGAAACATCTTTACATCGTGAATATCAGTGGACGTTCCCATCCATTTTATCACTTTTCCGTCATTGTTTTTTACAGGTATTGCTCTTACCAAAAACCATTTGAAAGTTCCCGGTTCCTTAGGATTTAAAAATCTGAATTCAATTTCATAATTTTCGCCGGTTTTAATACTGTGTTGCCAAACTTCGCCAACCCTTTCCAAATCGTCGGGATGTATAATTCTTATCCACGCTTCATCGCCGAACAAATCTCTTGGAAATCCGGAATATTCGTACCATTGCTCATTGAAATAATCCAATTGTCCTTCAGAGTCTGCTGTCCAAACAATTTGAGGTACCGATTCTGCAAGATTTCGGAATTTGGATTCGTTTTCTTTCAGCATTTTTTTCATTTCCAGTTCTTCGGTAACGTCGTAACCAACAGAAATTAAAGAATGTTCTTCTTCATCCAAATCAATCGGAGTGATAATATAATTTAAAAATCTTGGCTTCTCGTACTGCGGTAAATTGAACTCCAATTCTTTTGCAATTACCTTTTTTTTAGAGTGATACGCCTCATTTATAAGTTCCATTATTTTATGGTCCTTAATTTCTGGGTAAACCTCCAATAATTTTTTGCCGATCCTGTCTTCCCCTTTTTCGAATAGTTTTCCGGTGGTAATGTTAGTCATTTCAATTACGAAATCAGAACCGCGCAAAACACTCATCGCCATTGGTACACTTACAAAAAGATTTTTCAATCTTTTTTCGCTTTTCTTTATGAGGTTGTTTTGTAAAAAGTGGGAAGTAACATCCTGAGCCATATTCAGAACACCGTAAATCTCGCCGTTGCTTTTCTTTATAGGTTTGTAAATGATGTTGTAGTATTTTGTGTGAATTTCTCCGTTGTAATCGAAATCTACACGCGCATCATTTTCCATATAAATATTTCCGGTTCTGTAAACCTCTTTGATGATGTTGAGGTACGGCATCTCCCTGATTTCGGGAAGTGCGTCTTCCAGTTTCATTCCGATAACTTCGTAATTTTTTCCCCACGCTTCACGAGCCCGCGCATTGATGATTTCGACTGTTAAATCTTCGCCGGAGTAAAGAACGGTAGGAACTTCGGATTCCATAATCAGACTTTTGAAAAGGGCGTCCTTCTCATTCATTTGATTTTTTGCGATAACCTGTTCTGTAACATCGTTGGCAACGACAATAATCCCTTGAATATTTCCAAAATTATCTTCAAAAGGCGAATAAGAAAAATTGTAAAAAGATTGTTTAGGAATTCCATTTTTCATCAGCGTAAATTCCTCTTCAAAACCTTTGAACGTTGTTCCGGTTCGAAGAACGTCGTGCATTATTGGAATAAACTTCGTACCAACAAATTGTGGTTGTGCCTCGAGCATAGGCAGACCAATTTTATCTTCCGTAATTCCCATAAATTCCCGCATCAATTGATTGGCGGCTTGAATAATCAATTCTTCGCCTTTCATAACGGCGAGAGCAATTGGTGCCTGACCAAAAAATTCTTTTAGAGTTTCGGGGTTAATTTTTTTGAGTTTCAAGGTAGTTTTTCATATAAGCCGTAAAAATAATAGAAATTTTAAATTAAAATGTATAGAATTTCAGCGAAACATTTTAGAATTTCAATAACCTGTTGTGCATTTAGCACAAATTAATTTTTATTTTGTTTAAACTTCTTTTGAAAACGAAGAAATTCAGATACTGAATCATCGTAAAAGATGTTATTTTCGATGCTATTCTTGTAGCTAAACCT
>JAEXAR010000014.1 GCA_023394415.1 Bacteroidota bacterium
AAGAAAATTCCGGAACCGTTTCCGGAACAAATCCTTACACCATTACAGCAACAGGAATTACAGAGTTTTCACCATTTTCTGTAGCGGTTCCAAGTTTGGCATTAGGAACTTCGAATATTTCAAAATCCAAAGTTTCAGTTTATCCAAATCCATTCAATGAAAATTTGAATATTTCTACCCAAGAAAATGGAGTGGTTTACTTTTATGATTTATCAGGAAAATTGGTTTCTACTTCAATGTTGATGAAAGGAAGCAATGTTCTGAATAAATCTTCACTTGAAAAAGGAATTTATCTGTATCAAATTAAAGGGGAGGAAGGAAGTACAATTGCATCCGGGAAAGTCATTAAAAATTGAGTTTGAAATATGGTCAAGTGTAATATATTAGAACTCAAAATACGCAAAAAAGCGTATGTGAAATTCCAATAATCATTTTTATCTTTGAAAAACATTTCTGCAGCGGGTAAACTTATAACCATTACAGAAGGGCAAGTAATTTTTTTCACAAGGCTGAAGTTCGCTTCAGTCTTTTTTATGATTAAAAATTATTATGCTTTGGATAATTTTTATACCTTCGCAACTCTAAAAAGTAAAAATGTACAACAAATTTGTAAGGCTTGAGGTGATGAAAACCTTAAGCAAAGAAGTAAATTCATTTATAGAAAACTATCTCACACCTGTTGAGAAAATATGGCAACCTTCTGATTTTTTACCGGATACAACTTCTGAAAATTTTAAATACGAACTTCAGGAACTGCAACATTTTGCACAGGATATGGATTACGATTTATTTGTAACCTTAATTGGTGATTGTATTACCGAAGAAGCTCTCCCTAGCTATGAAAGTTGGATTATGGGTATTGATGGTGTAGAGCAGGAAGAAGGTGGAAACTGGAGCAAGTGGGTACGTTGTTGGACTGCCGAAGAAAATCGTCATGGATATCTGCTCAACAAATATCTTTACCTATGTGGAAGAGTCAACATGCGCGAAGTGGAAATTACGACGCAATACCTTATTCAAGACGGTTTTGATTTGGGGACTTCTATGGATCCTTATCGTAATTTTGTTTACACCAGTTTCCAGGAAACGGCCACCAATATTTCGCACCGTAGGGTTGGAACTTTTGCCAAACAAAGCGGAAACAAAAAATTGGCTAAAATGTGTGCCGTAATTGCAGCAGACGAAGCTCGGCATGCCAAAGCTTACAAGCACTTCATTACCAGAATTTTTGAACTCGATCCATCAGAAATGATGCTGGCTTTTGAAGATATGATGAAGAAAAAAATCGTAATGCCTGCCCATATGATGAGAGAGAGTGGACAAAAAGCCGGAGAATTATGGTCACATTTTTCGGATGCCGCACAAAGATGTATGGTTTATACAGCACAAGATTATATCGACATTTTGAAAGAATTGCTTACAGATTGGAAAATTGAACATATCACAGGTTTAAATGAAACGGCACAAAAAGCGCAGGAATACCTAATGAAACTTCCTTCAAGATTACAAAGAATTACCGACAGAATTGCAACACCGGATTTGGAATATCAGTTCAAATGGGTTAAAAGTTAAAATATATTGTAAGGATTAATATATGTGTAGAGTCGTTCAGGTAACTGATACGGCTCATTTTTTGTTATCTTTGCAAAATCGTAAAAAATAAAAATGATTATGAAAAGTAATAAAAAACTTGCCATAGATTTTGACGGAACTATTGTAGATGACGCTTACCCAGGGATTGGTAAAGCCAAAACATTTGCATTTGAAACTCTAAAAAAACTTCAAAGTGAAGGCTACAGATTAATTTTGTGGACTTACAGACATGGACAGTCACTTCAGGATGCAGTAGATTTCTGCAAAAAAAATGGTGTCGAATTCTATGCTGTAAATTCTAGTTTTGAAGGTGAAATTTTCGATTCTGAAGGTGCTTCAAGAAAAATTGATGCCGATTTATTTATCGATGATAGAAATTTAGGAGGATTTCCGGGTTGGGGAGAAATCTACAACATTATCAACGAAAAAATTGAATTTCGTGTAGAAGGTGGTGAAGTATTGGCTTATTCTAAATTGAAAAAGGAAAAGAAAAAAGGACTTTTCTGGTAAAGAATTGTAAAAATACAATGCAATAGGTCGTTGTACTTTATATTTTAATACATTTTAAAACATTGATACACTTAAAATCTCTAGACGAACTCCGTTTAATGCGTGAAAGCGCACAATTGGTTTCTAAAACTTTGGGAATTGTTGCCAAAGAAATAAAGCCTGGAGTTACCACCAATCACCTTGATAAAATCGCTGCCGAATTCATAAGAGATAACGGAGGTGAACCTGCTTTTTTAGGAATGTATGGTTTCCCAAAAAATCTTTGCATTTCTCCAAATGCTGAGGTGGTTCACGGCATACCTAATGATAAACCTTTGGTTGAAGGCGACATTCTTTCTGTAGATTGTGGCGTTTATATGAACGGCTTCTATGGTGATCACGCCTATTCATTTGAAGTGGGTGAAGTTGCTCCCGAGACGAAAAAACTTTTAAAGGTTACCAAAGAATCCCTTTACAAAGGTATAGAACAATGCGTTCGCGGCAAAAGAGTAGGAGACATTTCTAATGCCATCCAAACCTATTGCGAGGCTCACGGTTACGGTGTTGTACGTGAATTGGTTGGTCACGGTCTTGGAAGAAAAATGCACGAAGATCCACAAGTTCCTAATTACGGCAAAAAAGGCAGTGGAAAAGTTTTGAAAGACGGTATCGCACTTGCTATTGAACCGATGATTAATTTGGGAACTCATGAAGTGAAATTCCACAGTGATGGATGGACTGTTACGAGCAAAGACAATTCTCCTTCGGCTCATTTTGAGCACGACGTATGTATTATTGGTGGAAAACCGGCTTTGCTTTCCACGTTTAAATATGTATATGAAGCTCTTGGAATTGTGAGTGATGAGGAAGCTCCTTTTACAATGGATTTCTAAAAAATTATTAACTTTACTAAATAATTTTAATTCTGATGAAAATATCTGTCCAAAATTTTGGGATAATTTCTGACGCCACAATAAATGTAAATGGAATAACATTAATTGCTGGACCAAATGATTCTGGAAAAAGTACTATTGGTAAAATTTTCTATTCTCTTGTTAGAGGTTTTAATCCAGACGAAGTAGTTTTTTTATCTGAAAAAAATGACTCAATAAAGAATTATTATCAGCAGATATTAAGGATTTTAAAGGATAATAAAGAAATAGATTTAACAAAATTTCAAACATCTAAAATTAATGAGGATTGGGTAGAAAAAATTAAAGAAGTTTCAAACAAATTTGATGGTTTACAAAAAAGAAGATTAAATCAATATACTACAATAATTGAATTCCAAATGAATTTAGAATATAAGTCAATTCAAAATAAAGTAGCAGAATTAGACAAATATTTTTCAATTGAATTTAATGACGATATCAATCCTGTTTTTGACGAAAAAAAAATAACTAGAATTTTAGTTGAAGATTTAGAAGGTTCTACTACAATTGAATATAATAATTTTTATCCGTTAATTAATCGAAATATTGATCTTTTTTATAACAATTCATATTTTGTTGAAACTCCATCTTTAATTGATCCTTCATTACAAGATAGCATTATCTATGAAGAAAGGTATTCAAGAGATAAAAAAACTCATCTAAAATTTGCATTATCTAATGAATCTTCATTCTTTATTAAAGATAAAAGACATGAAAAAGAAATTGAAAATATTTTAAAAAATATTTCTAAAATCATAAATGGTGAACTTGTAGTTGATGATCTAAGGGGGGTAATTTATGAAAAACTAGGAAAAGAGATAAACATTGATAATGTAGCATTAGGAATTAAAGGTTTTGGATTAATTCAATTATTAGTGAAAAATAATCAATTAAATGACAGAACACTTTTAATTATAGATGAACCAGAGATACACTTACATCCAAATTGGCAAATTTTGTATGCTGAAATTTTAGTTTTATTAAGTAAAAAAATGGAAATACCAATCTTACTAACTTCCCATAGCCCATATTTTATTGAAGCTCTTAAAGTTTTTTCTGAAAAGTATAACTTTCAACAAAAAACAAATTTTTATTTTTCACAAAAGTCAAAAGATAATTTGAGCTCTAAAATAATTGATGTTTCTGATAATATTAGTCCTATTCTTGCTTCTATTTCTGAAGCTCATTTTAAAATTTCTAGTATTGAAAATGAGTAAGCATATTGAAATTAAAGATGTTTTTGATAAAAACATTGAAAAAATTTCTTTTATAGAATTGTGTAAAGATGAAAATACTGGCAATTCTATGATAACATCGAAACAGACCAGCTATAAGTTTGATGATATTTGTCAAGATATTAAAACAAGTGATACAGTTTTCTTTTTTAAAGACAGAATTGATTTTATAGAATTCAAAGATGTAAATTCAAAAAAATTTACAGGTAAAAATAAAAGAGAATTTATTCGTCAGTTAAGATTAAAAGTTATTGAAACTTACATAACTTTTTATAACTACATTAATTATAATTCTTTAAATATGAGTAAGGATGATGTTTCTGATTTAACATTAAATTATTATTTTGTATTTAATAAAGATGAATTTAAAACAAGTCCAACATTATTAAATGCATTTAGTGCTGAACAAATTAAATGGACAAAACATTATTCAAAATTTTTTAATATAATTTCTTTTTTAGATCACGAATTGTTCTTGAAAAAATTTAAAATAAAATAAATTTGAATAAACTTACCAAATTTCTACTCAATAAACTACCAAGACCAATGCTTATCAGCCTAAGCATTTTTCTTCGTCCATTAATTTATTTTTTTTTTAAGGGTAGCAATTTTACCGATCCTATTGACGGAAAATCTTACCGAAAATTTTTGCCTTACGGTTACGGAAAACAACGTAAAAATGCCTTATCACCAGGAACTTTGAGCTTGGAAAGGCATCGCCAAATGTGGTTGTATCTACAAAATGAAACCAATTTTTTTACCAAAAATTATAAAGTTTTACATATAGCTCCCGAACAAGAATTTCTGCGAAAATTCAAGAAAATGAAAAATCTGGATTATACGTCAGCCGATTTATTTTCTCCAATTGTAGATGTAAAAGCTGATATTTTGGATTTACCTTTCGAGGATGAAAGTTTTGATGTCATCTTCTGCAACCATGTTTTGGAGCACATCGAAGAAGATGCTAAAGCCATGGATGAGTTGTTTCGTGTGATGAGAAAAGGAGGTTGGGGTATTTTTCAGGTGCCTATGAAAAATTCTTTGGAAAAAACTTTTGAAGATTTTACAATTACAGACCCAAAGGAAAGGCAGAAACACTTTGGACAATACGATCACGTGCGTTGGTACGGAATGGATTATTTCGACCGATTAAGAAACGCAGGTTTTGAGGTTGATGCCAATTTCTATTCGCAAAAATTTTCAGAAGATGAAATTAAAAAATTTGCCCTGAACAGAAATGAAATCTTGCCTGTAGTAAAGAAACTTTAATACTATTCTGTATTGATTATTTTATAATATTCCGATACCATTCTTTTCTTGGTTTTATCATCATATTTATCGGAAAGTAATGTTAGAAACTTCATTGAGATTTATGCATCTATCAAATTTAAGAATTAATCTATTAAAGCGTTAGCGATGGTAGCGGAAATCCTTTTTTAGGCGGCAGCAAAGCTGCCGCCTAAAAAAGATTATAGCAAACGTAGCGACCCGAAGCTGTGGGTTTGGGAAAGGCGAGGGTCACGCCCAAAAATTTCTTAACTTTGCAATTCCTAAAAAATAATATTTTGAACACACATAAAGCCGGTTTTGTAAACATTGTTGGCAAACCTAACGCCGGAAAATCTACACTTCTCAATCAATTAATGGGAGAGAAGCTGGCGATTGTAACCCAGAAAGCACAAACCACAAGACACCGAATTTTCGGGATTTATAACGAGGATGATTTGCAAATCGTTTTTTCGGACACGCCCGGAGTTTTGGATCCTAAGTACGGACTACAGGAAAAAATGATGGATTATGTAAAGGATTCTCTTCAGGATGCAGACGTTTTTCTGTTTATTGTAGATGCTTCCGATAAATCTGAACCTAATGAATTTTTAGTAGATAAACTGAATAAAATTCCGGTTCCGGTATTGATTTTAGTGAATAAAATTGACCTTTCTAACCAGGAATCTCTTGAGAAAATAATGGAACTTTGGCACGAGAGAATTCCGAAAGCTGAAATTTTACCAATTTCTGCTTTGAACGGCTTTAATACAGATGTTATTTTACCAAAATTAAAATCCTTACTTCCTGAAAACCCGCCTTATTATGACAAAGACCAATATACTGATAAACCTGAACGTTTTTTTGTAAATGAAGCGATTCGGGAGAAGATTTTATTGAATTATGAGAAGGAAATTCCATATTCTGTAGAGGTTGTAACCGAGCAGTTTAAGGAAAAAGAGGGCATCATTTTTATTGATTCCATTATTTATGTGGAGCGCGATACGCAAAAAGGAATTATTATCGGTCATAAAGGCGACGCCATAAAAAAAGTAGGAACACAGGCGAGAGAGGATTTGGAAAAATTTTTTGGCAAGAAAATTCACCTGAACCTTTTTGTAAAAGTGAAAAAAGATTGGCGGAAAAACGATAGAGATTTAAAAAATTTCGGGTACAGATAAAAATTGTAAACAATTATTTAAATTTTTTTACATTTGTTTGAAATTTTAAGGTTATGAATTATTTCACTTCCACAAAAACTAATCCGCTGATAACAGATATTGTACTATTTGTAGTTAGAATTTTTGTGGGGTTTGCAATGATATCACATGGTTTCCCCAAACTGATGAATTTTGTAGGAGATCAAGAAATAAAATTTTTTGATTTTCTTGGGATAGGACCACAATTGTCTTTATTTCTGGCAGTTTTTGCAGAATTTGTTTGTTCTATTTTCATTATTCTCGGTTTGTTTACAAGATGGGGAGTATTTTTCTTGATGATCACTATGGCTGTTGCAGGTTTAGTAGTACACGGCTCGGATCCGTTTAGCGACAGAGAAATGAGTTTATTATACTTGGCAATTTATCTGATGCTTTTTGCATTTGGTCCCGGAAGATATTCTGTAGATGCGATGATTAGCAGAAGGAGAGAACGTTCCGCATGGTAAAAAGATTAAATCATAATTGAAATACAAGCAGCATTTATGCTGCTTTTTTGTTTATAATTCTTATTTTCGTAGGAAATCGATAAAATATGAAAATAAAAGTTACAATGGTGCTTTTGGCATTTCTCGGAATTGCACAAGCACAGGAAAATATCGCTTACCAAAAACCGTCTGCAGAGATACTGAAACTGGCAGATTATGAACGTCCACCTTCTGTTTTTATGGACAGTAAAAAAGAATGGTTAATTCTTTCTTACCGAAATACTTATAAAACTTTAGACGAGCTTAACCAAGACGAAATGAGACTTGCAGGTTTAAGGATAAATCCTGTTACCAATATTTCGAGTACGATGAGTTATATCAATAATTTGAAAATCAGAAAAATTAATGATAAAACTGAAATTCAGGTTAAAGGTCTCCCAGCTCAAGCAAAAATCGCCAATATGGGATTATCACCGGATGAGAAAAAACTCGCTTTTACCAATACTACAGATAAAGGCGTAGAACTTTGGGTGGTTGATTTGGCAACAGCCACAGCAACAAAAGTAACATCTGATAATCTTAATGCAAATCTTGGTTCACCATATGTATGGTACAGAGACTCACAGAATTTCTTGGTGAGAATCATTCCTGCAAACCGTCCAAAACTGATTGATTCTAGCAAGGATTTACCAACAGGGCCAATAGTTTCTACAGCAGACGGAAAAGTTTCGCAAAACAGAACATATCAAGATTTATTAAAAAATCCACAAGACGAGGCTAATTTTGAAACTTTAGTTAAAAACGAGCTTCACAAAGTTTCACTCAACGGAAGTAAAACTAAACTGAAAGATGCTGATTTATATGGAGGAATGAGCTTTTCACCTGATGGAAATTATTTAATGCTTACAACAATTAAAAAACCATTTTCTTATATCGTTCCTTTGAGCAGATTTCCTATGGTTTCTGAATTGTACGATAGCAATGGAAAGCTCGTGAAAACCGTAAATGATGTTCCTTTAAATGAAATTATGCCTAAAGGATTTTCTTCTGTAAGAACCGGAAAGCGTAGTATGACTTGGAGAGATGATAAACCGGCAACATTGGTGTATGCAGAAGCGTTGGATGGTGGAGATCAATACAAAAATGCAGAATATCGCGACGAGATTTTCACTTGGGATGCACCTTTTAATACGATACCTCAATCTTTTTTCAAAACCAAACAAAGATATGCCGGTACAGAATGGTCAAACTCCAATTATGCCGTAGTTTCAGAAAGTTGGTATGACACCAGAAATATGAAATCATTTTTGGTTGATTTAAATAATGGAGGATCAAAAGTTCTGCAGGACAGAAATTTTCAGGATGTTTACAGTGATCCCGGAAACTTTAATCAAACCAGAAATCAATATGGAAGAAGCGTAATTGATGTTAAAAATGGTAAAGCATATCTAATAGGAGATGGTTACACCAAAGAGGGACAGAAACCATTTATCGACGAACAAGATCTAAAAACTTTAGCTAAAAAACGTCTTTACACTTCCAATTTAAAAGGAGCAAAGGAAAGCATTATTGATATTTTAGATGCCAATAAAGGCGATATTTTGGTTAGCCAACAATCTGCAACACAGTATCCTAATACCTTTAAAAGAAATATTAAATCTGGTAAAGCAACTGCAGTAACCAATTTTGCAAACCCTTTTGCGAGTTTAGGAAATGTTTATAAAGAAGTTATTAAATACAAAAGAAACGATGGAGTAGAGCTTACCGGAACATTATACTTGCCGGCAAACTATGACCGAAAGGCTAAAAATGAGAAACTTCCTCTATTAATCTGGGCTTATCCTACAGAATATAAGGATAAAAGTACCGCAGGAATGAATACTCAAAATCCTAACGACTTCACGTTTCCAAGTTACGGATCATTCATTTATTGGGTAACAAAAGGTTATGCAGTGTTGGATGATGCCGCTTTCCCAATTATTGGTGAAGGAAAAACAGAGCCTAATGATACATTTATACCACAATTGATTGCCAACGGAAAAGCAGCAATTGATGCAGTTGATAAATTAGGGTATATTGATAGAAATAGAGTTGCAGTTGGTGGACACTCATATGGAGCGTTTATGACCGCTAATTTACTCACTCACGGTAACGATTTTGCGTGCGGAATTGCTCGTAGTGGTGCTTACAACAGAACTTTAACGCCTTTTGGTTTCCAAAGCGAACAGAGAAACTATTGGGATGTTCCGGAAATTTACAACACGATGTCTCCATTTATGAATGCCAATAAAATGAAGAAGCCTATGCTTCTCATTCATGGGGACGCTGATAATAATCCCGGAACTTTTACATTGCAGACCGAACGTTACTTCCAAGCCTTAAAAAATCTTGGAGCACCTGTGAGAATGGTGCTTTTACCAAAAGAATCCCACGGTTATGCTGCTAAAGAAAGCATATTGCATACACTTTGGGAACAGGAACAGTTTCTGGATAAATGCTTAAAAAAATAAAACAATTCACTTAAAGCTTCCTAAAATGGAAGCTTTTTTTAATAAATTTTTAACTCAAAATGAATTTTAAATCCTTTAAATTTGGATCAATGAAATGATAAGATGGAAGAACATTATTTAGATTCAGAATTTGAAAGAGCCGATGATTTAATTTCACAGGATTTAATTGAAGAAGGAAAAGCTTTACTCAATAGTATTTTAGAAGAAGATCCGAAATATGGAAAAGCTCATAATCATTTAGGTTGGATTTGCAAAACCAAAGAAAACAATCCTCAACAAGCAGAAAACCATTACAAACATGCATTGGAGCTCACTCCGGAATATGGTGCTACTTATATGAACTATGCCTATCTTTTATCTGAACAAAAGAGATACAATGAATTGGAGCAACTTCTCCAAAGAGCTGAAAGTATTACAGATGTCAATAAAAGCAATCTTGCCAGAGAATGGGGTTATTTGTATGAAGACACTAAACAATACGAAAAAGCCATTGAAAAATATAAAGAGTACGCTTTTACGTTATATGATAATAACTTGATTGAAAAAGCAAAAGAATCTATTATAAGATGCCGACAAAAAATTGATATTCTAAATCTTTAGATTTTGAGACTTTCAAAAGAATGGAGAATTGCTTAAAACAAACACAATTTAACATAATATAAATTATAGGATTTTTAAATTTAATCTTTTCAGTTATCAATAATTACTGATTAATTTTAGTTAATCTAGCTTCCAAACCTGTTTTACTATGCTTTAGGTAGATGGTTTTATCATTCATCGATAAAATTTTAAAATCTTGATTATTGATGGTTATGGTATTATTGATACTGCTGTAAGACCAGTAATAACTTATAAAGTTGGTATCTACTTCATCTACAATTCTATTGTTGTAAAACTGTAGTTTCATTGTTTTTTCATTGTTATTATTCGTAGCATCTTTTATGGAGTATTGCCAAACAGAATTTTCTTCTATGAGTTTGTTTTCAATTTTATCTTTACAGCTTGTTAAAAATAATAATAAGGAAATCAATACCAATTTCAGTTTCACGGTAAGCAATTTAAAGTACGAAATTTAAATATTTATTATCTTATATTACAATTAAATTTATTCTATCAATGATTCTGCTTTGCAAAATCATGTTTATTTCTTTAATTTTGAATAATTATAAATTTTATTTTACATAATATGAAAACCTTATTGCCAGCAGTCTTAATCACCTTATTTGCAATTAGTTGTAATAAAAAAACCGAATCTACCGTCAATACTGTAGATTCCACAGGTGTATTTGTGGATACAGAAAGTGCAGCTGATTCTACCCTTGCTATTACAACAGGCTGTTATATGCATGTTACGGGAAATGATACACTTTTTGCACAAATTGATGATAATCTAGGCACTGTAACGGGTAAATTGCATTACAAAAATTTCCAGAAAGACAGTTCATTTGGGGATTTATTAGGTAGTTCTATTGGTGATACTGTTAAAGTTGATTATACTTTCCAATCTGAAGGCGTTATTTCTACAAGAGAAATTTGGTTCCTTAAAAAAGATGGCAAATTGTATGAAGGCATTGGAGATTTTGATAAATCTGGTGAAAGATATGCCAATTACAAAAAAATAAAATTTGAAAAAGGACACGTTTTAAGTGCTGTAAATTGCAATACTATTGCCAATAAATTTCCTGAATTTTCAGTTTCCTCCAGTACTTCTTCAGCATCTGAACCACAGAAGGAAGTAAGTACAGAATCAAAACCTGAAACTAAAGAAGATACCAAACCCGCTGCTGCTACAAAACAGCCGGAAAAAGCAGAAAATAAGTCGGTAGAAAAAACAAAAAAAACTGAAGCAAAAAAAGTGGTTTCTACACCTACAGAGCCTAAAAAGAAATAAAAATTTAATCTAAATTATATATTCATACCTTTGATGAAAGTTTTTATGGAGAAGATCAACTCAACTACAAATAATACTTCTTTAATACCGTTTATTGATACCGATGATTTTTTGCATCACATATCAGTAGATTGTACTATTTTCTGTTTTACAGAAAATAAGCTGAAGGTTTTATTGCTAAAATATAATGAACTTGATTTTTGGGCATTACCAGGTGGTTATGTATATCAAGATGAAGACTTAAGACAAGCTGCTGCAAGAGTTTTGTTTGAGCGTACACAATTGCACGATCTTTTTTTGGATCAGTTTCATACTTTTGGCAGAAAAGGCAGAACAACAGATTATAACATCCATAAAGAATGGCTTGCAAGCAAAAACATTATTCTACCTGAAAATCACTGGTTATTAAAGAGGTTTATTACTGTTGCATATTGCAGCCTTATCGAAAATAAGGTAGCTGATACTTTACCAAAATCTTTAAACGAAAACCTTGAATGGTTTGAAGTGAATGAGCTTCCAACTTTAATTTTCGATCACGAAAGAATCATCAAAGAAGGTCTTCAGCACCTAAGAAAAAATTTAGATACTCAATTGGTGGCTTATAATCTTCTATCTGATAGGTTTACGATGAACGATTTGCAAAACCTCTATGAAACTGTATTGGGTGAAAAATTCAGACGTAACAATTTTCAGCGTAAGATGTTGAGTTTGGGAACTTTGGAAAGACTCGAAAAGTTTTTCGACGGATCTCCAAATAAAGCACCATATCTCTATAAATTTAAAGAAAGTGAAATCAATTTTTCCGATTAAAGAGAAAATCTTAAATTAGAGAAAATTTATTTTTAATGTCCTACTACCCTTTAAATTCGATTCCGGATTATTATTTTTTAGACACGTTACTTACTGAAGAACACAAACTTATACGCCAATCGGTTAGAGATTGGGTAGAAAGTTTTGTAATGCCTAAAATTGACGAAGCAGCACAACACCACACCGATTTGCCTAACCTGATGAAAGAATTGGGAAATATCGGCGCACTTGGTCCCTATATTCCGGATGAATATGGTGGTGCAGGATTAGATCAAATTTCCTACGGAATTATTATGCAGGAATTAGAACGTGGTGACTCTGCAGTACGTTCAGCAGCTTCAGTACAAAGTTCTTTGGTAATGTTCCCGATTTTTGAATATGGTTCTGAAGAACAAAAAAAGAAATACTTACCAAAATTAGCAGCCGGTGAAATGATTGGCGCTTTCGGACTTACGGAACCCAACCATGGCTCGGATCCAAGTTCTATGGAAACACATTTCAAAGATAATGGTGATTATTATCTACTTAATGGTGCTAAAATGTGGATTACCAATGCTCCACTTTGTGACATAGCTGTAGTTTGGGCAAAAAATGAAGAAGGAAAAGTGCAAGGCTTAATTGTAGAGCGTGGTATGGAAGGCTTTACAACACCTGAAACTCATAACAAATGGTCTTTACGTGCATCCAAAACAGGTGAATTGGTTTTTGATAATGTGAAAGTACCAAAGGAAAATCTTTTACCTAATGTTATAGGCTTAAAAGGTCCTCTCTCATGTCTCAATTCTGCCCGTTATGGAATTTCTTGGGGTGTCATTGGTGCAGCAATAGATTGTTACTGTACTGCTGTTCAATATACTAAAGAAAGAAAACAATTTGGGAAACCTATTGCTTCATTCCAGTTACAGCAGAAAAAACTAGCGGAATTTTTAACCGAAATTACCAAATCACAATTGCTTTGCTGGCAACTTGGAAATCTTAAAAATGAGCATAAAGCCTCTCCTGCTCAAATTTCTATGGCGAAAAGAAATAATGTGAAGATGGCGATTGATATTGCAAGAGAATCCCGACAAATGCTTGGAGGTATGGGTATTATGGGAGAATTCCCGATGATGAGACACGCTGCCAATTTAGAATCCGTTATAACTTACGAAGGCACCCACGACATTCATTTATTAATTACAGGAATGGATATTACAGGGATTAATGCGTTTTCATAATTTTGTAACACAAAGTTCACGTAAATGGATTTCCTTGTCAATTAACGCTTAAAAAGAGCTAAAACTCTGTGTATTTGCGTAAAGTCTTCGTGAACTTTGTGTTATCGATTATTATTTAGAAATATTAAAACTCAAAATCAGGTTTTACAGGTTCTTCAAAAGCTTTTTCAGGATCTAAAATTTCGAGAATTAATTTTTTAATCGAGATCATTGCGGTTTCCAAATCACCATCGTTGAAGTTTAAAACCTGTACACCACTATTCACTTCCGCAAAAGACCAAATTCCCGCTTCAACCTGTGAAACACTCAATTCCGTTTGGTTTTGAATATAATAAAGGTAAATACAAAGCTGTAAAGCCTGTTTGTACTTATCATTCATCAGCAGAGTTTCGGTTTTGTCATTTCCTCTTGCTACAAAGGTCAAGTTAAGATTCTTCGCCTTTCCGGTTTTATAATCAATCACTCTTAAAGTATTGTTTAAACGATCAATTCTATCAATGAATCCACGGAATTTTACTGAATCGGTTTTTTCATCATTCAGAAAAAATTCTAGATTTTCAAACTCTCTTTCAAGATCAATTATTTCCAGTTGATGACCTTCTTCTATCAATTTTATATCCTGCTGAATAATATTCTCTACTACCCTTTTAGCAATCGATTTATGAACATAATTCATCCCTCTTTGATAAAATTCAGGTTGATGATTTAGTTTTTCTATTGACATTTCAATAGCTTCATCTATTTGTTCAATTAATCTTTCTAAATCATTTTTTAATAATACTTTACTTTTAATTTTTTCATATAAAACTTGAAGTGAAAAATGCACTAAATTTCCATAATTTCTTTGGGACAATTCTTCTTCGATTTCATCGGTTTCCCTAGTTTTCAAAACATAATTTAAGTAAAACTGCACCGGATCATAGAGATAACTGGTAAGATGTGAGGCCGATACTTTTTCTTTCCACTCTTCAAGTCTTTCCATTACGGCGGATGTCTTTATAATTTTTATCGGTTGATCATCAATGGGTTCGGAAGAGTTTTCAATTATCACTTCTTCAATATCGTGAGGGCTTTCCATTTCAATCTGCGTAATAAAACGGCTTTTTTCACCCGTATTTACACCTGAAGTTAATGCATTATAAAGCAAATAAACATTCTCTGCTTCCTGTATTAATCGATAAAAATGGTAGGCGTAGATACTGTCGTTTTCAAGAAAAGTGTGAAGTTCGTGGGTTTTCCTAACATCAAAAGGCAGATAAGTATTCTGTGAGTTTCCGAGGGGCAATTTTCCCTCGTTAACGGAAAGCATTATGACGTTTTTAAAATTCAGCAAACGGGTTTCAAGAAGTCCCATAATTTGTAAACCTTGTAAAGGTTCGCCTTTAAAATCTATGGTTTCCGTATTGACGAGGTTATTAATGAGCACCTCCAGAGTTTCCATTTTTACCGGAAAAGTGTAAGACGAAATCTGATTTTTTATAATACGAAATGACTTTTCGAAATGGGAAACGTTCTCAAACTGAATATCATCGAGATTCTTAAATTTAAGCTCAATACAAAATTTAATAAGCAAATCCAGATATTGATTAGCAGATTCGGCTTTTTGAAAGAGGGAAAAATATGAAAGATCGCCAAGTATTTCCTGCAAACGTTTTGCAGAAAGATAAACCATATTTTTTTCAGTAATTTCAATGTTGAAATGGGATACAATTGCAGCATCTTTTTCATCATTGGGAAGCGCTTCCAAAACAGCAAGAACGTCGTTGTAATAATAAGAACCTGAATTTTTTTCTAATTGTTTTTGGATGTAAAAAATATGTTTTACTGCATTACTGAACGCCAAATTTTTCAGTGGAAACCCCATAGTAATATTGACATTTTCTACAGAATTTAAAGCGTCTAAACTTGCAGGCAAAAGATTTTCATCAAGCAATACCACAGCGGTTTTACTTAAATCTTCTTTGTTAAGTTCGTTAAAAATCTCAGGTAAGACTTTTGTTTGGGCAATATTTCCGGAAACTTCAAAAACTTTGATGTTTTTTGTCTTGTTAAATTCAGCATCAATCCAATTAAATCCTCGACTTTCATTAAATTCTTTCCAATTTAGATGCTCTCGCAGAAACTTTCCGGCTTCTTGCCTATCATCCTTAATATAATAATCATCAGCTTGAAAAAAACATTGCGCTTTGTCCCATTGCAAAAGGTTTTTCACCAGAGTTTCCTCAACAGGTGTAAAGGCATTAAAACCACAGAACACAAATTTTTGGTCAGCATTTTTAGCAAATTGTTCAATTTTCTGCTTTGCCGTTTCGTGAATCATTCCTGAAGTTGCCCATCCTTTTTCATTGAGTTTTTCCTTCAGTTCCGGAAGGAAAATATTCATTTTTTTCCAAAAATCGAGGTTGCGCTTTCTGGTTTCGCTGTGTTCTTCACCAAGGTTTTCGCCCCAATTTTTGATGCGTTCCTCATCAAACATATATTGCAAAACCTTTTTTTCATCTTTTGCAAATTTTAAAATGTCGTCCCAATCTTTTTGCAGTGTAGGAAACCATTTCAGGAAGTTTGAAAAATCTTCTTCATACCTATTTTTATAAACATCAAAAGCAAACAACCACAACGAAATACCTTGTATTTGTTGTTTTGCAGCGATTTTTTGTACCAACTCCTCTACCGTAAGAAAATCGGGCAACAATCCGGAATACCGTTTTTCTTCCAAAATTCTTTTAATGAAAACCACAGGTCTTTTTCCCGGAAGAATAATGGTGAATTGCGATAAATCATCGGTTTGAGAAAGTAATTCAGAAATAATTCTGTTTAAAAATGAGTTTTGCAATGGTTAAGATTTTTATGAATTGAAATTTCCTTTTGAAAGATAAACTACTTTTTTGGTATCGAAAAATTCTTCTTCAAAATAATTTTTAAGGTTAAAAATCTCACATTTTATTCCGGCAAGTTCTTCAGCCAAATCGCCACCTTTAAGATACAGAACGCCGTTATGTTTTGGGTTAAACTGTTCTTTCTCGAACTTTCCTTTCAACCAACGTAGAAATTCCGGCATTTGCGTTACAGCTCTGCTCACCACAAAATGAAATTTTTCTTTTAACTTCTCTGCTCTACCGTGAATTCCCCTCACATTTTTCAAGCCAATACCTTCTGCAACAGCGTTTACTACTGTGATTTTTTTGCCAATAGAATCTATTAAAGTAAACTCAACCTCAGGAAACAAAATTGCCAACGGAATCCCGGGAAATCCACCACCAGTTCCAATATCCAGAACTTTTGTTCCTGGTGAAAACGCCATTACTTTGGCGATTCCTAATGAGTGTAGAATATGTTTTTCATAAAGAGATTCCATATCTTTTCGGGAAACGACGTTGATCTTTGCATTCCACTCAATATATAGCTCTTCTAATTTTGCAAACTGTATTTTCTGCTCATCGGAAATTTCAGGAAAATATTTTAAAATAAGGTCTAGCGACATTTTTTCAAGGTTTATTGACAAATTTAAGATTTTAAAACTTGAAATTAAATTGTTAGAAATAAAAATAAATGGTTCTAACTTTGTATCTTTGGACGATGACGACTTTAACAGAAGAAAATTACCTGAAAGCAATTTACCACTTAACCGAAAAAAATGAAACGGTTTCCGTAAATGAATTAAGCAAATTTCTGAACATCAAAATGCCGAGTGTAAACAGTATGATGAAGAAATTTGCAGATAAAAATTGGGTTATTTATGAGAGTTACAAACCATTAATCATTACAGCAGAAGGTAAAAAAAGAGCTGCTTTGGTAGTACGCAAACACCGCTTAACTGAAATGTTTTTGGTTGATAAAATGAATTTTGGTTGGGAACAGGTACACGAAATTGCAGAACAGATTGAACATATTAATTCTGAACTTTTCTTTGAAAAAGTGGATGAACTTCTAGATTATCCTAAAATTGATCCTCACGGTTCACCAATTCCTGATAAAAACGGAAATATCATTAAACTGAATTATTTGAAATTGAGTGAATGTAAACCCGGAAGAACTGTTATTTTCAAGGCTTTATCTGAATCTCCAAATGATCTGTTGAAATTTCTTAACCAAAAAAAATTAGCTTTAAATACTTCTATAAAAATCCTTTCAATTGAACCTTTTGATCAAAGTATAACCATAGAATATAATGATCGGTTTGAAGTTTTCAGTAACCTTGTTTGTGAAAAACTTCTTGTTGAAAAGACATAAAAAAAACCGGAGAAAATCTCCGGTTATCTTATTTAATTCTAGGAATTACTTTTTCTGCATTGCTGATTCTTTAGCTTTAAATTCTTGGAATTTAGCTTCATTATGTGTCGTTTGATACAAACCTTTTAATAGTGAAACCGCTTCTAAATTATTTGGATCTGCAGCATACCACTTTTCTGCGTAAGGCAATGCTTTTGCAAATCTTGCTCTACGCGCATCCATAATTTTGTTAGCTTCCGCAGATTTTTGAGCTTTTCTTAAAGCATTATATTGATCGATGTATTTCTGATCATTATCAAGATCCATCATCAAATAAGTCATGTTTTGTAAAGCTGGAGCATATTTTGGATCAATTTCTACGGTCTTGTTGAAATATCCGATAGCTTCCTCTAGTTTTGAAGGATCTTTGCTTGCAAGAACTCCCAAGTTGTACCAGCTGTGTTTATCTTGTGGATTTTTAGCAACCTGCTCTTTCAAGCTCGCTAAAAACTGATCTGTTTTTCCTGATTTGTAATATGCCAAACCTTGCACCTCACCTAATTTAATATTTTTAGGGAATTTCTGAAGACCTTTTGCTGCCATAGCGATAGCATCATCATACTTCTCCGCATCCAACATCAAACTTGCATTGGTTTCATAAAGTTCTTCTTCTACACTTTTAGAAGTTTCAATTTTAAAATCCGTATAATCACCACTTGTACCTGCTTTTTTCATCAGGTCCCAAGAGGTTTTATCTAACTCTTCTACTGCTCCAGATTTTTTGTTTTTAGCTAAATATTTAGTTTCAACACCTGTGTAACCGGAATTAATTAGCTCATTGTAAGCAGAAATAGCATTGGTTTTATCATTGGCTAGTGCATAAGTAATTGCTGAATAATAAAGATATTGCTTATTATCTTGACCTACAGCTTTCAGAAGGTTATAAACTTCTCTGAACTTTGGTCCCGCCACAGCATAATTTTTAGCATTATAAGCATCCATAGCTGCCTTGTTAGAAGCTTCTACAAATGGGCTGATTACAGGTCCAATTTTACTTACTAAAGTTGGTGTAAATTTTTCAGACTTCAATCCACTAATCTTTGCTAAAGTACTTGCACCTTCTCCAACGTTTCCAGCTTTAATAAGTGAGATACCTTTAGCAAAATAAAGTTTTTCAAGCAGTGAAGCATCTACCGATGCAGTATTTCCGCCTATTACACCTTCAGCAGCAGCAACTTGAGCTTTGGCAGTTGCATAATCTCCTGATTCTGCAGCTTTGAAGGCAGCGTTAATTTCCTTTTTTTGAGCAAATGCAAAGGCTACAGAAACCATTGCCAAGCTTAACATTATTTTTTTCATTGTTTATATACTTTAAATAAGTTGGTTTAAAATTAATTAAAATTTTTAAGCCTCTTCATTGTCATCTTCCCGATTTTCATCAGATTTTTCTTTCTCAATCTTCTTATTTTCTTTCTTCTCTTCTTTTTCTACTTTTTTAAGGTAGGCTTCATCTCCCATATTGCTGATAGCGTTATCACCTGTTTGTGGCGATTTTGCAAATTCTATATTATCACTGTCTACAGCTCCAGGAAGTGCTTCAATGGTTTCATTATCTTCTTCTTCATCTACAACATCTTTATCCATTTCTACCTTTGCAATTGCTGCAATTTCGTCACCATTTTTAAGGTTGATCACTTTCACGCCCTGTGTATTTCTACCCATTACTCGAAGTTCATCCACACTCATCCTGATGGCTACACCAGACTTGTTGATAATCATCAAACCATCACCATCTACCACATTCTGAATAGCTATCAGATTTCCTGTTTTTTCCGTTACGTTTAAGGTAATGACTCCTTTTCCACCACGGTTAGTAACACGATAATCTTCTACAGCCGAACGTTTGCCGTATCCTTTTTCAGATACTACCAAAACGCTTTCATTCGCCACATCATTCACAACAATCATACCAATAACCTCATCGTTGTCCTCAAGCATTATTCCGCGAACCCCAATTGATCCTCTACCAACTGCTCTGGCTTTTTCTTCAGGGAAACGGATACATTTACCGTTTTTAGTAGCAATCATTATTTCAGAACTTCCATCCGTTAATCTTGCTCCAAGAAGTTGATCATTATCACGGATTTCAATAGCATTGATACCATTCGTTCTTGGTCTTGAATAAGCCTCAAGAGACGTTTTCTTCACCGTTCCGTTTTTAGTGATCATCACTACATTCATCTGGTTAACGTATTCTTCATCTTTCAAATCGTTGGTTCTGATGTAGGCCTTTACTTTATCGTCCGCTTCAATATTAATTAAATTCTGAATCGCTCTTCCTTTAGCAGTTCTGGAACCTTCAGGAATCTCGAAGACTCTTAACCAATAACATTTTCCTTTTTCTGTGAAGAATAACATGTATTGGTGATTAGTAGCATTCACAATATATTCTAAGAAATCTTCATCTCTTGTTGTAGCCGCTTTATTACCAACGCCTCCTCTACTTTGAATTCTGTATTCGGAAAGTGAGGTACGTTTGATGTAACCTGCGTGCGAAATAGTTACCACAACGCTTTCATTCGGGATAAAGTCTTCAATAGACATATCACCACCGGCATAATCGATTTCTGTTCTTCTTTCATCACCATATTTTTCCTTGATTTCGAGCATTTCATTTTTTATGATTTCGAATCTTCTTCCTTCGTTAGAAAGGATGTCTTCCAAATCTTTAATTAATGACATGATTTCCTCATATTCAGCACGGATTTTATCCAACTCCATTCCTGTAAGACGCGCAAGTCTTAAATCGAGAATAGCCTGTGCTTGAATTTCAGAAAGATCAAATTCGGTCATTAAACCTTCCTTCGCTTCCTGTGGCGTAGAACTGTGACGAATAATTGCAATAGCTTTATCCAAAGACTCTTGCGAGCCAATTACTTTCATAAAGCCTTCAAGGATGTGAGCTCTTTCTTTGGCTTTTTTCAGTTCAAATTCAGTTCTTTTTACAACGACTTCGTGTCTGTGGTCTACAAAATGAACGATGATGTCTTTAAGATTCAACTGCTCCGGCCTTCCGTGTACCAACGCAATATTGTTGACACTGAATGATGTCTGTAGCGACGTATATTTATAAAGAAGGTTCAAAACCACATTCGGAATGGCGTCATTCTTAAGTTCGTAAACGATACGCATCCCTCTTCTGTCCGATTCATCACGGATTTCGTGGATGCCGGTCAGTTTTTCTTCTTTTACCAGTTCCGCAGTTCTGGCGATCATTTCCGCTTTATTAACCTGATAAGGAACTTCGGTAACGATAATTGCATTACGGTTTCCGATTTCTTCAAAATTCACTTTTGCACGAAGAACGATTCTTCCTCTTCCGGTGTGAAATGCATCACGAACGCCTTCATAACCATAAATAATACCACCTGTCGGAAAGTCCGGTGCAATGATATGCTTCATCAGTTCATCTACCGTAATGTCGCGATTATCGATATATGCACAGATGCCGTCTACCGCTTCAGAAAGGTTGTGAGGCGCCATATTGGTCGCCATACCAACAGCTATACCTGATGCTCCATTTACAAGAAGATTTGGGATTTTTGTAGGTAAAACAGTTGGTTCCGTTAAAGAGTCGTCAAAGTTGTTTTGGAAATCTACCGTTTCTTTATCAAGATCAGCAAGAATTTCATCAGAAATCTTTTTTAGCCTTGCTTCGGTATAACGCATTGCTGCAGGAGGATCACCATCCATAGAACCAAAGTTACCCTGTCCGTCAACTTGCGGATATCGCAAACTCCATGGTTGTGCCATACGCACCATGGCATCGTAAACCGATCTGTCACCGTGAGGGTGATATTTACCAAGAACGTCTCCAACAATTCTGGCAGATTTAAGATGTTTTCTGTTTGAAAAAACGTTGAGTCCGTACATACCGTACAAAACTCTTCTATGTACTGGTTTCAGACCATCTCTTACATCCGGTAATGCTCTGGAAACAATAACCGACATCGAATAATCGATGTAAGAGGATTTCATTTCATCAACAATGTTGATAGGAATTAACTTTTCTCCTTCTGTATTCATATACTACACTAATAAAATGATTTTCAAGGGTTTAAAAGCCCTTTATAATTTTCTTTAATTTCTAATTATATTAACGTGCTAATTTACGAAAAAAATACCGATTTTTGCCCCTCTATTTATCCACAATCATCATAAAAAATCTTAAAAAATGAGCGTATTAAGCCTTACTTTTCATACCACTGAAAGCGCCCTTAAAGAATGGGAAAAATATACTGAAAACGAACTTGTTTTACTGATTGAAAATCTGATGGATGTAGATAAATATATCCTTTCGGAAGTGTACAGCGAAATGATTAATGAAGGGAAAAACTCGAATATCCTTTTAGTGTTTGATAATGAGGAACTTCGCGATCAGTTTCTTGAAAATGAACTGGTGAATATAACTGAAAGAATTGAAGCAAAATTTGGAGATTCCGTTATGATCTTTAAGACATTTTTGAATCCGATGAAATCAAGGTTTTAAATCACTTCCAAAAATCTCATCGTATCTACATTATCAGCATAAGTATCTAATCCCGGATGTTGTGCTTCACCAAAGTTTTCACTTTCTAAACCTAATTCAGGTTTTGCTACTATACATTGTATATCTTTTTCGTTTTCAGAAAGGAACATTTTTACATCATCCAAGTTCTTATAACGGGAAAAATTAATTACTGAGAGCGGGCTGAATAACTGATCATCCTCTTTCAGCATTACAAAATTATTATCCCAGAATTTTTCCTGATTCAGGAGATAAACTGCCTTATTATAATCGTAATTGTTGGCGTAGGAATGATGATTGATGATATCGCCAAATTCAACAAAGTTTTCAAACAAACGGTCTAGTTTAAAATCTTCCGGAATAATAAGGCGTGTGACGTTTCTACAACCCAATCCAAAATAACGGAAAATATCTTCTGCTAAAAGCTTTAGCTCTTCATCAGTTTCATCGCCTTTCAATACCGCAACAGACGTTCTGTTTTTACGGATAATATTGAGATGGTTTTTAAAATAGTAATCCAAATATCTTGCAGTATTGTTGCTTCCTGTTGCAATTACAGCATCAAAATTTACAAGACGTTCTACAAATTCATAGATAACATTCTTTTCGGAAAATTCATCCCATTTTTCAAGTAAAAAAGGTAAAATTCTTTTGTCTTTAGAAGAAAGCTTTATCAAAGGAATATTTCCACTCAAAACCACTGAAATAATATCGTGAAATCCTACCATTGGAATGTTTCCGGCTAATATCAATCCTACTTTTTTGGGTGATTTGGCAACTTCGTAATTTGAAAGCCATTTCCTGATATTGTCTTCCATAAGTAAATCCGCCCATTGTTTCAAAGCAAACCGCAAACTTTCTTGTGTAAACCAAGAATTTTCCATTTGAGATTTCTTTAATAAAGCATTCAATTCTTCATCATTAGTATCGTAGTTTTCAGGATTTTTATCTAAAAAAATTTTTAAATATTCGGCTAAAAGGGAAAGTCCTGAAATTTGTTTTTCCGTATTCATTATGCTTTAAAATTGGGAGATTTTCACTAAATTTGTGCAAATTTATAAAAATTAAAATCAGCAATGGCGATTAAAATAACAGATGAATGTATTAATTGTGGTGCTTGCGAACCGGAATGTCCAAACAACGCAATTTATGAAGGTGCAGTAGACTGGAAAGCTTCAGATGGAACCGCTCTTAAAGGCATGGTAACATTAAAATCAGGCTTAACCGTAGATGCAGATGCTCCACAAGAACCTGTGAGCGATGATGTTTACTTTATTGTAACCGATAAATGTACAGAATGCAAAGGCTTCCACGAGGAACCTCAGTGTGCTGCGGTTTGCCCTGTAGATTGCTGCATCCCTGATGAAGATCACGAAGAGTCCGAAGAAAGTCTGCTGGCAAAAAAGGCATTCCTTCACGACGAATAATTTTCAATGCCTCATTTTGAGGCATTTTTCGTTTTAAAGACATTACAAATCAAATAAATTAAAATGAACCGCAGAGCAATCTGCAAAATGAGCAATTATGAAAAAACACAATTTCAGTGCAGGACCTTGCATTCTTCCCCAAGAAGTTTTTGAAAAATCTGCAGAAGCAATTCTAGATTTTAACGGGATCGGACTTTCATTGCTTGAGATTTCTCACAGAAGCAAGGATTTCTTGCCTGTAATGGAGGAAGCAAGAGCTATTGTAAAAAGATTGATGAACCTTGGCGACGATTATGAGGTTTTATATTTAGGTGGTGGAGCAAGCCTACAGTTTGCAATGGTTCCTTTTAATTTAATGAAGGTAGAAAATGGAAAGGCAGCATATCTAGATACTGGAACTTGGGCTTCAGGCGCCATTAAAGAAGCCAAAAAAATGGGAACGGTTGATGTGGTTGGTTCTTCCAAAGAGCAAAATTATTCTTTCATCCCAAAAGATTATCAAGTTGGATCAGAATATGATTATTTTCACTGTACATCCAATAATACAATCTACGGAACACAAATGAAGGAATTTCCTAAAGTTGATACACTGATGGTTTGTGATATGAGTTCTGATATTTTCTCCAGAGTGATTGATTTCTCACAATTTGATCTAATTTATGCCGGAGCACAGAAAAATATGGGTCCTGCAGGTGTAACTTTAGTGGTTGTAAAGAAAGAAATTTTAGGAAAAACCGGACGCGATATCCCTTCATATCTGGATTATTCGCTTCATATTTCTAAAGAATCAATGTTCAATACTCCACCTGTATTTCCGGTTTACGCAAGTTTATTGACTCTTCAACATTTGGAAAATAATGGTGGAATTGCTGCAGCAGAAGAAAGAAATAATGCCAAAGCAACCCTTCTTTATGACGAAATTGATAGAAATCCACTTTTTGAAACATTTTGTGTTGAAGAAGACCGCTCATTGATGAATGTTTCTTTCAAATTAACTGATGATAGCAAAAAAGAAGCTTTCGATAACGCTTGGAAAGCTGCAGGAATCAATGGATTAAATGGACACAGAAGTCTCGGTGGTTATAGAGCAAGTTTGTACAATGCATTACCGATTGAAAGCGTACAAGTTTTGGTTGATGTTATGAAATCTGTTTAATAAAGAGTTTGAAATCTGAAATCAAAAAAAAATGAAAGTTTTAGCAAACGATGGCATATCAAAAGCGGGAAAAAAGGCTCTAGAAGAAGCTGGAATTGAACTTTTGGAACATAGAGTGGCACAGGAACAGCTTGAGAATTTTGTTAATGAAAATAAGGTTGATGTGCTTTTAGTACGCAGTGCAACAAAAGTAAGAAAGGATTTAATAGATGCTTGCCCTACTCTAAAAATCATTGGAAGAGGTGGCGTTGGTATGGATAATATTGATGTGGAATATGCTCGTGGAAAAGGAATTCACGTCATTAATACACCATCTGCATCATCACGCTCTGTTGCAGAAATGGTTTTCGCACATTTCTTATCGTTAGCAAGATTCCTCCATGAGTCGAACCGAATGATGCCATTAGAAGGAGATACACAATTCAATGTACTCAAGAAGTCTTACTCAAAAGCTGTTGAGCTGGAAGGTAAAACATTAGGTGTTATTGGTTTTGGAGGTATAGGAAAAGAAGTTGTAAAAATAGGTATTTCACTTGGCATGAAAGTGAAAGTTTGCACAAGGCATCCTAAAACAGAAACGATTTCATTGGAGTTTTTTGATGGTCAGAAAGTTAATTTCAACATCACATCTACCAACGATATGGAAGCTTTTCTGAAGGATTTGGACTTCTTAAGTATCAACACACCAAAAACCAATGAGTATATCATAGATAAACCACAATTTGATATGATGAAAGAAGGCATTTTCATCGTAAATACTGCAAGAGGTGGTGTGATAAATGAAGTAACACTTATTGATGCCATTGAAGAAGAAAAAGTTGCAGGAGCCGCATTAGATGTTTTTGAAAATGAGCCAACTCCGGAATTAACACTTTTGATGAACCCACAACTCTCATTATCACCACATTTGGGAGGAAACACTCTTGATGCACAGGAAAAAATTGGAACTGAACTTGCTTTACAAATTATAGAACTCAAAAAGAAACTATATTGATATATGCCGATATTTAAACCTTTTCGCGGGATAAGACCGAGTGACGATTATGTAGACCGCTTTCCGACTCACCCTATAGATAATTTCTCCCAAGAAGAAATTTCCAAAAAAGCCCAGGAAGATTCTTCATATATCCAAATGATAAAGCCTTATGTTGTAAGTAAATCTAAAGATATAGATAGAAATCTCCGTAAAATAAGAACCAACTTTGAGGAACTTCTTGAGGATAAGAAACTTATTCAGGATGCCTCATCTTATTATCTTTATGAGCAAATTCACCCAAACAAATCGGTTTTTAGAGGACTTTTGGGATTAACTTCTGTTGAAGATTTCTGGAACGGAAAAATTAAACGTCACGAAAGTACAATTCCACAAAAAAAGGAAAAATTGGCTTACTACCTGGAGAAAGTAAATCTACAAGCAGAACCTGTTTTGCTGACATATCCTTCCAATTCAAAAGTGGAACTCTTAATGAATCACGAAGAAAAGAATGTTCCCATTCTTAATTATGAAGACAGTAAAGGCATCAAACATAAAATATGGCGTATTGATAATCGTCTGAAAATGCAGCAACTTAAAGAAGTTTTAGATAATGTTGAAGCATTTTATATTGCTGATGGTCACCACAGAATTGGTTCTACTGCATTGAACGCAAAACATCAGAAAGAAAAAAATAAAAGACATTCCGGAACAGAGCCCTATAATTTTGTATTTAGCTTTATCGTCTCTAATCAATCTATAAAAATTCACGATTATAACAGAGTTGTGAGAGATTTGAATGGATTAACGCCAAAGCAATTTCTTGATGCACTTGAAAAATCATTCAACATCCACGAGAAAAACGAAACGGCCTATTTCCCATCTCAAAAATTCCATATTTCGATGTATTTGGATGGCAAATTCTATTCACTACACGTTAAACACGAATTACGCTCTTCGGATATCAATATGAATCATATTGACCATCATCTTTTAGATAACCTTATTTTCAATGATGTTCTAAACATTGAAGATACCGACAGTTCTGATAGAATTGGATATGTTAAAGGCAACTCATCTGTTGAAGGCATTTTAAAAATTAAAGACGAAGTGGACAGTGGTAAATTTGCGGCCGGCTTCGGAATTTATCCCGTGAGTTTTAATGAAATGATAAAAATTTCTGACAATAAAATCAGTATGCCACCAAAATGTACTTACATCGAACCTAAATTAGTTACAGCTTTGGTAATGTATGATATGAAATAATTTTTTTAATTTAGTCTTACATAAAAAAGACTATGAAGAAATTACTTATACTTCCGCTCTTTATGGGCGGAATTTTATTTGCTCAATCCAAAAACGACTCAATCCAGTTTAAAAAAATATCGGATCATATCCTGTTAAAAGGTGAAGCTTATAAAGACCTTACCGAACTTACAAAAGGGATTGGCCATAGATTGAGTGGCTCTGAGAATTATGAAAAATCCATAAAATGGGCTGAAGCAAAACTGAAAGAAGCAGGTGCAGATAAAGTTTGGTTACAGGAAGTAATGGTTCCGGTTTGGGTTCGTGGTAAAGAATCTTTACACATCAAAACTTCAAAATCTGGTTGGAGAAATATCAAAATGCTCTCATTAGGAAATTCTGAAGGAACAGGAGGTAAAGACTTAACGGGAGAAATGATTATGGTTAATTCTTTCGATGATTTTAAGAAGCTTTCTGAATCACAGGTAAAAAATAAAATCGTTTTCTTTAATTTCGAGTGGCGACAAGATCATGTAGAACCTTTCAAAGCTTATGGAGAAGCAGGGATTTACAGACGTTCAGCAGCATCAGAAGTTGCCAAAAAAGGTGGTAAAGCTGCAATTATCCGTTCACTTTCTTCTGCATTTGATGATGAGCCACACACAGGATCATTAAGGTATGAAGACCAAGTTCCTAAAGTTCCGGCAGCAGCAATAGGAAATCAATCTGCTGATGAATTGGCAATTCTTTTAAAATCACAGAAAGTTACTGCAAAACTTAACTCTAATTGCGGTATGAAAGAGGATAAACTCTCCTATTCAGTTATTGGAGAAATCACGGGTAAAAAAGATAACTCGGTGATCATTGCTGCGGGACATTTAGATTCTTGGGATGTTGGTGAGGGTGCTCACGATGATGGTTCAGGTATCGTGCAAAGCATTGAAGTTTTGAGAACTTTTAAAAAATTGGGTATTCAGAATAATCATACCATTAGAGTTATCTGTTACGCCAATGAAGAAAATGGTGTAAGAGGCGGCTACAAATACTTGGATGAAGTAAAAAAATCAAAAGAAAAACATTTATTTGCTATAGAAAGTGATGCAGGTGGCTTTTCGCCAAGAGGTATCGCCATGGATATGTCGGAAGAAAAAATTGGCCAGATAAAATCCTGGGCTTCCCTATTTTTGCCATACGGAATTTATGATTTTGAAAAAAGACATAGCGGAGTAGATATTGGACCATTAAAACAATTAGGTGTTCCACTTGCAGGGCTTTTTCCGGATCCGCAAAGATATTTTGATATTCACCACACTCACGAAGATACTTTAGATAAAGTTAATCGTAGAGAATTATTGCTGGGCGCAACAGTTATAACACAGTTAATTTATATGATAGATAAAAACTGGTAAAACATAAAGAGCAGAAATTTCTGCTCTTTATTATTTTATGAAAAGTCTTTCATCAAAACTGAATTTTTCTTTCTTTCTGATTTTCACTTTTTCAAAATCTTTGTGTCTTGGATTTATTAAATAATTAAATTCTCCCTGTACCGTAGCAGAAGGTACTTTAAGAATTAAATATTTTAAGTCTTTCAGAAATTTATCACCAATTTTTTGTGTAGAATCCGAATGGGGAAAGGTTTGCCAGTCTTTTGGAAGTTTTTTAATTTCAAGAATTAAATCTTCAGGAATTTCAATGTGAATTAATTCAAAATCCTTTGGTAAAATTCCCAATGGAATGTGCACTGCAATTTCTGTTACACATAGTGCTATAGATTGGGAGGTATAAAGTACTGCATTTCCTTTACTGTTCCATCTACCACCAACAAGTTCTGCACCTTTACCCGATAAATCATTGGCATATAAAGATTTTGAAAGTCTGTAAACTACCATTATGCTAAAATACCGTGTTCTATTCTGGTAAGCTCATCCATCAATAGTTGAATGCCAAACGAATTTTTCAGGAGATCTTTTGGGAGACGTTTCCCTAATGCAAGATTTTCTGTATCTAGCCAAACTGCAAAATTTTCTTTATTGCCAAATACTTCTTCACCTCTTTGATGAAGAATTTCTATTTGAAGAATTCTTTCAGATTGAAGGGTGTCAAAAGTTTTAGATTCTTTTTGGTAACGGCCAAGAGTTTTGGTAGAAATATGTAAAAAATCTGCCCAATTTTGTAGGGTAAAAGTATATTTTTTAATAATTTTTTCAAAGGAAGTAAAGCTAATTCCTTTATTAACAGAATCTATAATGGCGTAAATCCCGCGATCATCTGGAATGCCATAACCATAAGCAACAGTAGGTTCAGAAACGGTTTTATTATCTTCTTTTTGGGTATATTTTTTCATCGCTCATCAATTTTTCACCACAAATATAAGACTTTTGTCCAGATAAAAAAGACTTTTGTCAGATATTTATCCATAAAAAACACATCCTAAGATGTGTTTTGTTCATTTGAAGTATTCTTGAAATTAAAAATTAATAATAATTTGCAAGCTTTTAAAATGTTATTTTACCTTAACAAGTTGAACGTCAAAGATCAACCATGCATTTGGTGGGATGACACCTCCTGCACCTCTTGCACCATATCCTAAATCTGGTGGAATAAGGAATGTTACTTCATCTCCTTCATTTAATAAAAGGATTCCTTCATCCCAACCTTTAATTACCATTCCGTTTCCTACAGGAAATTCAATCGGTTCTCCCCTTTTGAATGAATTGTCGAATTCGTTTCCGTTTGTTAGTTTTCCGGCGTAGTGTACCGATACTATATTTCCTTTTTCTGCTTTTTTGCCGCTACCTTTTTTAGTGATTTTGTACATTAGTCCTGATGCTGTAGTTTGCATTCCGGCTTTTAATGTTTCAAACTGCTTTTTTGCTTCTTCCTCTTGTTTTGCAACATAAGTTTTATTTCTTTCTTGAATTTTTCCTTTTCCTTCATCAAAAAGTTTTGCTGCATCATAATTTTTATAAGCGTCACCTTTACCGAAAACTGAAACTTTTTCTAAAACCACATCTGTTTTTGGCTTGTCTTGAGCGCCTTTTTCAACTTTAGCAATTTCATCAATAATGTTTTCACCATTTACAACTTTTCCAAAAATAGTGTGTTTCCCGTCTAACCAAGGTGTAGCAACCTGCGTGATAAAAAACTGCGAACCATTGGTATTAGGACCAGAATTAGCCATTGAAAGAATTCCTTTTCCTGTATGTTTAAGGTCATTTTTTTCATCTTCAAACTTATATCCCGGATCTCCCATTCCTGTTCCTTTTGGATCACCACCTTGAATCATAAAATTTTCAATCACCCTGTGAAAAATGGTTCCATCATAGAAAGGAACACCTTTCGCTTTAGCTTTGTTGTCGATTTTGCCTTCTGCCAATCCAACAAAATTTGCTACCGTAACCGGAGATTTTTGGTCTTCAAGCTTTACAAGCATATTTCCTTTTGAGGTTTGTAAATTTGCATACAGTCCGTCATTCAGACCTTCATAAAGTTCTTTGTCTACGTTCATTTTTTTATATATTGGTGTACAACTAATTAAGGATACCATCCCTAATGTGATTAATAATTTCGATTTAAATTTCATATTTTTTGTTTAGTTCAATACTTTCAGTTTGATGATTAATGGCATATCATTCGGAATTTTATCGTTATCTCCATAAGTTCCGTATGCTAAAAGCGAAGGCACTAAAAGTATAGCTTCATCTCCTGGCTTCATATAGCGCAAAGCATCGTCTATAGCTTTTAGTTCTTCAAATTTACCGAGATATACATCGTTGGCAATTTTGGGTTTTTCATAGAGTTTTACTCTATCAAAATCATAAATATCATATTGGTAAGACAGTCTTTCGCCGTCACTTCTTTTGGGATTCTGTCTTAATGCATCTTTATCTATCCAATAGCCTAAACCCATTGTAAAAAACTCTTCTTTTTGTTGGCCAATCCAATCTTGAATTTGTTGTCTTTCAAGTTCATTCAAAGATTTTGAACGATTTTTGGATATCTGTAAGTCTTTCTCTGAAAGCACACCTCCAACCGGTGGATGTATCGGTTGTTTAGCACAAGAAAACACAGACATTACTGCAACAAAAACAATTTTTCTCATAAAGTTTTGCGAAATTACTGATTTTTATCGAGAATATTTAAATCAAAAAACCGGGAATATTTGCCCGGTTTATGATTTTATTTCAAAATAATATTAAACGGTTTCAAAAACGTTTTTCTCCACCAAAACTCTCCATCCGAAAGGATCTTCAGCTTTATTGGTTTGTATATCTACCAAATCTTTTTGTAAGGTAAGTGCAAAACTTTCTTCGGCACTAATTTTCGGAAGTTCATATTTTTTATCCTTATAGCCAATAGCTTCAAAAAGGCTGGTAACAACAGCAGTTCCAACACCCCAAACTTCTTTCAATTCGCCTCTTTCGTGAGCTTCCATTACATCTTTTACCTTTACATCGCCAATTACAACTTCAATTCCTCTTCTTTTTGCCAATTGTATAAAGCTGTCTCTTGTAACCCCGTCCAAAATTTTGTCTGATGTTTTAGGGGTGTAAATGGTATCGTTAATTCTAACAAAAACATTCATGGTCCCACTTTCTTCAAAATTTTCGTGGGTTTCATCATTGGTCCATATTACCTGTTCATACCCTTCGTCATTAGCAAGTTTTGTAGGGTAAAAAGAGGCCGCATAATTTCCTGCTGCTTTTGCAAATCCTACACCTCCACTTGCAGCTCTTGAATAATAATCTGAGATTTTAACAGAAACCGGAGCTGTATAATAACTTTTTGCAGGTGCTGCAACAATTGCGAACATATATTTTGTAGAAATCCTTGCCTTCAAAGCTTCTTCAGTAGCAAAAATTAAAGGACGGATGTAAAGGGATTTTCCTTCTCCAAAAGGAATCCATTTTCTGTCTACATCCATAAGTACTTTTAATCCCTGCATAAAAGCTTCCTCAGGAACTTCAGGCATTGCAAGTCTTGTTGCAGATTTGTTGATACGTTCAAAATTCTTTTCAGGCCTGAATAAGAAAACCTGTCCATCTTTATCTTTATAAGCTTTCATCCCTTCAAAACAAGCTTGTCCGTAGTTGAACGCCATATTTGCAGGTGAAAAAGGAAGTGGACCATAAGGAACCAACTTAGGCTCGCCCCATTTTCCATTTTCGTACTCACAGATAATCATATGATCAATAAAGTGGTCACCAAATGTGTAATTTTCAGGATCAAAATATCCAATTCTTGGGTTTTCAGATTTTTGAATTATCATTTTTTAAAAATAATTTAATTTTAACAAATATAATATAATTTTCTAAATATAAAGATTTAATTTAATTTTGTCAAATATTTGAAATGAAGAGAGAAATAAAGACTACTAAAGACGGAAGCAAAACGTTGTTTATCAATGATTTGAATGAAGGTTATCATTCAGGTCATGGTGCTTTGCAGGAAGCAGAACATGTGTTTATCAAAAACGGATTAAATTTAATAAATAATTGCGAAATTAATATTTTAGAACTCGGTTTTGGCACAGGTTTGAATGTTTTGGTTACGATTAATGAATTTTTAAAAACTGACAAAAGTCATATTTTGCATTATTTTGCGCTTGAAAAATATCCCGTTTTATTAACCGAAGTTGAACTCTTAGGCTATCCTTCTCTTTTTGAGAATGAAAAAATAGGAGAAATCAATCAAAAAATTCATCTTTCAGAATGGAACAAGCCTGTAGAAATTACACCTAATTTTTATTTAACTAAATTTGAATGTGATTTCTATCACCTTGAAAATCTTGATCTTCCACCGATAGATTTGGTTTATTATGATTGTTTCGGAGCTCGTGTGCAACCGGATTTATGGGAAAAACCACTCTTTGAAATGGTTCACAGTAAAATGAAAGCTAATGGTTTATTAACCACTTATTCATCTAAAGGAAGTGTAAGAAGAAACCTTCAGGAACTGGGATTTAATGTAGAAAAAAAAGCCGGCCCTCCAGGAAAACGCGAAATGATTAACGCCATAAAACAATAAAGGTATGATACATCGGGTAAATGTTAGAGTATATGCAGCCTGTATAAAAGATCGAAAAATCTTCACGTTGTTTGAAGAATATGTGGGAGAAAAACTCATTAAGTTTCCTGGTGGAGGTTTAGAATATGGTGAAGGTACTATTGAATGCCTGAAAAGGGAATTTGCTGAAGAACTGAACCTTGAAATTGAAAACATTCAGCATTTATACACGCAAGAAGATTTTATCGTATCAAAATTTAACGATAATGAACAGCTTCTTACAATTTATTATACCGCAGACATTAAGGAAGAAGCAAACTTGAAAATCATTGATGAAACCATCGAAAAAACAGAATGGATTTCCCTCGATGAAGAAAATCCATTTACATTACCTGTTGATAAAATCGTTTTTGAAAAATTAAAAAAACTCTATCTTTAATTTTTATTGACTTTAAAATCTCTGTACCCTGGATATGGCATAAGGTACCCAATATTCCAATTGCTTTGCAATAGAGATTCTACAAATTCATCATCTCTGTATTTGTAGGGATTGTATTCTTTTTTCAATTCAATATCGGCAGCATTGCCTTTTACATTCCACCAAAAAGCACTCCAGCCTCCACGCAATTCTCTAATGATTTCATACACCGTTTTTCCTGTCGCTCTGTTCATCAGTTTGGCAAAAACCTGCCCTTCTGTTGTGGTGAGATCTCTCAACTGTGCTTCGTACTGATCTGCCAATCTTTGCTGTATTTCTCTGGAATATTTTCTTTTATCCGAGCCTTCCATAGATGCCAATTGTACATTCAAATCTCTGTATTGCTGTAAAGCTGTAAGAAATAAAGGATAAACACGGTTAAGTTTTTTATTCAGAAAATAATAATAGTTACGATCTAATTGGTTGTTGAAGTGTGGTTTCTTCTGCAATATTAATTCATCCATTACCACAACAGTTTCCCCATTTATCTCATAGATTTTTGCTTTTTGCTTTTGATCATAATAATATTTGTTTCCAAACTCATCTGTACGCAACATTTCTGTGGGAACTTGACTTAAAGGTTTGGCAATTGTATCATTCTGTCCAAAAGCGTGAAAGCCCAAAAACAAAAGGACAATATAGAATAATTTATATATTTTCATTACTTTTACTCAACTAAAAAACCGGAATTTATACTAACAAAAAACGTTCCTTTTAATGAAATTTGAAAAAAAATCTTTGATATTTTTAGAAGAATACTTAAACGCCGCATCTCCAACTGGTTACGAAAGAAATGGACAGGAAATTTGGATGAAGTATCTGAAGCCTTATGTGGATAAAATTGAATTTGACCATTACGGAACCTGTTACGGAATTATAAATCCTGAAGCGGAGTTTAAGGTTGTGATAGAAGCTCACGCAGATGAAATTTCTTGGTATGTGAATTATATTACAGATGATGGGTTAATTTATGTCATTAGAAACGGAGGTTCAGATCAAGCAATTGCACCCTCTAAAATTGTCAATATTCACGGAGAGAAAGGCGTTGTGAAAGGCGTTTTCGGTTGGCCTGCAATACATACCAGAAGTGCTAACCAGAATGAACCGGTACCAAAAATTGAAAACATTTTTATTGATTGTGGCGCTACAACTAAAAAAGAGGTAGAGGAACTGGGTATACATGTAGGTTGTATGATTACTTATCCCGATGAGTTTTTCGAGTTGAATGATCGCTATTTTGTTTGTCGCGCACTTGATAACAGAATGGGTGGCTTTATGATAGCAGAAGTTGCTAAAATGTTGAAAGACAATAAGAAGAAACTGCCTTTTGCACTCTATATCGTCAATTCCGTACAGGAAGAAGTAGGACTTTATGGCGCTGATATGATTGCGGACACCATAAAACCTAATATTGCAATCATTACCGACGTTACACACGATACCACAACTCCAATGATTGACAAGAAAAAAGAAGGCGAACAAAAATGTGGTGATGGTCCTGTTGTATTTTTTGCACCAAGTGTACACCACAATATCCGTGAACTGATAGTAGAAACAGCAAAATCTAAAAAAATACCTTATCAAAGAGCGGCTGCGAGCAGAGCTACAGGTACTGATACTGATGTTTTTGCACATTCTAACGGTGGTGTTCCAAGTGCTCTAATTTCACTTCCCTTAAGATATATGCATACCACTGTAGAGATGGTTTCTAAAGAAGATGTTTCAAATGTTATAAAACTGATTTATGAGACATTACTTAAAATAAAGCCGGATATGAAACTTAAATACCATTAAAATGAGAGTATTAATTTTATTACTTCTCATAGTTTCTTGTGTAGCAAATCCGTTACATACAGCAGAATATGAACTAATAAAAATTGATGGTAATTTTGCAAAAATGTCTAAAGAGAAAGGCGCAACCGTTGCTTTTGATAAATATCTCGCCGATAAAACAGAATTTATTTCCCAAGGAAAACTTCCAATGACCGACAGACAAAAAATTATCGAGTATTTTGGATTTGCCAAGTCTTTGGAATGGAAACCTTTAAAAGCTGTTGTTTCCAAATCGAATGATTTGGGTTATACTTATGGGGTTTCCAAAATGATTTATAATGACGGAAATAAGGATGTTACAGAATATTATCAATACATCAGTATTTGGCAAAAAGATAAAAAGGGCGATTGGAAAATGATTTCTGATACTGGACATGCTTATCCTGAAAATGAAGGAATGAAATATTTTAAAAATTAATAAAAAGATAAAAAAGTAAAAATGAAGAACCGGTTAATTGCTCCTTCCCTTTTATCAGCAGATTTTGGGAATTTGCAGCGCGATATTGAAATGTTGAACCGAAGTCAGGCAGATTGGTTTCACGTAGATGTAATGGACGGAAGATTTGTGCCAAATATTTCATTTGGTTTCCCTGTAATGAAAACGATTCATGAGCATGCCAAAAAATTTGTTGATGTACACCTGATGATTGTAGAACCTGAAAAATATGTGGAAGAATTCATCCATCAAGGTGCTGATCTGGTTTCCGTGCATTACGAAGCTTGTACGCATTTGCATAGAACTATTAATTTCATTCAAGATAAAGGTGCAAAAGCTGGTGTAGTGCTTAATCCTTCTACTCCGGTTTTAATGCTTGAAGATATCATTTCTGAAGTTGATTTGGTGCTTTTGATGAGTGTAAACCCAGGATTTGGCGGACAAAAGTTTATCGAAAATACTTACAAAAAAATTTTAGAGACTAAAGATTTGATTTTGAGTAACAATTCCACAGCACTTATACAAATTGATGGTGGCGTAAATATTGAAAATGCCTCAAAACTCTTCGACGCAGGTGCAGATGTTTTAGTCGCCGGAAATGCAGTCTTTGGCAGCGATAATCCTGAAAAGACTATTGAACTTCTAAAAATTTAAAAAAGCTGTCTCACTTTTGAGACAGCTTTTTTTTATTTGGTTTTGCAAAGAGCTTCATTCAAGGCTTTAATTGCATTTTCATAATGCTCTCTCCGAATTACAAACTGGAGATTAACCTGCATTAAAGATTGTCCGTAGCATTCAATATTGATATTATTTTCAAAGAGTGCTTTTGTTGCACGATACAAAAATCCCGGTCCTGCAATATTGCTTCCCATTGCACAAACAATCGCTACCGGAATTGCCGTAACCTGATAAAAAACCTCTTTCAGTTCTTCAATTAGTTTCTCTGCATTTTTATTTTCCCAAATCACCATTGTGATAGAGTTTGCGTTGGTAGATTTCAAAACATAACTCACATTGTATTTTTGAAAATAACTCATTATTCGTGCATCATAGCCAACTTCATTTACCATAAGCGGATCGTGTACCTCTACAGCAATCATTTGTTTGGAGCCTGAAACAATTTCTATTCTGGTATCGGGAGAAATATATTTTTTAGAAATTAAAGTTCCTTCGTGTTCCGGTTCGAAAGTGTTTTTAATTCTGATATTAATATCTGCTAGCTCCAAAGGTTTTGCTGCTTTTGGATGAATGGCTTCCATACCTATATCAGCCAATTGATCGGCAATAATGTAATTGGTTAATCCAACAGGTACACAGTTTTCAACACCAACAATATTAGGATCAGCGCTGGAAAGATGATACTCTTTGTGAATAACCGCTTCATCTGCATTTACATCTACTGCAATTTTACTGAACGTTACTTCTGAATATCCTCTATCGAAAGCACGCATAATACCTTCCGTACCTTTGGTATAGCCTGTTGCCACACAAATGACTTTGCTAAAATCTATACCCGAAAATTCCTTTGAAATTCTTTCGTCAATGGTTAACGCTTCATTGTCATCAAAACCACATAAATCGATAAACTTCGCATTAATTCTATTGTTTTGGATGATATTTACTGAATTCCATGCTGAATGTGCTTCTCCAATAGACGCTAAGATTTCTCGTGCCGCAAGATATATGTCTTTTGCATTAACGTAACCTGATGCGAGAACCTTCCTTAAACTTCCAAGCATCATTTTTGCCTGATTAATTCTGTTGGTGATAAATTCATTGGATTCATTAAGATTAAGCCCAATATTTACAAGACCTTCATTAATCTGAATGAGCTTTACACCAAGTTCATCTAAAGCTTGTTGATAATCTTCACCATTCAAAAATTTACTGTAAACGCCTGGTTCTCCTGTTTTTTTATGTTCCAAAAGCCAATTCGTAACATTGTTATACGCCGAAACCACAAAAATGCGGTTGTACATTTCTTCAGGTGATCTTTTTCTTTTTATAATATTTTGCAAAACATCCTGAAATTGTGACATAGATGTTCCGCCAATTTTTTCTACCGTAAGCATATTGTATTTTTTCGGGTGCAAAATTACTAAAGTTCAAACACATAGAGGATAGATTTTTTAGATACTTTGCTACATTTAAAGGGTTATGTAAAAATTCTTATCTTTCGCACTCAAAAATTTTTATTCAATGAAGAGATTATTTTCAATCATATTATTCACTGTTTACAGTTCGGTTTTTTCTCAGCAATACGCTTATTATCAGCAATATGCAAAATACAAAATGGATATTGATGTGGATGCACCCAACTTTACCTATCAGGGAAAGCAAACATTAATCTACACTAATAATTCACCAGACGAATTGGATGTGGTTTATTTCCATCTATATTGGAATGCCTTTAAACCAGGTTCAATGATGGATGAGAGAGTTAAAAGCCAAGGAATTAATGGTGATGGAAGATTGCAACAAAATGGGATTTCCAGACTGGCTTCTATTCCGAAAAATGAGGAAGGTGCTCAAAACATCCGTTGGATTAAGCAAAATGGCAAAAATCTGAAATTTGAAATTCAGGAAACCATTATGAAAGTAAAATTAGCTGAACCTATAAAGCCAAATTCTTCTACAACATTCACTATGGAATGGGATGCTGTGATTCCAAAACAAATTCGCCGTTCCGGAAGAAATAACCGTGAAGGTATAGATATGACAATGACACAATGGTATCCTAAAATCGCAGAATACGACTACGAAGGATGGCATGCTTTCGATTATATCGGAAGAGAATTTCACGCTCCGTTTGCTGATTTTGATATCAACATCAAAATTGATAAAGATTATATCATTGGTGCAGGCGGAACACTTCTAAACCAAAATGAAGTTAAAGGCTACTCCGAAACTGCAAATATTAAATCTGATGCTAACGGAAAAGCAACTTGGAAATGGCAGGCGAAAAATATGCTCGATTTTGCTTGGGCAGCGGATAAAGATTATACGGTAGAAAATTTTACGATTTTAGACGGACCGCAAGTTTATTACGTGTATCAGAAATCGGATAAAACAAAATTTTGGGAGGAAAGCAAACCGCTCATTACCAAATATTTCCAGATAATGAATGCTACTTTTGGTCGATATGCCTACCCAAGTTATTCATTTGTACAGGGCGGAGACGGTGGAATGGAATATGGAATGACAACCATGATGCTTGGAGAAGCCAAAACACTGGACGGATTGGTTGGATTGATGGTGCACGAAGGTAATCACTCTTGGTTTCAGCAAATGTTGGCAACCAATGAAAGTACAAAACCTTGGATGGATGAAGGCTTTACAAGCTATGCCGAAAGTTTAGTGATGCATCAGTTATTTCCACCATCTGAACCTGTGGCGAATCCGTTTACAGGTACTATCAATTCTTATGTAAAATTTACAAAAACCGGAAAAGAAGAACCTGCAGTTTGGCTTGCAGATCATCACGATGACGGTAGAGCATATTCTGTGGCAAGTTATACAAAAGGTGAATTATATCTTGTTCAATTAGGTTATATTTTGGGAGAACAAACTCTTTCTCTAGTGATGAAAGAATTTTTCAACCAATGGAAAATGAAGCATCCTAATGACAGAGATTTTCTTCATATTGCCCAAAGATTATCAGGTATGGATTTGAAATGGTTTAACCATTATTGGATTAATACTACCAAAACTATTGATTATGCTGTGAAAAATGTAGAATATGGTGATGGTGCAACTACTATAACTTTGGTGAATAACGGAAACGTTCCAATGCCAATTGACTTTAGTGTTTTCACCAAAGACAAAAAAGTGGTGAATTATCAAATCCCAATGAATATGACGAGAGAATGGAAGAAGAAAGATATTTACGGGCCTTTCACAACATTAAATTACTGGCCTTGGACGCAGAAAGAATACAAATTTACCATCCCCTACACCAAAGATGAGATTTCAGTTCTTGGAATTGATTTTTCGCAAAGAATGGCAGATGTGAATCCTGCGGATAATATAATTGAGGTCAAATAGAAGAAATAACTATAAACTATTTTTAAGATTGGTTTTCCAGCAGAAGAAATAATGATGTTTTTAAGAAACATTATATAAAATAAAAGTTAAGTACCAATCTATAAACCAAAAGGCTGCTCAAAATATGAGACAGCCTTTTTCATTTTCTGAAGAAAATTAGTTTGAGTATTTGAATGATTATTAGTTTCTTGTGCCAAAGATGTAAAAAAATAAAATATGAAAAAATTACACTTTTTCGTGATATTTTATCTAACTTTACTAAAATTAATAACGATGGAAAAATTTGTTGAATCCCTTTTTGGAATTAAGATTTTTGCCGCCCCGTTTATTGTTGGAGTTATTTTGGGATTCATCTGCAAAATTGCAATAGGCGGACAAACCGGAAATTTACTTTTTGCAGGTATGGTTTTTTTAGGTGCAACAGCAGGTTTTTTGTTGTTAAAAGTCATCAGGAGAAACACATCTTTTTCAGAATTTGAGTCGCGTATTAATGCCAGTCCTGATTTGGACGAAGCAAATGATAAAAAAGACTAATTATTTCTGCAAAGCAGCAATACATTCTTCCCGGTTTTCCCAGAATTTGTGCAAACTGTAAGGAAATTTAGCTGCATTTATTTTTTTACAAGATCAATTATTTTATTTAAATCGTTGCTATTTCTTTCAAGAACTTTTCCTTTCTCATCCAATAATGTGAGGGTTGGAACTGCATGGACATCATAATTAACCATAACAGCATTTTTACTATCTGGTAATCCTGATAGATTTAGCCATGGCATTTTTTCTTCCTGCACTGCTTTATGCCAACGGTTATAGTCTTCGTCAATACTTAAACTAACCATACTCACCTCATAATTATGCTTTTTATAGAATTCTTTTAGATTAGGAATTTCATTTCTACAAGGTATACACCAACTTGCCCAAAAAATGATAAATACTTTCTTTTTGCCATTTCTTGCTTCTTCAAAATTATATGATTTACCATTGATATCTTTCCAATTGAAATTTTTTGAGTAACCAAATTTTTCTATATTCTTTTTTTCTGATATTATTCTTTTTAAGATTTCAAAAGACGGTGATTGTTTTACCTGTTCCGAAAATTTAGAGCTAAGTATTTCAAGTTCAGAAGATGTGTAGTCCTGTGAAAATTCTCTCAATTTCCAAAGCATGGGAAAGTTTGAAGAATTTTCATCTAACCTCTTTACTGTTATCTTTTCATTTGTAAGTGTTTTACGGAACATTTCATTTTGAATTGCGCCTTCAATTTGAGCAATAAAGGTTTGTGGGTGCTCAGAACTCTTCTGTTCTACTTTAATGCGAATATTTTCATTTCCAATCAGGGGATTTGCAACTAAAGTGGCGTTTTTTAGCCTCTTTTCTTTGAAAACAATAATTCCAACTTCAACATTATTTTTTAGTAGTTTTAGAAGCATTCGTTTAGGTTGTTTAAATGTATAATTATATTGAAAACTATCATTTTTTAATAAAATGGTATCTTTAATTTGAGTAGAGTCACCGGCTATTAAATTTTTTTCCAGGATAATTACAACTTTGTCTGCTTGTCCGCTTATTGATTTTAAATCAGCTTTAATAACCCCTGAATTGTCTGAAGTTTTATTACAGTTCAGAGAAATCAGCGGTATTAAAAATAAGGTAATTAAATTGAGATAATTTTTCATGGTATTTTTTTTTAAATTAAAATATATTTTACAATTCACAAAATAAAAAAACCGCCCTGAAAAACAGGACGGTTTAAATTTATGAAATTTCAGTCGGATTAGTTACCGCCTTCCATTTTCTTTTTAAGTTCTGCTAAAGCGTCGATATCACCAAGAGTGGTTTTTTCTTCACCTGAAGTTGCAGCCGGTTTTGTAGCAGCTTCTTTAGCATTTCTTCTTTCTTCGTCTCTGAAAGTACCTGTGTGAGACACAACTACCCTCTTGAACTCCTTATTGAATTCGATTACTTTGAAATCAGCCGTTTCACCTTTTTTGATTTTTGAACCGTCTTCTTTTTCGAGTAATCTTGATGGGCAGAAAGCTTCTACTTCAGCATCTTCGAACTGTACCTGAGCTCCTTTATCGAAAACGTCAGTTGCAGTTCCTGTGTGTACAGTACCTTCTGCATACTTAGTTTCGAATTTGTCCCAAGGGTTTTCCTGAAGTTGCTTGTGACCTAGAGAAAGTCTTCTTGCAGCTGTATCCAACTCAAGAACTACCACGTCAAGTTTATCACCCACGTTGCAGAATTCGCTTGGATGCTTGATTTTCTTAGTCCAGGAAAGATCAGAGATGTAGATCAAACCGTCGATACCTTCTTCCAATTCAACGAATACTCCGAAGTTGGTGAAGTTTCTTACCGTACCTACGTGCTGTGAACCTACAGGATATTTAGTTTCGATATTTTCCCAAGGATCTTTGTTCAATTGCTTGATACCAAGAGAAATTTTTCTTTCTTCTCTGTCTAAAGTTAATACTTCAGCCTCTACTTCATCACCTACTTTTACGAAGTCACCTGCACTTCTTAAGTGTGTAGACCAAGACATTTCAGAAACGTGGATAAGACCTTCTACACCAGGAGCGATTTCTACAAACGCACCATAATCAGCAAGAACAACCACTTTTCCTTTTACTTTATCACCAACTTTAAGGTCAGCAGAAAGCGCATCCCAAGGGTGAGCTTCAAGCTGCTTCATACCAAGCTGGATTCTTGTTTTCTCATCATCAAAATCAAGGATAACCACTTTTACAGTTTGTCCGTCCTCAAGGATTTCTGATGGATGATTAACTCTGCTCCAAGAAAGGTCAGTAATGTGGATAAGACCGTCAACACCTCCAAGATCGATGAATACACCGTAAGAAGTAATGTTTTTAACAGTTCCTTCAAGTACCTGTCCTTTTTCAAGCTGAGCGATAATTTCTTTTTTCTGTCCTTCGATATCTGCCTCGATCAATGCTTTGTGAGATACTACAACGTTTTTGAATTCAGGATTGATTTTCACTACTTTGAATTCCATTGTTTTACCTACGAACTGATCGTAATCTTTAATTGGCTTCACATCGATTTGTGAACCTGGCAAGAACGCTTCAATACCGTGTACATCTACGATCATACCACCTTTGGTTCTAGATTTTACAAAACCGTTTACGATTTCCCCACTTTCATGAAGCTCGTTTACTCTGTCCCAAGCCTTAAGCGTTCTCGCTTTTTTGTGAGACAATTGTAATTGGCCGGTTTTGTCTTCTCTTCTGTCTACCATTACTTCTACCTCGTCACCTACTTTAAGGCCTTGGTTGTAACGGAATTCGTTCAGAGAAATCACACCTTCAGATTTGAAGTTAATGTCAACGATCGCTTCTTTGTCAGTAAGTCTTACCACTTTACCTACAAGAACATCATTGTCCTCAAGATCGCTCAAAGAACCTTTGTAGATTTCTTCAAGGTCACTTTTTTCTTTTCTTGCTTCAGCATCTAATCCTGATTCGAAAGAATCCCAATCAAACTGTTCAGGTGCTACGTTTTGGTTCATCAGAACCGCGTCTTTGTTTTCAGACATAAATTTAAAATTTGTATTCCTTCTTTTTAAAGTCTGTTATGTGGTTTTAAAAATACGGAAGATGTTAATTATTAATGTTTTACTTTTACAGACCTTGCCCACAAAAAAGTGGTGCAAAATTACTGAAAATTATTAATTTACAATATATCTTCAGAAAATTTTTTAGTCTTAAAGAATTACTTTAAGTTATGCGGAAATTTTTATCTTTGCTTTGATGAAACTTGATTTACCAGATAAACTCTATTATTCCATCGGAGAAGTTGCTAAAGCTTTCGATGTAAATACTTCACTTTTAAGATATTGGGAGCAGGAATTCCCTATTTTGCGTCCTAAAAAAAATAAAAAAGGAAACCGCTATTTCACGCCTGAAGATTTAAATAATTTGAAAATCATTTACCATTTGGTAAAAGAAAAAGGTTACACTTTGGACGGTGCACGTATTGCTCTTACCACCAATTCAAAAATTTCAGAAACCATTACGATGATTGACAGACTGGAGTTTGTGAAGGCTGAATTACAAAAATTGAAAGAATCTTTGGTAGATAAACCTGAAGAATAATTTTTTTTCATCTAAAAGTTTTTTTGATTAATTTTAGTCATAAAACTAGTATCAATGAAAAACAACCTTCCAAACAAATTAAGGAGAAAGCAATATATTGCTCTTTCTTTATTTGGATCTGCGATAGCTGTTTCTCAATTTGCTTTTTACCAATACAAAGCGAATGAAAAGTCTGAAATACCAGAAGTTGAATTTATTAAGAATTCAAACTCGGCAGGTTTACCAATTATTTTATCAGAATTCAACCCTAATGATTTGGATGAAAGCCAATGGAAGAATCTTGGTTTTTCTGATAAAGAAATAGCCACAATTTTGAAGTATAAAGAAATTATCGGTGGCGAGTTCAAATCCAAAGAACAGTTTAAAAAATGTTACCCAATCGTTAACCGCTATTCTGAACTGGAACCTTACATTCTCCTTCCAGAAACCAATCAAGATGCTAAAAAAGGAAACTACACTTATAAAGCTTTTGAAAAAAAGAGATTAAACATTTCCGGCAGATTCAATCCTGACGGTTTATCATCTCAAGACTGGATAGCAATGGGATTTTCGGAAAAACAAGCTGAAGCCATTCTAAAATACAAGAATTTCCTGGGCGGAAGTTTTCAAAGCAAAGAAAAACTGAAAGCTTGTTTCATCATCAATGCCGAGCAATTTTCACAAATGTCACCCTATTTATTATTACCTGAAAAATCTGAGGAGCAAGCAAAAATTTTCACTTCAAATTCCAAAGAGAAAGCAAAAATCAGCTATACTTATTTTGATCCCAATGAATTGGATGAAAATGGTTGGAAAGCATTAGGATTTTCTGATAAACAGGTTGCAGGGATCTTGAATTATAAAAACAAAATCCTTCGTGGAAGCTTCAGAACACTTGAAGATGTACAAAAATGTTATATGATTACCCAACGTTTTGATGAACTGAAACCTTGGATTAGAATTAATCCTAACAACATTAAAGAACCTGAAAAACAAGTATATAGCAAAACAGAAATTAATCCGGAAAGCAAAACCGATTTTTCAAAGACAGATCTGAATACTATTTCATTTAATCAATTACGTGAGTTTGGCTTTAACGAGAAAATTTCCGGAGGGTTTGTAAGCTTTAGAAAAAGTTTAGGAGGATTTGTGAGCAAAAGCCAGATTTATGAAGTATATGGAATTGACCGAGATTTAGCAGAAAAATTGGTATCAGTTTCTCTTCTCAATCCTTCTGATGTCAAAAAGTATACACTTGTTGATGCTCCGGAAAGTTGGCTCAAAACGCATCCTTATTTTAAATATTCTGCTGATAAAATTATTTTCTACAGAATTTCAAACCCCGATGAAAAGAAAATCTGGAAATTCATCAAAGTAAAGCCTGAATATGAGGCGAAAATGAGGTTGTATTTGAGATGAAAATCTTTTTAGGTTGATCTTGTCGAAGACTTTACGGAAGCTTTAAAATATTAATCAAATGTTTTAGAAGAATCCTCCAAAAGATTTTGCAGTTCCGAAAATTCTTTCGGCGTTAAATCACGCCATTTTCCTATGGGCAAATCCAGATGGATGTTCATGATTCGGATGCGTTTCAGTTTTTTTACTTCATAACCCAAATATTCGCACATCCTTCGGATTTGTCGGTTCAAGCCTTGCGTTAAAACGATTCTGAAGGTCATAGTGTCCAACTTTTCAACCTCGCATTTTTTGGTAATGGTATCAAGAATAGGGACACCGTTTCTCATTTTATCGAGAAATTTTGGTGTGATAGGTTTATCAACCCGTACAATGTATTCTTTACCATGGTTGTTTCTGGCTCGCAAAATTTTATTCACAATATCACCATCAGAAGTGAGTAAAATAAGGCCTTCACTTGGTTTATCGAGTCTGCCGATTGGGAAAATCCGTTTTGGATGATTGATATAATCAATGATATTGTTTTTCTCGCGGTTTGTATCGGTGGTACATACAATTCCGACAGGTTTGTTGAAGGCAATATAAACGTGTTCTTCTTCGGTTTTACGGACGGAAATACCGTCCACACAAATCTCATCTTCATCAGAAACTTTAGTTCCCATTTCCGGAATTTTTCCGTTGATGGTAATTCTGCCTTCTTCTAAAAGTTTATCTGCTGCACGTCTTGAGCAGTAGCCAACTTCTGAAAGATATTTATTAATGCGAATTTGTTCCATCCTGATTTTTATAAATTTTTATTGCTGAAAATGGTAATACCATACGACAAACCTAAAAACCAAACAGCATCATCTGCAGTTTGCACATCCAAATTTAACTGTATTTTTTGGGCAAAATGATTACTTACCAAATCGTAAAATCCTGCGCCAATTCCTATAAATCCATTATTGCTTAAACCTTGTGTGGTATTAATCTGTCTGCCAAAATTAAAAGTGATATACTGGAACTCCTGGTCTATCGGATTAGAAATAAAAAAATAAGGCTGAACCATCCAATAAACATTATGAAATTTAGGTGAGATATAACTGTAACGCAAACCTCCTGAAAGCGCCAACCAATTTAACGGTTGATAACCAACTTGTCCTGTAAAACCATAAGTAAAATAAGTTGGATGTTGATTTGTGGTAGAATAATATTCTTCTGGATTTTGTGGTTTTCTGATAATGGAACCTAAATCTAAACCAACATCTGCTTGAACTGAGCCGAAAATACCCAGTTTCAAATTCTCTTTTTGTTGAGAAAATGTTACAATGCTCATCAACAAAAAAATAAGTGTTAATTTTTTTTTCATAAATCACTGAATCTAAAATCATTGTTTAAATAATCTTGTGAAGCATCTATTACAGAATACTCTCCTATTTTAGTTCTCCTTAAATTGGTTAAATAAGCTCCAACGCCTAATTCCTGGCCAATATCGTGAGCGAGACTTCTGATATAAGTCCCTTTGGAACAGCCTACCGTAAAACTTACCAATGGCAAATTGATTTCAATATCCTGAATATAAAAGATGGTGGTTTTTCTGCTTTTCATTTCTACTTCTTCACCTGCTCTTGCAAGATTGTATGCGCGTTCACCATCAATTTTTATGGCTGAAAAAACGGGTGGCTTCTGCTCTATTTCTCCCAGGAATTTTTCCAGAGTTGAATTGATAATAGCTTCTGTAATATGCGAATAATCCTGATGCAGGATTTCAGGTTTTTCAGTATCGTAAGATTCTGTTTGTACGCCGATTTTTATCTCAGTATGATATTCTTTTGGCGCATTCTGAATGTCGGGAATTTTTTTGGTGAATTTTCCGGTGCAAACGATGAGAAGTCCGGTTGCTCTTGGATCTAAAGTTCCGGCGTGACCAATTTTGAATTTTTTAGGAAGCTTGAACTCTCTTTTCAGTTTGTATTTTAGTTTATTAACAGCCTGAAAAGAAGTCCAGTCTAATGGTTTATCTACCAAAATGATTTGTCCTTCTAAAAAATCTGTTTCTGTCATCTGTTAATGAAAATGTCTATAAACTCTGAATCTGCAGCCCGACTTGAACGGAAATCCTTTTGTGAGGCCATAAGACGAACAAAAGATTGGGAGTGGAAGGCGGAAATTGCTGCCCAAAAAAAATTATTTAAACTGCGTAAAGTAAATCAACAAAGCTATGCCTACGATAATTCTGTACCAACCCCAAGGTTTAAAGCCGTATTTGGTAAGCACACCAATGAAAAATTTAATAGCAATAACGGCAACTACAAACGCTACAATATTTCCTACAAAGAAACTCATTGTATTTTCGGAGTTGGCGAAAATCATTTCGTAACCTTTCTGCTCTACTCCGTTATGGTTCCAGTTTTTTACGAAAATAGAATACACGCAAACCGCCAGCATTGTAGGAACGGCAAGGAAAAAAGAAAATTCGGCAGCTGCTTTTCTAGTAAGTTTCTGTTGCATCCCACCAATAATGGAAGCTGCACTTCTGGAAACACCCGGCATCATTGCTAAACACTGGTAAATCCCAATAATAAAGGCTTTTTTGTAGGAAATTTCTTTTTCATCATCAATGGTATGAACAGTGAAAAGTTTATCAATAAACAGAAGGAAAACACCACCGATAATTAATACGATTGCAATGGGAACGGGATTTCCCAAAACACTTTCAATCATATCATCAAAAATATAACCTAAAACCAATGCTGGAATAACAGCCACAGCGAGTTTTAAGTAAAATTTGAGATTGGTGAAATCAAAGAATTTTTTCCAATACAGAAAAACCACCGCCAAAATGGCTCCAAATTGTATAGAAACCTGAAACATCTTCACAAATTCATCCTCCTGAATCCCAAAAATGGAACTGGTAAAAATCATATGTGCGGTAGATGATACCGGTAAATATTCGGTTAAACCTTCTACAATGGCGATAATGATTGCCTTAATTAAATCCATCTCTTTTTATTAATGATAAATAATGACTGATAAAATGATAAAAAACTTTGTCAAAGTTATTATGTGTAAGAATAAAAACTTTGACAAAGCTGATATAAATTTTGAAATTTATTTATTTCTTTTTAAAATGGCATATGCTTCTACAGCAAAACCAGCTATTACTAACAACGGTGCAATACGAATTCGTAAAACCGAAAAAATACCGTCGTTCCATTGGTTTGGATCGTATTTTCCGTCTACCGTATTGGCATCCGGACCAAGCATTAAAAGAAATCCGGCCGCTATTAAACCCAAACCGATAAGCATCCATTTGTAATTTTCTTTGCCAAAGTAGAAAGCTGAACTTTCAGTATTTTCAACCTTTACATCATCAGCTCCAAACTCTTCCGCAGAGAATTTTTTCTGTTTATTTTTTGCCATTAGTTATAGTATAAATCGTCGATATTGGTTCTTAAGAATCTCCAAGTTGCGAAAATCGTACTTAAAACAGTGATTAAAATTCCTACACCGAGAACAAGTAAAATTAACCACAAGTATTGCGGATCGTTTTGGATAAACTCTTGCCCTATCTCTTGTGTAAAATAATACCAAACACCAAACAAAGCCAAAAGCCCAAGTAATGAACCAATTAAACCTAGAACAACAGCTTCTAAAACAAAAGGCTTTAGGATAAATCTTCTTCTCGCTCCTACCAATTGCATTGTTTTGATAATGAAACGTTTAGAGAAAATTTTCAATCTGATAGAATTGTTGATTAAAACGACAGCAAGAACTAAAAATAAGAGTGAAAATCCTAAAATCCATTTCAAAATTCTGTTCAGATTATTGTAAACATCTACCATCAGCGAACTGTTGTTCTTCACTTCAACAATTCCGGGAACGGATTGCAGTTGTTTTATGGCGCCATCAATTTTTGCGGGATCTACAAATTCAGGTTTCAGTGCTACTTCCACTGATGAAGGGAAAATATGCTCGTCGAAAAGTGCATCACTGTCAATTCCCATACTTTTTTTAGCTTCTACAGTGGCCATTTCTCTGGTGATATAGGTCGCACGTTTTACGGGAGCTAAAGTTTGGATTTTTTTGAAAGCTTCCTGCTCCATTGATACAATTTTTGCAGAATCCTTGTCATCATAATTTTCATCAAAATAGGCGTTTACTACCAATTGTTCTTTGATATAGTCTGAATATTTCTGAGCATTAATGAGGATAAGCCCCATCAATCCAAGTAAAAACAAAACTAATGCGATAGAAATTACAACGGTAATATTACTGGAACGCAGCCTTCTCTTGTTAAAATCATCTACAGTTTTTGCCATCAAATAAAAATTTTCGGCTAAAATAGAAAAAAACTTCCGAAATTTGCCGAAATCAGCGAGGAAAAACGTGTTAAAAAAACATAAAAGTTGGATGTTTGAATACTGAAGACCAAAGTTTCGCTAGTAAAAATTTCAATTAATAATTTAATGAGTGTAAAAGCAAAAAAGCATCTCGGACAGCACTTTCTTACCGATGAGAATATTGCAAGAAAAATTGTAGAAGGTCTATCTTTTGAAGGATACAAAAACGTGCTTGAAGTTGGTCCCGGAACAGGAGTTTTAACCAAATATCTTCTAGAAAAAGATGTGCAGCTACAACTCGCTGAAATTGATACAGAATCGATTGATTATCTGAAAAAAAATTATAATGAAATCACTGAAAATACTTTTGTTGGAGACTTTCTGAAAACTGATTTTTCATACTTAAACCAAGAGCCTTTGGCAATTATTGGAAACTTTCCTTATAATATTTCATCGCAGATTTTGTTTAAAATTATTGATCATTTCCAGCAAATTCCTGAGATGGTTGGTATGTTTCAAAAAGAAGTTGCTGAACGTACCGCTGCAGTTCCCAGAACCAAAGATTACGGAATTTTGTCGGTTTTGGTGCAGGCATATTATGATGTAAAATATCTTTTTACGGTTCACGAAAATGTTTTTAATCCACCACCGAAAGTAAAGTCTGGTGTGATCCGTTTAAGCAGAAATCCAAAAACCGGTCTTGAAGGAAACGAAATCCTGTTCAAACAAATTGTGAAAGCCGGTTTTAACCAAAGACGTAAAAAACTTTCTAACGCTCTGAAAATCCTCAACATTCCTGAAGAGCTTAAAACCCATGCGTTTATGGACAAACGTGCAGAGGAACTTTCAGTAGATGATTTTATAACGCTGACAAACCTTTGGAAAAACAGCTAAGCGATGAATCTTTTGCAGTTTTATATCACTTATCCTTTTCGTGTTCGCAAGCAAATTCGCCATCACAACCGTTGTGCCAACCTGCTAAAGCCTTATGTTGAACGATATTTTGTAAATAGAGAGACAGAATTTAGGTTTGAGGCCAAGAAAAAGTTTTCGAACTCCAAAATTATCTGGCAATATTGGAGTGGCGGCACTCTACAAGCCCCTGAAATGGTGCAAACCTGTTTTAAATCGGTGGATCAATACGCCTCAGATTACGAAATTATACGGTTGAACGATTCTAACTTTTCAGAATTCATCGACATTCCGGATTTTATATTAGAAAGACGTCAAGAGCACAACTTTAATACCGCACATTTTTCAGATGTTTTGCGCTTGGCATTACTTAAAGTTTACGGTGGGATTTGGTTGGATGCTACCATTCTTTTAACAGGGTCATTGCCATCAGAGCTGAAGGCAAATCCGTTTTTTATGTACCAGCGAGATATGAACGAATCCCGTAAGAGATATTGGGAAAGAATGTTTCTGTATTACTTTTGCTGGCATCCGAAATTTAAGGTGCGTATTCTCAACAGCATTATAGCTTCTGAAAAAAATAACCCCATTATAAACGCTCTCTTAGAAAACATCCTTCAGTTTTGGAAAGAGAACCGTACTGCTCCTCATTACTTTTTTTTTCACATTTTATACGATATGGTTATTAATGATTATATGCCCAACCAAAATTGCGAAATTAAAAACGATTGCGATCCACATCTCTTGCAATCCCTCATTTTGGATGGTTATCCTTATTTGAGCTATTCTGAAATTATGGATACCACCAACATCCATAAACTCACTTATTTTAAAGGGAAAGATTTAGAAAAGTTTAATGGTTTATATCAAAATCAACATCTAATTTGACCGACCTAAGCTCTATTCTAAAAATTAAAATCCTCGCCAATGGGTTGGGAATTACTTTTATAAACCGTAATTTTGCAAAACATAAGATTTTCAAACTAAAATCATTAAAAAGTTTTGACAGAAGAAGCCCTACAACTCCACGAACAACTGAAAGAAGCGATAATACATCGCAATGTAAGTGACGTTTCTGCAATAATTGCGGAAATGGAAGCCGTGGATATTGCTGAATTTTTTGAAGCTTTAGATACTGAAGGGCAGACTTTTGTTTATGATTTGATGACCAATGAACAATCTGCCGAAATGCTTTTGGAGATTGATGAGGACAAACGTAGAAAATTCTTAAACACACTTTCTTCAAAAGAAATTGCAGATGAAATCATCAACGAGATTGATTCTGATGACGCTGCGGATATTATTGCAGAAATGCCTGAACATAAGCAGGATGAGATTATCCAACACTTGGATGATGAAGAACATGCCCAGAATATTGTTGACCTTCTGCGTTATGATGAAGATACTGCCGGTGGTTTAATGGCAACGGAATTGGTGAAAGTAAACCAAAATCTTTCTATTATTTCTGCGGTGAAAGAAATGCGAAAGCAAGCCGAAGAAATGGATGAAGTGTATTCTATTTATGTGGTGGATAACAGTGATAAGCTGCTGGGAACTTTAAGTCTTAAAAAACTTTTAACTACATCTTCTTCAACAAGAGTTTCGGATGTTTTTAACTCTAAAGTGCGTTCGGTAAAAGATTCGGAAGAAGCGGAAGAAGTTGCCAGACAAATGCAGAAATATGACCTTTTCGAAGTTCCGGTAGTAGATTCTCTTGGAAAGTTAGTTGGCAGAATCACCATTGATGACGTGATGGATTTCATAAAAGAAGAATCGGAAAAAGATTATCAGTTAGCATCCGGTATTTCCAGTGATATTGATAATACCGACAATATTTTCAATATGACAAAGGCGCGTTTGCCTTGGCTTTTTATCGGAATGGTTGGCGGATTGATTGGTTCGCGTGTATTGCAGGGAAACCAAAGTGCTTTACAGAATGTTCCCGCCTTAATGTTTTTTGTGCCTTTAATTGCTGCAACTGCCGGAAATATAGGAGTACAGGCTTCTGCGATTATCGTTCAAGGTTTGGCAAATGATACTTTGGGGAAAGACACTTTTAAAACTTTAGCAAAAGAGATCAGTGTTTCAGCAGCATCCGGATTAATATTATCGCTGTTGATTTTTGGTTTCAACTTGCTTATCAATCATCACGATTTCACCATTTCTATGACGATATCGCTTTCTTTATTGGCGGTAATTTTAGTAGCAGCAGTAATTGGAACGATTGTTCCCATTATTCTTGATAAAAATAAAATAGACCCGGCTATTGCAACAGGTCCATTTATTACGACATCCAATGATATTCTTGGCGTTCTTATTTATTTTTCCATTGCAAGAATGATGTTGCATATTTAGAGTTATCAGTAGCGAACGAAAATCAAAAATTTCTGTTTAAAAATTTTCTTCAATTTTATCATCTTCATCCTGAAGCTTTCGGATTAAGGCTTCCATTTCAGAAATTTTATTTTTCAGGGAATTGATTTCGGTTTTATTGGTGGCTACTTTACTTTTCAGCATGACTTTTCTGGCACGTTCACCATGGTCTTCATCATCATTCTCATCATCATTAATCTCTTCGATGTCTTCCTGAATGTCTTCAATGTCATCGCTAATTTCTTCAATGTCTTCCTGAATTTCAGTAACGTCTTCCTTCAGATCTTCTATATGTTCTGTACTTTTATTCACCGACATTTGGATAAAGATAGCCAAATAAATTGCTTCAAGAGACACCACTGTGGTTAGCACCAAAAGCATTTGATCCCACTCCACAATTTGAAGAATTGGCAACAGAAAACAGACCACAAAAAACACAGAATGTACGATTACTGATTGTACCGAACCAATCCACCACATCATTCCGTCGGCAATTTTTTCAAGAAATTCAATTTTTCCTGATTGTTTTTTCTGTCGCGCATCCCTTGAAATTTTATGCTAATTTATTAAAAAGAAATCTTCGATGTAAACTTTGTTTATTTAAGTCTGAAGTTAGATAATTCCTAATATTGATTTTCTGCTAAAAATTATAACTCCTTTGTAACTCCCAATCCAAATAAGGCAAAATCATACTTCGCAGGATCTTCCGCATCCATTTTTCTTAAAATTAAATCGAGTTCTTCTACGGTTTTCCAATCGTTTTGCTTTCTCGTGATAAGTTCCAACTTTCTTGAGATATTTCCGGTATGAACATCCAAAGGGATTGAAAGGTAATGTTGTGGAAGGTTTTCCCAAATCCCAAGATCTACGTTTCGGTTGTCCTTACGTGTCATCCAACGCAGAAACATCATTAATCTTTTGGCAGAAGAATTCTTATAAGTCGATGAGACGTGTTTATGACTGCGGTGATTTTCCTCACTTAAAAAAGAGTTTCTAAAACGTTCCAGGCTATGATAAAAATTGGTTTCTCTGTCATGGATTAAAAAAAGATATTCAAGGCTACCAAAATTTGTGTAAACTCGGTTTAAGTTTCTGATAAACTGTGAAAAATCTTCACCATTAAATGTTCTGTGCAAGGGTTGTCCTTCAATATTTTTTAAATCATTTTCAGAAAAATTCAGTACAAAATCATAGGGAGAATTTCCCATATAATTCAGCATCTTTTCTGCAGATTTAATAATCGATTTTCGGTTTCCCCAGGAAATGGTAGCAGTTAGAAATCCAGAAATTTCAATGTCCTGCTTCAAGGTAAACCGATGTGGAATCTGTATTGGATCATTATCAATAAAATCAATCTGGTTGTACTGGTCGGATTTTTCGTCGAGGAAGGATTTTAATTCCTGAAAATTCATTTTATATAAAAAGAGAATAATAATTAGATATAATATTTATGAAATCTGTAGAATCTGCTGGAAATAAACCCCCAAAGCTAAATGAGATTCATCACTTCGCAAGCTTTGTTCAGAATGACAAATCCAAAAATTAACCTATTTTCACAGCCTCAAGCTGTTTTGGTAAAAAAGTGTTTGCAAAGATTTCCCTTGCTTCGTTAGTAAACACCGATAAATCACCATAACGATTTGAGAAATGACCCAAAATCAGTTTTCCCACATTAGCTTTTCTGGCAATTCTGGCAGCTTCTAAAGCAGTGGTATGTCCTGTATAATCTGCCATTTCTTTTAAATCGTGAAGAAAAGTAGATTCGTGATACAATACATCCACATTTTCAATGATAGGAATGATTTTTTCCAAATAGCGCGTATCACTACAAAAAGCATAAGATACAGACTTGGCTGGTTCTTTCGTTAAAGATTCATTTTTTAGGATGTAACCGTCGCTCAAAACGAAATCTTTTCCTAGTTTCAGATTATGGTAATCGCAGGTTTCAATTTCGGGATATTTAGAGATTTCCTGCATATTGAGATGACGTTCTTTTGGTTTCTCTTTAAAAAGGTAACCGTTGCAATAAATCCTGTGATCAAGCGGAATCGTAAACACTTCTACCCGATGATCTTCATAAATTTTTTCAGAATAATTTTTATCAAGCTCGTGGTAAACTACTTCGAAGCCTTTATGTGTTTCGGTAAGCCTGAAAATTGTTTCCAGCATTTCTTTAATACCTTTCGGTCCGTAAATATGCAAAGGTGTTTCCCTTCCTAAAAGTCTAAAAGAAGCAACCAAACCAGGTAAACCAAAACAATGATCACCGTGCAGATGCGAGATAAAAATATGATTGATTTTTGAAAAGCGTGCTTTGGCTTTTCTTAATTGTACTTGTGTTCCCTCGCCACAATCAATAAGGAAATGACGCTCTTCCATTTCCAAAAACTGTGCTGTTGGCGCAGAATTAATAGTAGGAATTGCCGAGTTAAAACCAAGAATAGTTAAGTAAGTACTCAAATTTCAAATATCAAAAGATTGCAAATTTACGGAAAAGTTGGTGATGTTTGGTTTGTGGCAATTCGTCATCTTTTATGAATAAGAATTTTACTCAAAAACATTAATTGTTAAACCATTTCAAAAGTAAATCAATCGCATTACTTCGGTGGCTGATTTTGTTTTTATCTTCGGGTAGCATTTCAGCAAAAGTTTGTTGATGACCTTCAGGAACAAAAATTGGATCGTAACCGAAACCTTTATGACCCTTATTTTCAGTGAGAAGATTTCCGTAAACGCGGCCTTCAAAATATTGCGGACCGTTTGCTGTGTAATAACAAAGTACGGTTACAAAATAGGCCTTTCGGTTTTCTTTACCTTCCATTTCTTCCAAAACTTTGGCAATATTGGTTGGAAAATCGTGGTCTGAAGCATAACGTGCCGAATGGATTCCAGGTTTTCCATCCAAAGCTTCCACTACCAACCCTGAATCATCTCCTAAACTCGCAATTCCGGTTTTTTTGTAGCAGTATTCTGCTTTTATCAGTGCATTATCGTGAAAAGTATTGCCATCCTCCACAATTTCGTCGTGAATGTTATAATCAGTAAGACTTTTCACTAAAAATTCAGGACCTAAAATCTGTTGAATTTCCTCTTTTTTATGGATGTTGTGTGTGGCAACTAGTATTTCTTTAATCATATTTTAAGTTATTCTGCGTGAGCAATCTCGTATTTTTTAGTAAACAAAAAGTAAAAAATGGCAAACACAATAAGGCCAATGATTAGAATTAAGTAATCCGGAATTCCAAAGAAATCGGAAAAACTTTCGGTGTTCCCATAAAATAATAGTATTGTAGAAACTCCATTATTAAAGGCGTGCAACAAAATTGGCATTAATAAAGACTTTGTACGATGATACACCAATCCTAAAACATATCCTAGTAAAACCGCTCCTACAAACTGCCAAGGGTTTCCGTGTACCACACCAAAAACAACCGCTGAAACCCAAATAGCTTTTGTTGGTTCCCAACCTTTATTTATGAGACCTTTTTGAATAATCCCACGGAAGACAATTTCTTCAAAAATTGGTGCCATAACAACTGCCAGTACAAACATTACAGAAAAATCGTTGGTCATTTTTTCCATCATTTCTGAAAACCATTCATACATTGGGCCGAAAAATGGTCCTTTAACGGGGATTTTTCCGGTAATGAACTCCGCAATAAACATCATTCCCAACATCAATGGGAAAATGAAAAAATAGGTGCTGATATTTTTAGTTGAAAAATTAAAATTAAGTTTTTGTCCGGTTTGAGGACGGCAAATTAAATAATCGAATGCCATAATAGATCCCACCCACATTATTGCATTCATCAGCATAAGAAAGAAATCGTCATACTGAAAATTTTCTTTCATAAACATCATTGCAAGAACATTTAAAAAAGAAAGAAACATTGCAGGACCAAGAGCACCTACAAACAATGTTATGGCACCTTTCCAGTCAAAAATATATTTTGGAAGTTTAGAATTCATCATAGTTTATTTGAAGCAAATATAAAAAAATGAAATTTTGGTTTTTAATTTTCCAAAAGATTCACAATTCGGTTCATTGATTCTTCGTACTCCTCTTCATTATTGTTGAAGAATTTCAAAAAATCTAAATCATCATCAGGATCATCAATGGTTTTAGGCACCGAAAAATCTACGCTCTCAATATACTCTTTCCAATTTTCAAGTTTCCATTTATCGCGGTCAGAATTACGTTCCATCATTCTTTGGTGAACAATTTCAGGATCAGTTACGACCCAAATTACAGTAAGCTTTGCATTTAAAGCTCTGAGTTTCTCTTTTAGATTGTTCATATAAGCTTCATCACGAATCTCACTGGTAAAAGGTGCATTAATAAGAGCTTTACTATCGTATTGCAGTGCTTCCAAAGCTAAATCTACAATGGTAATATACTCATAATCACGAATATATTTTTTGAAAAAATCAGAACTTCTGTTATACTCTTCACCAGCAACTGTAAAAATCTGTTTACTTAAGGGTATCAACGTGTCTTTATCCAAATACACAATGTGTTTCAACCTCTCGGAAAGTTTTTTAGAAATATAGGTTTTTCCGGAAGCCGGAGGAGATGTTACCAATATTAATCGTTTAGTCATTTTAATTTTATTTCAAACAAAAATAGTGGTTTGTTCTATAATTTGGAATCACTTTTTCTAAACTTTTATTTCTCACCAAAAATCACGATTTTTGCAGCCATAAAATTCAATATGTCAGATTTAATCAAAGAAATACAAAAACGTAAAACCTTTGGCATCATTTCTCACCCAGATGCCGGAAAAACAACACTCACCGAGAAGCTTCTTCTTTTTGGTGGGGCAATTCAGGAAGCGGGTGCCGTAAAATCTAATAAAATTAAGAAAGGAGCCACTTCCGATTTTATGGAGATTGAAAGACAGAGGGGAATTTCTGTAGCAACCTCCGTTTTGGCATTTGAATATAAAGGTCATAAAATCAATATTTTAGATACACCGGGACATAAAGATTTTGCAGAAGATACCTATCGAACTTTAACGGCAGTTGATTCAGTAATTGTGGTGATAGACGTCGCAAAAGGTGTTGAGGAACAGACTGAAAAACTCGTTCAGGTTTGCCGAATGAGAAATATCCCGATGCTGGTTTTTATCAATAAGCTTGATCGTGAAGGTAAAGATGCCTTCGATTTGCTGGATGAAGTGGAACAAAAACTTGGTTTAACAGTGACACCACTTTCTTTACCGATTGGTATGGGAAGTGACTTTCAGGGAATTTATAACATCTGGGAAAAGAATATCGAATTTTTCCTTGAAGAAAAGAAGCAAAAAGTTGGCGAATCCATCAATATTGATGATGTGAATGATCCGAAAGTAGACGAACTGATTGGCGCAAAAGCTGCTGCTACATTACGTGAAGAACTTGAGTTGGTAGAAACCGTTTATCCAGAATTTGATCGTAATGATTATATGAATGGAGATTTGCAACCCGTTTTCTTTGGTTCAGCGTTGAATAATTTTGGTGTTCGCGAACTTTTGGATGCCTTTATCGAAATTGCACCAATGCCACAACCAAAAGAATCTGACCTGCGCATTGTAAAGCCTGAAGAAAAGAATTTTACGGGTTTTGTATTTAAAATCCACGCAAATATGGATCCTAAGCATCGTGACAGATTAGCGTTTGTAAAAATTGTTTCAGGAACTTTTAAGCGTAATGAAAACTATCTTCTCGTTCGTGAAGGTAAAAAAATGAAATTTTCAGCGCCAAATGCATTCTTTGCAGATAAAAAAGAAGTTGTAGATGAGAGTTTCCCGGGTGATATTGTTGGCTTACACGATACCGGAAATTTCAGAATTGGTGATACTTTAACCGGTGGTGAAAAATTAAGTTTCAAAGGAGTTCCAAGCTTCTCGCCGGAGCATTTCAGATATGTTAATAATGACGATCCTTTAAAAGCGAAACAACTCGCAAAAGGTATCGATCAATTGATGGATGAAGGTGTAGCACAGTTATTTACACTTGAAATGAATGGTAGAAAAATTATAGGAACTGTAGGTGCACTGCAATACGAAGTCATTCAATACCGTTTGGAACACGAATATGGTGCAAAATGCACTTACGAGCCGCTTTCCATACACAAAGCCTGTTGGGTTGAAGCTGATGAAAAGTCAGAAGAATTCAAGGAGTTTGCCCGTCTAAAACAGCGATTTTTGGCAAGAGACAAATATGACCAGTTGGTTTTTCTAGCAGATTCGTCCTTTACCATTCATATGACGCAGGAGAAATTCCCTAATGTCAAGCTCCATTTTATCAGTGAATTTAGAAACGAACAATAAGTAATATAAAATCTGTGAAAATTTCACAGATTTTTTTGTGAATGGGTTGTAAAATGTTTTACAATCCTTTGATTACCTTTATTTTATAAATCCGAATAAGTTTTCGATGCCCGTAAGGTTTTGTTTAGGAATATTAATTGCATCATTAATTGCGTTAAAAAACAAATTATAAGAAATGAAGAAATTTTGGTTTCCTTTTGTGGTTGCAGCAATATTAGTTTCGTGTACCCAAACAGAAATGAAACAAACCACTGATACCATAAAACAAGCCGACAGCCTTTTTAAAACAGCAAAGGAAGGTTATAAAACTTTAGATTCTATTTCAGCTATAGTGAAAGATTCGGCAAGGTTTAACAAAGTTGTGGTTCCCGAAATTGAAAAACAGAAAAAAAACGTTGAAGAAGTGATCAGAAACAGCACAAAAAGTATTGATTCTGTAAATGCGGTGATTAAGAAAACAACTGATCAAATTAATAAAAGTGCAAATGTTATTAAGACAGTTGATTCTGCAAGAGAAGCGCTTAAAAATAGCAAAAACCCAATCGATGCACTTTCAACCATATCTAAAACTTTAGAGAAAGTCTCTAAAACAACAAAAAACAATTCACAGCAAACCTCTCCTTCCACTCCTCCTCAAGAACCTCAGGTAACACAGCCTCAACAACCTGATTTAGAAGAACCTGCAGCAATTCCGCAACCGGAACCAGTAATGACTAATCCTTTAGTGAAAACAGCCAGAATGACGATTGCAGTAAATAATCTTGACAATACAAGAAGTGATTTGGCAACGGAACTTTACAAATATGGTGGAGAAATTGTAACTGAAAGTTTTGGTGAAGAACAAGGCTTTCGCAAACAGTACATTACTGCAAAAGTACCTTATAAATATTTTGAAGAAGCGGCTCAAAATATTGCGCAAAGAATGGGCACTTTAAGAACCAAAAATATCGAAACCGAGGGTAAAGATTATGATCCGAACCAAATGTGTGACCTCGAAATTACTTTCACTGAAGATAGTCAATACGCATTTAACGAGTCTATTACCAATTCAAATACTGATGAGAGTTATGGTACTAAATCTTCTGATGCGTTTATGAAAGGTTTTGATGGACTCAAAAATGTATTTTTATTCTTACTTCCTTTTTGGCCTTTGCTTTTAATTGGTGGAATTGTATACTATTTATACAGAAAAAACAAGCGCAAAAGAGACGAAGCATTGGTTGAAGCGAAACTTCAGGAACAAAAAAGATACAGAGAAAGCACAGAAGAAAACGTGGCAGAAGAATCTGCTTTCACCAAAAATAATCCTATTAATGAGATAGAAAATCCGGACGATCCTTACGCAAAATATAAACCTAAATCATAATAAAAAATCCTTCAGTTTCGGAAGGATTTTTTTTATTTCATATTGACTATTTTATCTACAATATAAACTGTATTTCCACGCCAAGGAAGCGTTCCTTTGTATTCTTTATAGTGAAGGTCAAAATACTTTCCACTGTTCATTTCAAGCTGTTTGAATACTTCTGGATCTTCCACAGAAAATTCAAATTCATAAGTGGTGAAATTTCCGCTTTTAGGATTTCTTCCAAAACCTTCCTGAATCAGTTTTCCCTCATAAGTTTTGAAAACATTTCCTTTATAAACGGCATAGTTTAGATGACCGGATTTTACACCTTCACCGAAAACATAATAGTATTTAAACCATACAAAGCCGCCTAAAACAAGGAATACGGCCAATAAAATTATCCAAAGGTATCTCATATCAATATTTGTTTCAAGTTTCAAGTTTCAAGTTTCAAGTTTCAAGTTACAGATTAAACCTGAAAACTTGGAATTTGAAACAATTTATTTTATTTCTTTGCAATAGAACGAGAAATTACGATTTTCTGTATCTCAGAAGTACCTTCGTAAATCTGGGTGATTTTCGCATCTCTCATCATTCTTTCTACGTGGTATTCTTTCACATAACCATAACCACCGTGAATCTGCACTGCTTCTATTGTAGTATCCATAGCAACTTGCGATGAATAAAGTTTTGCCATTGCTCCACTTTCAGAGATGTCTTTACCTTCATCTTTTTCAACAGCAGCTTTAAAGCAAAGCATTCTTGCAGCGGTAATTTGTGTTGCCATGTCTGCAAGTTTGAAAGCAATCGCCTGATGATTGATAATTTCAGTTCCGAAGGCTTTTCTCTCTTTAGCATATTTCAAAGCCAGTTCATAAGCACCTGAAGCAATACCTAAAGCTTGAGAAGCGATACCAATTCTTCCCCCATTTAAAACCGCCATTGCAAAGTTGAATCCAAAACCATCTTCACCAATTCTGTTTTCTTTTGGAACTTTTACATCCGTAAATAATAATGAGTGTGTATCACTACCTCTAATTCCTAGTTTATCCTCTTTAGGGCCAATTTCAAAACCTTCCCAGTTTCTTTCAACAATAAATGCATTGATGCCTTTATGTTTTTTTTCAGGATCGGTTTGTGCAATTACGACGTAGTATGAAGCATTTCCACCATTGGTAATCCAGTTTTTAGTACCGTTTAGAAGATAATAATCACCCATATCAACAGCTGTGGTTTTCTGCGAAGTTGCATCAGAACCAGCTTCAGGTTCAGATAATGCGAAAGCACCAATTACTTTACCACTTGCTAGAGGCACAAGGTATTTCTGTTTCTGTTCTTCGCTGGCAAATTTTTCGATACCGGCACAAACCAAAGAGTTGTTTACTGACATCACTACTGCAGCAGAAGCATCTACTTTTGCAATTTCTTCCATTGCCAAAACGTACGAAACGCTATCCATACCAGCACCACCGTATTTAGGATCTACCATCATACCAAGGAAACCCATTTCTCCCATTTTCTTCACTTGTTCGTGCGGAAACTTCTGGTCGCGGTCTCTTTCAATTACTCCCGGTAGCAGTTCGTTTTGTGCAAAATCTCTTGCAGCCTGCTGAATCATTAAGTGTTCTTCAGATAAATTAAAGTTCATAATTATTTAAAAATTGTTTGCCGTAAATTTACAATTTTCAGCCCAAATGTTAAAAAATATATTGATTTTGGAGAATCGATAAAAAATTATATTTTTACAACAATCCTTTCATTAATATTTACTTAACATTAAAAAAAATTAATTATGTCTATAAGAAGACTGTTTGATATTCCGCATAACGCTTTGGTAAAGTACCCAAATGATGTCATGTTTGCAACAAAATATCACGGAGAGTGGAAAAAGACATCCACCAAAGAATTTATCAACCTAGGTAACAAAATTTCAAGAGGGTTACTTAAATTAGGTATTAAACCCGGAGATAAAATTGCCTTAATTACTTCTGCAACACGCACAGAATGGGCGGTAATGGATTTGGGAATCTCACAAATCGGTGCGGTAAGTGTTCCGGTATATCCTACCATTTCTTCGGATGATTATAATTATATTTTCAATAATGCTGAAGTAAAATACTGCTTCCTTTCAGACAGAGACCTTTTGGATAAGGTAAATGTAATTAAGGACAATGTTCCAAGCTTACAAGGCGTTTTTACCTTTGATAATATTGATGGTGCTCCTAACTGGAAAGAAGTTTTGGATTTGGGCGAAGACGATTCTAACCAAACAGAGGTTGAAGACCTTTCAAAAACTATTAATCCAGAAGATTTAGCAACCATCATTTATACTTCTGGAACTACCGGAAAACCGAAAGGCGTAATGCTATCGCATACCAATATCGTTTCTAACGTTTTAGCTTCAGATCACAGAATCCCGAGAAAAAGAGGATTAGAGTATAAGGATACTATAATTTTAAGTTTCCTTCCGATTTGTCATATTTTCGAGAGAATGCTATTCTACCTTTACCAATTCAATGGTTATTCTATTTATTTTGCTGAAAGCATTGAAAAAATGGGTGATAACATCAAGGAAGTGAAACCACATATTATGTCAGTAGTACCAAGATTGATCGAAAAAGTTTATGATAAAATCTATGATAAAGGAACTTCTGCAGGTGGATTAAAATCTAAAATTTTTCTTTGGGCACTTGGTGTAAATAAAGCGAAAAAGAAAATCGGAAAACCTTCAGGAATTAAAGAAATCATTGCTGATAAATTAGTTTTCAGCAAATGGAGAGAAGGTTTGGGAGGTAATATTATTACTCTAGTTTCAGGTTCTGCAGCTCTTTCAGCAAGGCTCAACAATATGTTCCAAAATGCCGGAATACCAATTCTAGAAGGTTACGGACTTACGGAAACGTCTCCGGTAATCTCTGTAAATTCTATGGAAAGAATGAAGGTTGGAACCGTAGGACATCCGCTTGATAATTTGGATGTAAGAATTGAAGCAGACGGTGAAATAACCGTGAAAGGACCAAATGTTTTCAAAGGATATTTTAAAAATGAGGAACAAACCAAAGAAACATTTACAGAAGATGGCTACTTTAAAACTGGAGATATTGGACATATTGATGATGAAGGCTTCCTGCACATTACAGACCGTAAGAAGGAGATGTTCAAAACATCTGGTGGTAAATACATCGCACCACAGGTCATTGAAAATATGGCGAAAGCCTCCAAATTCATAGAGCAGATTATGGTTGTAGGCGATGGTGAAAAAATGCCGACCGCTTTGGTACAACCCGATTTTAATTTTGCTACACACTGGGCAGAACGTCACAACCTGAAAATTGGAACAACACCGGAAGAAATGGCAAAAAGCCCTGAGCTGAAAGCCAGAATAGAAAAAGAAATCGATTACCTAAATACCAAACTTGGCGGCTGGGAACAAATTAAAAAAATTGAACTCACACCTGAAGTTTGGAGCATCGAAAGCGGACTTTTAACCCCAACAATGAAACTGAAACGTAAAGCTGTAAAAGAACGCTACATTCATCTCTACAACAAAATGTACGGTCACGACGCATAATAGAAACACGGCTTTTTGAGCCGTGTTTTTTTATTAATTTTATAGTTCTGATCAAAAAATTGATTTGATTCTTATAAAATAAATGGTATTAATAATTTTATTATAGTGAGAAAAGTAATTGACTAAAAAAAGAACTTGTTCTAACTTGGAATTTCAAAGTAAAACAAAAAATCCGCAGAAAAATCTGCGGATTTTGTTTTTATAATCAGTGATTAAAATTTAATCACGTCTTTCATTTTTTCGTTTTCTTCGTTTACCAAATCGTCATCTACAAGGATTTTGCCACTGTGTTCGTCGATGATGATTTTCTTGCGTTGGGCAATTTCCATTTGTTTTTGAGGTGGAACCATAAAGAATGAGCCTTTTGGTGCGCCTCTTTCAAGACCTACTACTGCAAGTCCGTTGGCAGAATTTTCGCGGATTCTTTGGTAAGATTTCAGTAATCTTTCATCGATTTTTGCAGCGAATTCTTTAGACTTTGAAACCAAATATTCTTCTTCTTTCTGGGTTTCAGCAATAAGACCGTCCAATTCTTCTTTTTTAAATTTCAAGTGGTTTTGTAGGTCTGTGATTTTATTATTTAGCTCGTCTAAAGTTTCGTTTTTGTGTCCGATTTTAGCATTGTGCTCTTTAATTCTTTTTTCAGCCAACTGAATTTCAAGTTCTTGATATTCTATTTCTTTAGCCAAAGACTCGAATTCCTTATTGTTTCTAACGTTATCCTGTTGTGATTTATATTTCTCGATTAAAGATTTAGCGTGGTTGATTACCTCGTTTTTCGTCCCAATCTCGGTGTTTTGCTCTTTCACTTCAGCTTCAAATTTTTCAGCTCTTTTTTGTAGGCCTTCAATCTCGATTTCCAAATCTTCCACTTCAATAGGTAATTCACCTCTTGTATTGCGGATTTCATCTAATCTGGAGTCGATAATCTGAAGGTCGTAAAGCGCTCTTAATTTTTCTTCTACTGAAATTTCGGTGGTCTTTTTAGCCATATTTTATAAAAAATAATTTACAGGATTAGTATTTTCCTCTGTTTTTGAGATTGCAAATTTAGGAAATTTTTCTGACAAAAGGTTAAATAATTGTTGAGTAACAAACTGTTCCGATTCGTAATGCCCAATATCGCATATTAGTATTTTGTTTTCTGCAGTGAAAAAATCGTGGTATTTCACATCACCAGTAAGATAAGCATCACATTTCTTTGATAATGCGGCCTTTATTCCGCTTGCACCACTACCTCCTAAAACGCCTACTCTTTTTACCGTTTTCCCTCTTAATGCAGAATGTCTTATCACTTTTAAATTAAATTTTTCTTTAACTAAGTTCAAAAATTCAGTTTCCTCCATCTCACTTTCAAAATCGCCAAAACGTCCGAGTCCCGAATATTGATTTTCATTATCCAAATTATAAATTTGATACGCCACTTCTTCGTAAGGATGGGCTAATTTCAAAGCATTCAAAATCCTGTTTTGCTTGTAATTTTCATAGATGAAATACAGCATTTCCTCCTCAGTATTTTCTCTTACATACTCCGCACCTTCAAAAGGATTAGATCCCGGTAACGGACGGAACGTTCCTTTACCTGAAACTGTAAAACTGCATTCATCATAAAAACCAATATTTCCGGCTCCCGCTTCAAAAATTGCCTGCTTTAGTTTTTCTGAATATTCTTTTGGAACGTAAACTACCAATTGTTTAAGATTCTCCTTCTTGGGCATTAATATCTGCTGATTTTTCAATCCTAATTCTTCACAAATACGGTAATTGACTCCAAAATAGTCATTATCGAAAGCTGTATGAATCGCATAGATAGCAATTTTATGTTCAATAGCCTTTAATACTGCTCTTTCAACATAGTTTTTTCCTGTTAAAGATTTTAACCCTGAAAAAATTATGGGGTGGAAACAAACGATTAGATTAAGTTTTTTGGCTATAGCTTCGTCTACAACATTTTCTAATGCATCGTGACAAACCAAAATTCCACAGATTTCACGATCTGGGTTTCCGCAAAGCAATCCTACATTATCAAAGTCTTCAGCTTGTGGAATGGCGAACTGTTTTTCGAGTTCAATAATTACCTCGTTTAATTTCATTTTATTATGTTTGTAGCGAAATTAGGAATAATTTTGATATTTTTCTGAAATGCAGAAACATCAAACCATAGAAAAAGAACACGATTTTATCCCGGAGCGTAAAAAGTGGAAACGTCAGCTCTTTCGAATTATTTATCGTGCCGATACACCTTTAGGTAAATTGTTTGACATATGCCTATTGATATTAATTTTCTTAAGCACTTTCATCGTAATGATGGAAAGTGTGCCTTCACTTGATTTAAAATTTCATAATCTCTTCATTGCCTTAGAAGTGATAATTTCCATTATATTCACAATTGAATATATCTTAAGAATTATTACGATTAGAAATAAAAAAGATTATATTTTTAGTTTTTTTGGAATTATTGATCTTTTGGCAATTGTGCCTTTTTATTTAAGTCTTTTCTTCCCTTTCACCAAATTTTTCCTCATTATCAGAATGTTGAGAATGCTGAGGATTTTCAGAATTCTTAACCTTCTCGATTTTATGAATGACGGCTACTTAATTGTAAGAGCCCTTAAAAACTCTTCGAGAAAAATCTATATTTTCCTTCTATTTCTGATGATTTTTTCAATTATCGTTGGTTCAATGATGTATATGGTAGAAGGTCACAAAGAAGGCTTTGAAAGCATTCCGCAAAGTATTTATTGGGCAGTTGTTACCGTAACAACAGTAGGTTATGGTGATGTATCACCTACGACGCCTTTAGGAAAGTTTTTTTCGATTTTGCTGATGCTTGCAGGTTACTCAATCATTGCAGTGCCAACCGGAATTGTAACAGCAGAGATGAGGAATAAACGCCAAAATCTTGAACTACTGTGTAAAAGATGCGGAAATGAAGACATTGATGATGATGCCAATTACTGCAAAAAATGTGGTGAAAAAGTGGTAGAATTTTAAAAAGCTCTTTCATCAAAAGATTGCTTCGCTGCTTCATATCCGATTTCGAAAATTTCTTCCAAACGTTCAGGTTTTCTCTCGAAAGTTCCGTAATGTGCAAGTTTTTTTGAGGTGATAAACCAATCGCAATACGAAAATTTATGTACTTCGGTTCGATAAGAAAGCAAATCATAAGAACGGGAAACAACTGCTTTAATTGAATTTAAATCCGAAAGTTCTATATCTTGGGGTGGCGATACAAAAACACCAATCATTTTGTCACAATCTTGTTGAATAATATCTGCCGGAAAATTGTTCAGAACACCACCATCACTGTAAAGTTCTTCTCCCACAATGTAAGGCGTAGTAACTCCTGGGATTGAACACGATGCAATAATGGCATCAATCACATTAAATTCTTTGTCAAAAATTTTTTGTTTGCCAGATACTAATTCAGTAGCGACAATTCTTACCTCTTTTTGTAAATCACCTATTGTCATATCCTCAAAAATTGGTTGAAGATAGGTCCTGAATATTTTGGATGAAACCAAACCGGGTTTATTAATGGCAAAATGCCTCCAATTGAAGAAATATACTGATTTGAAGAAACTTAAAATCTCATCCGCAGATTTGCCCACCGCATACAAACTCCCAACGATAGAACCTGCACTGCAACAAGCTAGGACATCAACTTCTATTTGCTTTTCCGATAAAAATTTCAAAACTCCTGCGTGTGCAACACCTTTTGTTCCGCCACCGGAAAGTACAAGCCCAATTTTGTTATTCTTCATTATTCAAATGTAGGGAAGTTTTTTAGGAAGTTAATTATTTTAAAAATAGTAAGTCATAAAAAAGATGCGAAAATTCGCATCTTAATAGTATTTGTAGAATTAAATCTTTCAAATTATATATGAATCACTTCACCATAAGCCGCAGCTACTGCTTCCATAATGGCTTCAGAAACCGTTGGATGCGGGTGGATTGATTTGATGATTTCGTGACCGGTTGTTTCCAACTTTCTTGCAACTACGGCTTCAGCTACCATATCCGTTACGCCTTCACCAATCATATGACAACCTAACCATTCACCATATTTTGCATCAAAAATTACTTTGATGAAACCATCTGTATTTCCGTTTGCTGTTGCTTTACCTGAAGCAGAAAGCGGAAATTTGCCAACTTTTATATCGTAACCCTTTTCTTTTGCCTGTTTTTCAGTAAGACCAACTGAAGCAATTTCAGGATGGCAATACGTACATCCAGGAATGTTACCATAATCGATTTTCTCGGTATGGATGCCTTTAATTTTTTCAACACATGTAATTCCTTCTGCTGAAGCAACGTGTGCTAATGCTTGTGTGGGAATAATGTCTCCAATTGCATAATAACCCGGAACAGAAGTTTCATACCATTCGTTCACCAAAACTCTTCCTTTCTCGGTTTGTATGCCTACTTCTTCCAGACCAATATTTTCAATATTTGCAGCGATACCTACGGCAGAAAGTAAAATGTCCGCTTCAAGTGTTACTTCACCATTTGCTGTTTTCACTTTTGCTTTTACGCCTTCTCCTGAAGTGTCTACACTTTCAACAGAAGAATTAGTCATAATTTCGATTCCAGATTTCTTTAAAGATTTTTCAAGATGTTTTGATATTTCCTCATCCTCAACCGGAACAATATTCGGCATAAATTCTACAACTGTCACTTTGGTTCCCATGGTATTATAGAAATCAGCAAACTCAACACCAATAGCACCTGAACCTACTACAATCATTGATTTTGGTTGCTCCGGAAGTGAAAGTGCTTGTCTGTAACCAATCACTTTTTTACCATCTTGTGGAAGATTAGGTAATTCTCTTGAGCGTGCACCTGTTGCAATGATAATATGATTTGCAGTATATTCAGTTGATTTTCCTTCAGCATCAGTAACATCGATTTTTTTGCCAGGTTTTACCTTTGCGGTTCCCATAATAACATCAATCTTATTCTTCTTCATCAGGAACTGAATGCCTCCACTCATTTTTGAGGCAACACCTCTACTTCTTTGGATCACTTTAGAAAAATCGAACCCCGGATTTTCTACTTTGTTTAATCCGTAATCTTCTGCGTGATTTAAATAATGGAAAACGTGCGCCGATTTTAGCAAGGCTTTGGTAGGAATACAACCCCAATTAAGACAAATACCACCAAGATTTTCTTTTTCAACGATGGCAGTTTTAAAACCTAACTGTGAAGCTCTAATTGCAGTGACATAACCTCCGGGACCACTCCCGACAACAATGATATCGTAGTTCATTTTTTATTTTATTTAAAGGCAAAAATACGGAAAAAATATTATTTACAGTATGTACTTTGTGTGTGAAGGACTGAAATTGATGCTACATTAAATAAAATAGAATTTTTTGTAAAATTTTGATTATTAAGTCTTTTAAATTAAAAAAAATGATAATTTTGATGAAACTTTAGGATGAAATACACACTTGTAAACAGAAAGAAAAGTACTGAGGTTACCAATAACAAGGAGTTTGTAAAATGGATGCGTCGCAATGATATGCAGTATTTCCCAGATAATAACGAATTTATGGAGGCTTACTCTATAAGGAAATCCACTTTTGAAAAAATTGAATTAAGATTTGAAGATGAAGATGTTTTCGTGGAAGATCTTAAAAAAAACAATATGCTAGTTGTGGAAGAACCAACCAAGTGGAACATCTTTAAAACAAAAAAAGACTAATAAACCTCTTCTACTTTAATATTTGGACAATTGGTTTTGAGCCAATTATTATCAAAATCAGAAAGTTCCTTACGCTCACCTTTGTAAATATAATACTCTCTAGGTGTTGAACTTTCACCTATAGTTGGCATTTTATTTATAATTTTCACTTCCGGACAATCTTGAATTTTTGTTGAGGCACAAGATGTCAAGAATGCCAATATTAACCAAAAATAATTTTTCATTTTCTTAATAATTTACACTTATAACTCATTAATTTTCAGAAAGCCAATTTTGTAAAAATAGAATTTCCGCATTCTGATTTTTAATAATATCGTTGCTTATCTGAACCAATTGTGCATCTTTTCCAAATTTCAGATAGGCTTTTGCCATTTCTACCGCACTTTGATGATGCGGAATCATTTGTGCAACAAAATCTTTATCAATATCATTATAAATTTTCTTGTTATTCCCCATCATTGCTGACATTGAAGCGTTAAGAGCCGTTTGAAATTCTGATGAATTCATTGATTTTTCTGTTTTATCTGTATGCTTTTGCATAATGTTAATCTCTCTTCCTTGATCAATCATTATTTTTTCAGAAAATTTTTTAAGATCAGGGTTTTCCCTTCATTCAATTGTAATTTAGCCATTTCTACTGCCCCTTTATGATGCTCAATCATCATCTTTGCATAATCAGCATCATTATTTCCAGAATATCCAGCATGCATTTTCTTCATCATATCACCCATCAAAGCGACCATTTTGTTGGTTTCAGATTTTTGGATTATCGTTTCATGATCGATTTTATCTTCATTTTTCTTACAAGATAATAACAATATTGAGCAAAGTGTGAGAACTAATAGGTTTTTCATAACAAAAATTTAGATAAATCTAAGGCTAAATTCGCATTTATAGTTTTCAATTTTACAACTAATTTTTATACAATTAGAAAATAAAAAAAGCAGACAAAAGTCTGCTTGTTATTAAATTTTTGGGAATTTATGAGGGTTTATCTCGTGAAACATTCCGTAGATTTTTTCAATCATATCATCTGAAGAAGGTTTGCTGAAGTAATCGCCGTCACTCGCATATGCCGGTCTATGATTTTCTGCAGCTATAGTTAAAGGATCCGAATCTAAAAACCTAAATCCTTTTTGTTTTTCTAAAATTTGCTGTAATATGAAAGCAGAGGTACCACCTTCTACATCTTCATCAATTATAACAAGGCGATTGGTTTTCTTAATGCTTTCAACAATTTCTTGGCTTAAATCGAAAGGAATTAAAGACTGTATATCAATTACTTCTGCAGAAATTCCCAATTTCTCAAGTTCATTGGCAGTCTCCATTACAATTCTCCAAGTCGAGCCATAAGTTACAAGAGTAACGTCTTTTCCTTCTTTGGTAACTTCAATTTTACCTACAGGAACCGTAAATTCACCAAGGTTATCCGGTTGTTTTTCTTTTAATCTGTAACCATTTAAACATTCAACGATTAGAGCTGGCTCATCACTTTGAAGCATGGTATTGTAAAAACCTGCCGCTTTTGTTAAATTTCTCGGCACCAGAATGTTGATACCTTTTGAAAGATTAATAATTCCTGCCATAGGAGATCCGGAGTGCCAAATCCCTTCTAATCTGTGACCACGAGTTCTAATGATTAAAGGTGCTTTTTGTCCGCCTTTTGTACGATATTGCACAGTTGCTAGATCATCACTCATTCCTTGCAAGCAATAAAGAATATAATCAAGATACTGAATTTCAGCAATCGGTCTTAAACCTCTCATTGCCATACCAATACCCTGACCAAGGATGGTAGCTTCACGAATACCGGTATCTGCAACACGTGTTAAACCATATTTTTCCTGCATTCCTTCTAAACCTTGGTTGACGTCACCAATATTTCCAGCATCTTCACCAAAAACTAAAGTTTCAGGATATTTTTCAAAAATTTTGTCAAAATTATTTCTCACTACTACTCTTCCATCTACCTCATGAGAATTATCCGAGAATACAGGTTCTATTTCTTTTACTTGAGTAGCTTTCCACTGTGATTGTGAGTAAAGATGCGATGAGTAGTTGTCTTTTTCTATTGCAAATAGCTCGTCGTATTTTAACTGAAGTGTGTCTCTTTCTGCGGATTTATTTGCTCTTGTTACCAAAAGAACTTTTCTCGCCAGATGAAATACATCTTTTTTTGCGACTGAAACCAACTTATTGAATTTTGAAATTTCTTCTGCGACTTCTGAATTTTGTTTCAGACCTTCACACAAATTCAAAATACTATTTTTCATTTCCAAAATAGGAGCTTGATATGATTCCCAAGCTCTTTTTTGGCCTTCTTTCACATATTTTTTAGCTTCGTTTTCTATAGCATCCAGTTCTTCAGAAGTTGCTAAAATCTCTTCTGAACCATCAATTTCAACAGAATAATTAAGAATCCATTCTTTGAATTTTAAAAGTCCATCATATTCTCCTTCCCAACTTAATCTTTCTTCATTTTTATATCTTTCGTGTGAGCCGGAAGTGGAATGTCCCTGTGGTTGAGTTACCTCAATAACGTGAATAACTACAGGTACACTTTCAGTTCTGGCAAAATGTTCTGCTTTTGCATAAGCATTAAGTAATGCAGGATAATCCCACGCTTTCACTTGAATGATTTCACAACCTTGGTTTTCCCCTTCTTTTCTTTGAAAACCTGAAAGCATTTCAGCAATATCAGCTTTGGCTCTTTGATTTTGTGTAGGAACAGAAATACCATAACCATCATCCCATATAGAAACTATCATTGGTACCTGTAATGCACAGGCTGCATTTAATGCTTCCCAAAAATGTCCTTCTGCAGTAGAAGCATCACCAATTGTTCCAAAAGCCACTTCGTTACCATTCTTTGAAAATTTTTCTGAACCTTCAAATTTTACTTCTTTAAAAACTTTAGAAGCGAGTGCCAAACCAAGGAGTCTCGGCATTTGTCCTGCTGTTGGTGAAATATCAGAGGATATATTTTTAATTTTGGTTAAATCTTTCCAAGTTCCATCAGCATTTATAGTTCTTGTTGCATAGTGACCATTCATTTGTCTTCCACCTGATGCAGGTTCACGTTCTACGCTGGTATCTGCATAAAGCTGTGCAAAAAAACTTTCAATAGACAAAGCATCTATTGCTAATGCAAATGTTTGATCCCTATAATATCCTGAACGCCAATCACCTTCTCTGAATACTTTGGCCATTGCCAACTGCGGAAGTTCTTTACCATCACCAAAAATTCCGAATTTAGCTTTTCCGGTTAATACTTCTCTCCTTCCAAGATATGACATCTCACGAGAAATTCTTCCAAGTCTGTAATCTTGCAGTACAGAATTTTTAAAGTCCTGAAAAGAGATTTCTTGAGTTTCTATATAAGTTGTCTGCATAAATTATTATTAGATTTTCACAAAGATAATAATTTGACATTTGACCAATAACATTATGGGGAAAATCTTAAAACTTCCGCTCAATCACATAATCCAGCATAAGATTAAGTGATGTTTTAGCTTCAGAATCAGGAAAATCGTTCAATATGTTTTTTGCTTTCATCTGGAATTCTTTCATAACACCTACAGCATAATCCAAACCGCCGGAACTCTTTACAAATTCAATCAGCTCTTTCACACGTTTAGGGTTATTGTTGTAACGTTTTATGGTGTTGAAGTGGTATTTACGATCTTCTTGTTGAGCCGTTTTCAAAGTATGAATCAATGGAAGCGTCATTTTTTGCTCCTTAATATCAATGCCTACGGGTTTTCCGATGACATTCGAGCTTAAATAATCGAATAAATCATCTTTAATTTGAAAGGCCATTCCTGTAAATGTGCCAAAATCCTGCATTTTTTTAGCTAAAGTTTCATCGGCATTGTTTGAAAGCACACCTACTTCACAGCAAGCCGCAATTAAAGTAGCGGTTTTTTGACGGATGATCTCGTAATAAACATCTTCCGTAATATCCAGTTTTCTGGCTTTTTCAAGTTGAAGCAATTCACCTTCTGACATTTCTCTGATGGTTCTGGAAATTACGGCAAGTAGATCGAAATCTTTATGATCCGTGGAAAGTAATACGGACTTTGAAAGCAAATAATCCCCTACTAAAACTGCAATTTTATTTTTCCAGAGCGCATTAATGGAGAAGAAATTACGGCGTTTGAAACTTTCATCCACCACATCATCATGTACCAAAGTAGCAGTATGTATCAACTCAATCATTGAAGCGCCACGAAAGGTTTTTTCATTCACATCCCCAATCAATTTAGCACAAAGAAATACAAACATTGGGCGCATCTGCTTACCTTTTGTAGTTACAATAAAGCGCGTCACCTTATCCAGAAGCGGAACATTACTCTGCATCGATTCATAAAACTTTCGTTCGAAAAGTTTCATTTCTTCTGCTATCGGCTTTTTAATTTCTTCTACAATGTTTGCCACAGGTTAACAAATGATGTTTGATGATTGGTATTATTCTACAAATATAATTGATTTATAGTAAAGCAAGGTCTTTTTAAGGAAATACAAATGGCAGTTTTTCTTTTGGAATAAAGTAAAAAGAAGGTTTTGCCTTGAAGATTTTATACTTAAATTCCTCTCCCGAAATATAAATTCCGTCTTCGTTTACCGCAATTCCTTCAATCTGACTGAGTTTCGAGGTTTGTCCGAGATAATATCTACTTGGTTTCTTATTGAAAAACAATCCGTTTTCATCCTCATTAAAAATTGTGAGATAAACTTCCATTTTTTTGGTATAACCGATGATGTAAAGTTTATGGTTATAGTATGAAGCATCTGTTGCAAGATAACCGAGATTGTAAGTTTCCAGTTTTTCTGCACCTTGAATTTCATCAGAAGCTGTTGGAATTAATTTATAATGATTGGTTTGAAAAGATTTCCATTCTTTAGTGAAAATATGAAGATTCCCATTTTTGAATATCATACTTTCCGCATCCCAATTATTATTTCGAGGTTTTTTGATGAATTCAGTTTGTTCAGGATATTGAAAATTAATTGTAGAAATATCGGAAACATTATACCGGATTTGATTATTAATTGCGCTTTCAGAAGGTATAATATAAACTTTCAAGTCTTTTCTTGTTCCCCAATTATTACCAAAATCACCAATATAAAAATTCCCTTCATCTGAAGTTAAAGCTTCCCAATCAAAATTCTTTAACCCTGTGCTGATCTTATTAACGATTCTACCTGTCGTTTTATCAATTTCAAAAAGTTCTGATGTATTGCCTCCGTCATTGAATGTGTAAAGTTTTCCATTCAAAAAGTTTAGTCCGGAAGTTTCTTTTAGTTCATCGGAAAGGGTTGCGATTTTATATTTTTTTATTTTCAGCCATTCATAATTTTGTTGTGCTGATATATTTAGAACCACCAAAAAAGACAAAATAAAAAAGACTTTTTTCATCAGGGTTTCTTTTTTAAAATAGTAAGGATGTAATTGTTAGGTTACTCTGCTGTTTTATTGGCCAATTGTCCACAAGCTGCATCAATATCTCCGCCTCTACTTCTTCTAACCATGACGGTAATTCCGGCTTTTGTGAGTTCACGAACATAACGTTCTTCGGCTTCAATACTCCTGTGATCAAACTTACCTTCACCAATAGGATTGTATTGTATAAGATTAACTTTAGAAGGTACCTTTTTACAATATTTAATTAAGGCTTTGATATGTTCATCATTATCATTAATTCCGCCCCAAACACAATATTCAAAAGTGATAACATTTCCGGTTTTCTGATACCAGTATTGTAGTGCATCCATAATTTCGGTTAAAGGAAATTTGGAAGAAAACGGCATGATTTCGTTTCGGGTTTTCTCTATTGCTGAATGTAAAGACAAGGCTAATTTTACCTTCAAATCCTCATCCGCCAACATTTTTATCATTTTCGGAATTCCGGATGTAGAAACAGTAATTCTTCTCGGCGACATTCCTAAACCTTCCGGTTTTGTAATTTTTTTGATGGCTTCAACCACGTTTTTGTAATTCATCATGGGCTCTCCCATTCCCATAAATACAATATTTGAGAGAGTCCTGTCAAAATACAGTTTACTTTGTCGATCAATAAGTGCAACCTGGTCTACAATTTCTGCAACTTCAAGATTTCGCATTCTTTTCAACCTTGCCGTCGCACAAAACTCACAGTTTAAAGAACAACCAACTTGAGAAGAAACACAGGCCGTTGTTCTGGTTTCTGTAGGTATTAAAACCGATTCTACCAAAAGACCATCGTGAAGCTTTACACCGTTTTTAATCGTTCCGTCTTTGGATTTTTGCAGTTGGTCTACAGATACAGGATTGATTTCAAACTCTTTGGAGAGTTTTTCTCTAAGATCTTTCGAAAGATTCGTCATTTCATCAATAGAATGAAGATTTTTACTCCAAATCCAATCGTAAACTTGTTTGGCACGAAAAGGTTTTTCGCCGATTTCTTTGAAGTAATCGGTAAGTTGTTCTAGTGATAAAGTTCTGATGTCCTTCATTAGCTGCAAGTTGTTGGTTATCAGTTATCGGAAAGTCTATTAAACGACAACTGATAACTGATAACCGATAACTATTACAAGATCAGCATCGCATCTCCGTAAGAATAGAATTTATATTTCTCTTTAATGGCTTCTTCGTAAGCCCTCATTACAAAATCCTTACCGGCAAACGCAGCAATCATCATTATTAAGGTTGATTTTGGCGTGTGGAAATTGGTAATCATTGCATTGGCAACACCAAAATCGTGTGGCGGATAAATGAATTTATTTGTCCAACCGTGATAAGGACCTATTTTTTTGTTTGAAGACACTGATGTTTCCAAAGCTCTCATGGTAGTGGTACCTACAGCGCAAATTCTGCGGTTTTCTTCCACTGCTTTATTGATGATATCGGCATTTTTTTGGTCAATAATGGCTTCTTCCGATTCCATTTTGTGCTTTGAAAGGTCTTCCACTTCAATCGGGTTAAAAGTACCCAAACCAACGTGAAGTGTCACTTCAGCAAAATCAATTCCTTTAATTTCAAGGCGTTTCATCAGGTGTCTTGAGAAGTGTAAACCTGCAGTAGGCGCTGCAACAGCACCTTCGTGTTTGGCGTAAATGGTTTGGTAACGCTCTGCATCTTCCGGCTCTACTGCTCTTTTGATGTATTTTGGAAGCGGAGTTTCGCCCAATTCTTTCAGTTTTGCACGAAATTCTTCATAAGTGCCATCATAAAGAAATCTTAATGTTCTTCCTCTGGAGGTAGTGTTATCAATTACTTCTGCTACCAAAGATTCGTCTTCAGTAAAGAATAATTTGTTACCAATTCTTATTTTTCTAGCCGGATCTACCAATACGTCCCAAACTCTGGTTTCTCGATCGAGCTCTCTTAATAGGAAAACCTCGATTTTAGCCCCGGTTTTTTCTTTGTTACCATAAAGTCTTGCCGGGAAAACTTTGGTATTGTTCATAATGAAAAGGTCACCTTCATCGAAATAATCAACCACATCTTTAAAAAGTTTATGTTCAATGGTTTCTGTTTTGCGGTCAAGAACCATTAATCTTGCTTCGTCTCTGTGTTCTGAAGGGTGTTCTGCCAAAAGTTCCTCTGGCAAATTGAAATTGAAATCAGATGTTTTCATAAAATTTACGGATTTTATTAAAATTTTAAAAGTCCGCAAAGATACGATGTGAAAAAGGGAAAGTCAAGTTAATATGATTAAGATTGTAAAACTTCCCTCTTTTTGGAACAAAAAATGCTAACTAATAAACATTAAAATTTAAAATTATGAAAAGATTATCTTTAGTAATGGCTTTAATAGTGTCATTATTCTTAACCAGTTGTCGAGATATTGCCAATGCTGTTTTGGATGTTTTGCCTCCTTTTGAAGTTCCGTTTTCTACGTCGATGCAGGTTCCGTTTGCTTCTGTAAGTACAACTTCTTATACCAAAACACCTGAAATTCCTATGAATATCGATTTGGATGCGCAGATTAAAAGCCAAAACGCTAACTACTCTATCAGCAACCTAAAATCGGTAAAAATGAGCTCATTAAGCGTTACTTTTGAGAGTTCACAACTTGGTAATAAGCTTGATGCTATTAAAAATGCAAGAATATACATTAAAGCTCCAAACCTTCCAGAAAAATTGATTGCAACTGCTTATGACAACAACAATCCAACATTAATAACCTTCACATCCACCGATGCAGAGATGCTTGATTATTTTAAGACTAACCAAAATTCTTTGATAGTAGAGATACAGGGAAATTATGTCACTGCTGACCAGATTAAAATGAAAATGGACTCTAAATTTAAAATTAAAGTACAATTATAAAAAACGGCTGAAATTAGACTGCCCCTAAAAAGTTAGACACTTTTTAGGGGCATTTTTTATGGGAAAAAGCAAATATTCGTTAGAATTCAAAATAAGAGCAGTAAGAAGATACCAAAAAGGAAACATCGGTTCAGACGCATTAGGGAAGG
>JAEXAR010000034.1 GCA_023394415.1 Bacteroidota bacterium
AAACGCTGTTGTCATCGAAAATAAAATGTGGGTAACTTTTTGCCCAAAAAGGCTGAAAAAGTTATCCATATTTTATTCCAAAATTTCAAAATTTATCCTACTTTTATTAAATCTAACCGTTGCGTTAGAAATTTGAATCCGCCCATTAAAACCATTCGCAAAACATAGAGCAACAACAAATTAAAACATTAAAATGAAACATTTATTACCTTTTTTATTCTTACTTGGAGTTACAATTAATGCACAAAGTTTTGAAAAAATTTTTGAAACAAAGATTTCGCAAAAGCAGGAATTTGCCAATTTTTTAAGTTGGTCCTCACAGAACCAAGTTTTTATAAAGAATAAAGAAATATTGAGCAAGGATTCAGAAAATGGACAAATATTGACAAGTTTGTCTGCATTTAATAGTGGAGCCTTTCTAAATTTCGCTACAAGTATGACATTAAAAGCAGATTTAAGAGAAAATAAATACAGACTTTCGACTTCAGATCCTGTAATCGTAGTTAGTCCTAAAGATTTTAGTTATGGAATGAGTTCTTCTGTTGCAAAAATTGTGCTTAAAGATTTAGAAAGCGCAAAAAGAATCAGTGAGAAAATGAAAAATGTTACAGAATGGCAATATTCTAAATTAACAGAATTACTTCCAAAATTAGAATCTGATTTAACAGCTGAAAAATCAAAATTGAGCGGACTAACAAAAAAAAGAGATATTGAAAGACAAAATGAAAAAATTGAAGAAATTGAAACAGATATTTCAAAAGTTAAATCAATAATTAAAATGACCGACGACCTAATTGATGAATTATATAAAGACATTGATAAAACAGTTAATGTAAAAGATGATTTTTAATTTTATAAAAGCAATTTCTGTATAGGTCAATGAAAAAAAATTTAACTAATTATATTGCGATTGCAATTTCACTATTAACTATATTTTTATGTTGGATTAGACTTGAGCCAATTTCTTTTGAATGGATGGGAGTTTTGATTGGTATACTTTCATTACTTGTTACTGTTTTGATTGGATGGAATATTTATGTCTTATTTGATTTCAAGAAAAAAATTGAAGAATCGGAACAGAAGCATAATTATTTAGTTTCTCATACTGAAACATCATTACTAATAATGTATAAAACTAATGCTGATATTGCATTAGAAAAGGATAATTATTTCGGTCTAATAAATAATAGTGTTTTTGCAATTGGAATAGCAATACAATATGGAAATATACAATTAGCCGAAAATCTGATAAATAGAATTCTAAGAGAGACACCAAACGATTTAAAAATGAGTAGTTTTTACAAATCAATGCTTGCATCCTCTTTTTATTCTGTAAAAAATTGGAAGTTAGTAAATGGCTATAAAGATTTAGAAAAACTAATTTTAAATATAACAGTAAATGATGATTCTGATACTTCACAACTTGACTATTTATGAAAAGAGACGACAGACAACATAGTATTTGCAAAAGTTAAAGACTCTATTTATAAAAAAACGGATTTAAAATCCGTTTTTTATTTATAATCATAAAACCTAGCGCCAATTGAAACAGGATTTTGTTGTTCAACATTCTTAAGCCCAAAGCCTTTATAATTCGGATTTACAGATTCTGTAAGCTGTTTACGGTGAAGTTTTTCGTAAGTATCAAAATCAATTGGTTTTCGGTTATTCAGATTGTCAAAAATATTCCATTTTTCTACGACTTCCTTCCAGTATTCGCTTATTTTTCCGGAAAAAACTTTGGCTTTAGATCCGCTTCCATAAGCCAGGAAACCAATTTTTTGGTGCGCTAAATCTTCACCACTGTCATAACTCACCTGCAATGCCGACAGCAGAGCCATAAAAATAGAAGCCGTGTACATATTTCCTATTTCTGAAGAGGCACGCTGTGATGGTTCAATCTTTTCACCAATAAATTTCAGATACTCTTCGGATTTTGCAACCGCTTTCTGTTCATCGGAGGTTGAATATGGAAGATGGTTTTCTAAACTAAACAGCTCGGTGAAAACTCTTTTCCCATGAAAGGCATATGGCAAATGGAAAATGAGATAGCGCCATTCTTCATAAGGTTTGCATTGGTTGGTAAGCAGTTTATAATGTTCATAAGCCTCACGAATTCTATCCTGATAACATTGGTTAGAATATTGCCCATCGAAAACCGGTTCGTCTGTAAAAATTTCCAATTTATCAGGCATATTGGCTGTTGCCGAAGATAGTTCGGATTTATGGGCGGTTCTTCTAGGTTTGAAAAAATCGAAAACACTTTCCGTAGCGACACCAAAAACGTTCTCAATTTCCATAAGTTTTGGGTTATTGGACACTAAAACTGCAACAGCTCCACCACCTTGTGTATATTCTCCCGTGCTTTCAAGCTCGTATTTTGCATAATCTGATGCAATTACCACTGCTTTTCTCCCTTGATTTGCACGGCAATAATCAAGACAATTTTGTAGTGCATCTACTGCACCAACACACGCAAACGTCATATCTACCACATCACAATTTTTGAAGCAGCGCGTTCCGTATTGTTGTTCCAAGGCAGTTTCTACCATTTGCATCGCATAAGTTGCGGTGGGTTTTGCAGCATCCAAAGCACTTTCGGTACCGAGATAAATTCTTGCTATTTCTGATGGATTGAGATTATAATCATTAATCAGTTTTAGCAGGGCTTCAGCTGCAAAGGTTGCTGCATCTTCATGCACATCAGGAAATGCCATCTTATGCAATCCCAAGCCTTTCTCAAGCTTTGCAGGTTCTATATTTCGTTTTTCTGCTAAATCTTTGATTTCCAAATACAAGGACGGAACATGATAACTTACTGCTTCAATACCAAAACTCATAATTCATTAATTTTAATACGAATTTAGAAAAAAACTTGCTATATTGCATTAAGTGATTAGATTATTCTAAAAAAACTTTGATAAAAAATATCAATTTTTGAAAAACATTTGCTAAAAATTTTAAAACAGAAAAGTGTTTACTCTTTTTAAGAGCGAGAGAGTTTTCACTAAATCCGCTTACAATTTTTTAACGAGCCTAAAAAACATCTAGAACCGAATAAATTTTAATTAATCCTTCAAAAAAAAACTTTGACATTTCTGTCAAAGTTTATAAAAGATATTTATAAGTCTATTTATAATTTTCAATTGCCTTATTAAGCAAATCAATTTGCTGATTGATGGTTTTACTTTGAGGATTGGCTTTAAGCACCTGCATCTTTTTAGCAAGACCGTCTTTCATAATCTGCACCAGCATCATTTTAGCCTGAGGATTGTTATCAATCTGGCCTTTAACGAGTCTGAACATTTTGGTGACTTGTTCAGTTGCCTTCAAGTTATCAGAACTCATAATCCAGTTATAGCCTTTCTCCGCAGTGTCGCCAAGTTTGGGATCCTGAAATTTGATAAAAGGGTAAAATGCTACAACCTGTCCAATTGCAGGCATATGTTTTTCAATTTTATTCTCAACTATAATTGGCAGCAAAGTATTGATTAAATCTTCCCCTGCACTTTCAAGATTAATTTTATCGGCTAAAGCGACAACTCTTGAAGGATCAAGCGAAGCAATAGCAGCAAGTGAAGCGCCTTTTACAGAATTTGATAATGCTGAAACACTTTTCTCGTATAAAGGCAAATATTTTTTGTCTTTCGTTTTTGCCAACGCTGTTATTGCTGCTGCCTTCACTAAAGTTTTAGGATCATTAGTTGCCAGTTTTTCAACTTCTGCCAATGCCAGTTTTGATTGATTGGCTTTTGACAAGTCCAGACCTTTCAATGCTTCAACGCGAACAGGATAATTGGTATCTTTAAGGGCTGCAACCAAAGTTTTCAAAGAATTTTCGTTGGTTAAAGCATTTTTTGAGGCATCTTCTATAGCTCTCCATTTGCTTAAAAACTCCTTCGAGTTCTGATACTGCATCAGGTATTGTTCCGGTGTTTTATTCTCGGTAATTTCACTCAAAATCACGCCATCTGCATTGATATTGACCAATTCCGGATTTTTGGTTGCCGGAAATCTGAAATCGGTTTTGCTTTTCGCATTCACCCAAACATTTTTGCGTGATGGTTTTCCGTTTTCATAAATATCTATTGCCAGCGGAAACTGGAAATACTCACCGCTCTGATTTTGATTTACCGAAACCGTTACTTCTTTTTTTATCGGCTCAAAACTGTAGGTATAGCTCAATTTCGGATGTCCGCTTCCATAATACCATTGATTGAAGAACCAATTTAAATCTTTGCCCGTAATTTTTTCCAGTGAAAGTCTTAATTGCTGTGCCTCTCCTGTTCCGTATTCGTTAGTTTTCAGATAATCGTTTAAACCTGAATAAAATGCGTCGTCTCCCAAATACTTCCTCAACATATGAAGGATAGAACCGCCTTTGTTATAGGAAACCCCATCAAACATATCCTCTCTCGAATGATAATTGAACCTAACCAAATCTTTTGAAATGTTTGAAGGATCCATCATATAACCATCTACTGCTTTTTTCAGCGTATAATCAGCATAATCTTTTCCATATTTATATTCGTTCCAAAGGTATTCGGAATAGTTGGCAAACGATTCGTTTACCGTAAGATTGCTCCAACTTTCAGTCGTTACCAAATCTCCAAACCAGTGGTGAAAGAGCTCGTGAGCAATGGTGTCTTCCCAACCATTATGATCGGCTAAATCTTCCGGTTTTTGCTGTGCATCTTCTGCATGTATAACTGCTGTAGTATTTTCCATCGCTCCGGAAACATAATCACGCGCTGTTATTTGCGCATATTTATTCCAAGGATAATCATATTTTAGAGTTTTGGAGAAGAACTCAATCATTTCCGGTGTATTACCAAAAATCTGTTTGGCGTACGGCTCATATTCTTTCTCAACATAATAATCCACAGGGATATTTCTCCATTTATCTTTTACAATCGCATAATCACCAACTCCCATAAAGAAAAGATATGGGGCGTGCTTTTTGTTCATTACCCAATAATCTGTTCTTAAACCGCCACTTTCTTTGGTTGAGGTTTTCAATTCTCCGTTGGAAAGTGTAACATACTTATCAGGAACCGTCATATAAATTTCCTGTGTTGTTTTTTGGTTAGGCTTATCAATGGTAGGAAACCAAGCTGATGAAGATTCAGTTTCACCTTGCGTCCAGATTTGCGTAGGCTTATCAGCTTCTTTTCCCTGCGCATTGATAAAATAAAGACCTTTGGCATCACTTATTGCAGCACTTCCCTCTTGCATTACTTCGTTTGGTCGTGCTGTGTATTTGATATAAACGGTATAATCTTGATTTCTGTTGTAGGTTTTATCAAGATTAATCTTTAGTATATCGTCTTTATAATCGTATTTAAGGGGTGATTTTGCGCCGTTTTTATCCAAAGCCACTTCGTGAATCAGCATGGCTTTCGCATTTAAAACTAAAGAATCTGAAGGATAGAAATAAGGCGACGCTGTTAACCATTCTTCACCTGCCATTTGTTCTTTTTCGTAATCGAATTTTACCTTAAGTTTGGTGTGTTTCAGTTCCGTCCATTTGGTATGCGTTGCTCTGTAAACGTCTTTTCTGCCAGAGGTTTCGGTTTGGGCAAATACATTTCCCGTAAAGAAAATACCTAAAAGAGAAATGCTTAGAATTACTTTTTTCATATAAACTTTGTCGTTATTTATAAGTTGTCTATTTAGATTTCGGATTGATTAAAATGTCAAAAATATCGTTTACAATATTTTCATATTCACCTTTTTTTAATTGTTCTTTACTTTTATTGAAGGCCTTTTTCAGTTCGCTTTCAGGATGTTCTTCGTCAATAATTTCTATTGATTTTATACCTTTTATTTCAAGAAGCAAACTTTTCAGGCGTTCTGCATCAGCCTTGTCTTCAAGATTTATTTTTAAATGTTTCATAAATAATAAGTGAAAAAATAAGTACAAAAGTTACAAAAAATGAGAGCTTTTGCCCTCATCATTTTATTATACTGCAACAGGTGCTTTAATTCCCGGATGTGGATCGTAATTTTCTAAACTAAAATCTTCATACTCAAAATCGAAAATGTTCTTAATCTCCGGGTTCAGCTTCATCGTTGGAAGTTCTCTTGGTTCACGTGAAAGCTGCTTATTAACCTGCTCAAAATGATTGTTGTAAATGTGAACATCACCAAAAGTATGCACATAATCTCCTACTTCAAGATCGCAAACCTGCGCTACCATCATACAAAGCAAAGCATAACTGGCAATGTTGAAAGGAACACCAAGGAAAACATCGGCACTTCTTTGATAGAGTTGCAGGGAGAGTTTTCCGTTTGCCACATAAAACTGAAATAAGGCATGACAAGGTGCTAAAGCCATATTGGGAATTTCGGCTGCGTTCCAAGCAGAAACAATAAGTCTTCTGGAATCTGGATTTTTTTTAATCTGGTCGATTACCTCAACAATCTGATCAACAATTTTTCCGTCTTTCCCTTCCCAGCTTCTCCATTGCGCACCATATACAGGACCAAGATTTCCGTTTTGATCTGCCCATTCGTTCCAAATACTTACGCCATTATCAGTAAGATATTGGATGTTGGTATCCCCTTTTAGAAACCAAAGCAGCTCATAAATAATCGATTTTAAATGCACTTTTTTGGTGGTTACTAAAGGAAAACCTTTCGATAAATCGTATCTTAATTGATACCCGAAAACACTTCTTGTTCCCGTTCCCGTTCTATCAGTTTTATCGGTTCCGTTGTCTAAAATGTGCTGTAAAAGATCAAGGTAATTTTGCATTTTATAAATAATTTGAGACTCTTTAACAAGCTAAGAGTAACATAATGATTTACAAAATAAGGCAAATTTTACCAAATATTTTGGATGGTTTGTGATAAGTTATTCACAATGAAAGTTTCGCCAGATTTCTTTCCGTTCATAGCTTTTGCTAAAGGCGATTCCGGAGAAATAGTGATGATTTTTCTGTTTTCGAGTTTTATTTCTCCAACAGAAGTTGCGATGTAAAACCACCCATTTGAAGTTTGCACCAAAGCACCAAAATCTGCACTTAAATTTTCAGAATCATTTAATTTTTGAATGGAATTTTGCTGGTTTAAGGCTTCGTTCAGCTGTCTTTGGAGATGGTTGATTTCCTGTTGCAGCATTTCACGTCCGGTTTCATATTTGTCACCCATTGAACTTTTAGTATCGTTGTTTGAAGCACGTGTTTCTGCAATAAGTTGCTCTAATTTCTGAATTTTTTCAGAAATTTTATTGGAAACAGTTTTTAGAATTTCGGATTTATCCATTTTAAAAAATCCTTCAAGGATTTTAAATCCTTGAAGGATTGAGTAAGTTGTTAATTTATTTTTGCTACTATTTACTTCTCAAAAACTGCGAAACCAGAAACCGGAAGATTAAAACCTTTATCCTGATTGAAATCTCTTTTATTTCCCGTGAAAACGTCTTTAAAACTCCCCTTTAAATGTTCATCTTTAATGGTGAATTGCACTGGATTTTTAGACATATTCAAAACAGTAAGTACTTCATAATTACCATTTTTACGAACATACGCAAACACTTTATCATTGGCAGTAGTGTTAAGCCAATAGGTTGTTACATCAGGATCTCCACCTCTTAAAGCCGGGTTAGAAGATTTAAGATTCAATAAAGTTTTGTAGAAATTGTGAAGTTCAGGTTTTTGCGTTCCCCACGGAATAGGATCTTTTTCGAAAAACTCCAAACGTTTTGTTTTCAGTGGCAATTCTTGTCCGTTATAAAGCAAAGGAACACCATTCCAAGTAATTGAGAAAACGGCAAGAGGTTTTGCAAAAACACCATATTTTTCATATTCGGTACCGTTCCAAGTATTTTCGTCGTGGTTGCTGGTAAACCAAGCTCTCATTGAATTATCGCCAATGTTGGAGTATTTCTGTAAAAGATTCTTTAAATCAGAAAGCGGAAGGTTTTTCTCATTAAATTCTCTTGTTTTGTGCATCCAGCTCCAAATATAGCTAGCATCGAAAACTTTCCCATAATCGGGATTTTCAAGCTCATCAAACTCTCCTAACCAAAACAATGGTTTTACAGCATCTACTTGTGGACGTGCTTCCTGCCAAAAATCTACTTCAACCCAAGCAGCAAGATCACAACGGAAACCATCTACATTCGCTTCGCGAACCCAAAATTTCATCGCTTCAATCATTGCTTTTCGCATCGCAGGATTTTTGTAATCGAGCTCGATGATATCATCCATTCCCGAAGCAATCTGGAAATCATTGGTTTTAGGATCTTTAAGGTAAAAATCCGGATTGGTTTTCGTCCACATATGATCCCAGCCTGTGTGATTGGCAACCCAGTCGATAATCACCTTAAAGCCCATTTTATGAGCCTCATTCACCATATGTTTGAAATCTTCCATGGTTCCGAATTCAGGATTAATAGAAGTGTAATCTGCTGCTGCATATGGACTTCCCATGGTTCCTTTTTTACCTTTCTGAGCAATTGGTGTTATTGGCATAAACCAAAGGGTTTTCACACCCATTTCTTTAAGTCTTGGCATATGTTTTTCAAAAGCACGGAAGGTTCCTTCCGGTGTGTATTGCCTAACATTTACTTCGTAAATGTTGGTGGTACGCTTCCATTCGCTTGGCTGTTCCATAGTTTTAGTGGTTGTTTTTTGTGTGGTACAGGACAGGATTCCCAGTCCCAATATTGCTAATAGAATAATCTTTTTCATAACAGATAATTTTCACAAATTTAATGAATTGAGTTTAAAAGTAAAATAAAAAAAAGCCCTGAAATTCAGGGCTTGTATATTGAGATAAATCGTTTTATGCTTCATCATCTTCTTCAAACACATCATCTGCATAGTCTTCAGTTTCCTCATCATCAAAGGTTTCATCTTCATCCGAAAAATCACCGCTTTCGAAATCATCATCGAAACCAAATCCGTCCTCATCATCCATCAGAGGCATTATAGTTTTTTTACTTTTGGCACCGCCATTTTTTCCCGGCGCTTTCAGAGGAACGTTTCCGAAACGGTACACCGTGATAGGATAATTAACGGCAGGCTTTTCATCCATCACTTCAATCAATTCACAGAAAAACTCCCATAAATCGAGCAATCCATACTGAAACTGCGCTTTGTCTCCTACTTTTTCGAAGGCTTCGCTGATGTACACATCCGACATAATTTCGCCATCTCCTTCATCACTCATATCCTCCAAAGGAACACTTTTTATAATTGTACCATCATCTTCTAGAAGGTTGAACGCAGAAAGTTCATCTCCCTGAAGGCTGAACGCACTTTTAATCCCTAAATGAAGGTTCCAAAGTGTTTGCTTTTCCTTAATCTCGATATCGCGGAAGATATCTTCTTTGGTGTCTAAAATTACACGTATCTTATAAACCATACTTTTTACTGACTTATTTTTTTGTTCAAAGTGTTTTAGATTCGGTTACAAATATAAAACAATTGCAAAGTGCCAAAAAAAAATTTAAAGTTTTTATTTTAAAAAGATTTTGCTAAATTTTTCGCCTTATCTCTATCCCTTCTCGAGCATAAAGCTGAACTTGGTTCCTTCTAGATAGACGCTTTCTACCATTATATTTTCGTTATGTGCCTCCAAAATATGTTTTACGATTGCAAGACCAAGACCGGAACCACCCTCTCTTCTGCTGCGGCTGCTTTCTACTCGGAAGAATCTTTCAAAAATTCTTGGTACGGCTTCAGGCTTTATTCCCATACCATTATCCGAAACTTCTACTAAAACTTTATTCTTAAGAACAGTCGTTTTCACAACAATCTGTGCTTGCTGACGATTGGCATAATATATAGCATTAGAAATTAAATTAATAAGAACCTGAGAAATTTTTTGTTTGTCGGCATTTACAAATATCTGAGGTACAGATGCATTGAGGCTTAATATAGCGTTTCGGTTTTGCGACTCCAAATCAAGCATATCAAAAATTTCTCGAATCATAATAATGATATCGAATTTGGATAAATTGAGTTGAATTTCACCCGATTCGAAACGGTTGATCATATCAAGATCGTTCACAATATTAAGCAAACGTTCAACAGAAATGCCGATACGATCCAGATATTTATCACGGATGTTAAGATTTTCTACCCCTCCGTCTCGAAGTGTCTCGATGTAACCTTGTATTGAAAAAAGTGGTGTTTTCAGCTCGTGAGATACGTTTCCGATATATTCTTTCCTGTAAGCTTCCATCTCTTTAATCATATCAATTTCAGAAACATTACGGTTCAGCCTTTCCGAAAGTTCCTTAAAGCTAACATTTTCAGAATTTTCAAAAAAATCTTTGGGCAAATCGACTGCCATTTTCTTAATTTGCCTTCTTCCATAGGTACGGAAAAGAAAATCTACCCCAAAATAATTGGTAAGAAAGATTAGAAACACACTGATGATGAAAAGCAAATCCGTATTGACCTTACTGACATCAAACGTTTTGGAATAATCGAATGCAATAACGATAACGGTAATGGCTACCGTCATTAAAAATGCTGCGAGAAATGAAAGCCTGTTAAACTTCATTCCGTAAAGTTACACAACTAATTTGTAACCGATACCTTTAAGTGTTTGTATGGAAGTATCACCCAGTTTTTCACGAAGTCTGCGGATGTGAACATCAATGGTTCTTTCACCCACGATAACATCATTTCCCCACACTTTTTCTAGAATTTCTTCTCTTTTAAAAACTTTCTGTGTGTTAGAAGCCAAGAGATGTAGCAAGTCGAATTCTTTTTTGGGTAAAAGGAAAATTTGTCCATTTTTGGTAACCCTAAAGTTGTCTTTATCAATGATTAAATCACCTATTTCCAGAACTTTGGTGCGATCTTCTACCTGGTTGGTAAGCTGTAATAAAGCATTAATTTTAGAAATAAGAATTTTTGGCTTAATCACTTTTACAACATAATCATTAGCTCCTGCTTGATATCCTGCTAATTGCGAGAACTCTTCACCTCTTGCGGAAAGAAAAATGATTAACGTTTTCTGAAGTTCCTTTAATTTTCTTAAATCCTGACAAGTCTCTATCCCGTCTTTTTCTGGCATCATTACATCTAATAATATAAGATCTGGCAGTATTTCTTTGGCTTTTTCAATACCTTCATTACCATTATCTGCTGTGTAGACCTGATAACCTTCTTTCTCTAAATTATAGGATAGAATCTCGAGAATATCTTGCTCGTCATCAATTAAAAGAATCTTTTTCGGGTTCATTTTTACCTTTTGAGCTTTCAAATTTACTTAAAATAAAATGATGTTCTTAAGCATAAAATTAATATTTACATAAATTTAACATTGCCCGTTTTTATTTAAACTTTAATTAAAAATTATTTAAAGATTACTAAACCAAAGCTGGTGTAAATGATGATTTCCTTTGCACAGAAATAAATTAAGTAATAAAAGGAAATGAAAATTAATCGTATAAGTGTCGCAGCTTTGTTCCTGATAGCTTCAACATCAATCACTTACGGACAAGTTGTAAATGACACCATAAAAAACGAGAAAAAAATTGACGGTGTAACTCTAAAAGGAAATACCAGCAAAAAAACTGAAACCGCCGTTTTACAGGAAATTAAAAAATCAACAGTACAAAAACAGGCTGTAGGAGCCGAAGAAATCTCAAGAAAAGGAATCAGCAATGTAGAACAGGGATTAACCAAAGTAACAGGTATCACTACTGTTGAAGGCAGAGGTTTATTTGTAAGAGGTCTTGAAGAGCGTTACAACACTTTACTTGTTAACGGACTCGGAACACCATCCAACAACCCTTTCCAAAAGATTATTGCACTAAAACAGTTCCCTACTGATGTTGTAGGAAAGCTGAATATCTACAAAACTTTCAACTCGAACCTTTATGCCGATTTTGCGGGTGCAACTTTTGATATTGAAACCCTAACTATTGATAAAGAATTCACAAAAATTGAATTTAGTGCCGGTTATAATACGCAAACTACTCTAAAGAATTTTAAAGTAAACCCTAATGCTTACACTATTGATGGTTATTTAGGTTTAAATTCTAAAAACAGACAGCTACCGGATCAAATTAATGGTTTCATACCCTCCAATTACAATTTTACACAAGCTGAATCCATAAACTCTTTTAAAGATGGATGGAATGCTGATAACATTAAGGCATTGCCTAATACTGGTTTAGGATTTACCACTGCAAGAAAATTTAGAATTGGTGAGAGCGGAAATCTAGGGATGCTATTGTCCTTAAACCAAGCCAGCAAATACCAATTTTTTGAAGGTGATAAAAACCAGTTCATCTCTTTAGGCACTGAAGGTAAAATGAATAACGACCTGCATAGAAAAGAGTATGAATATGAATTGGAATCATCAGCTTTAGTAGGTTTAGGTTATAAACAAGGTGGTTTTAATGTTGCGTTGAACGGTGTTTTCTTGCAGAACGCATCCAATACCATTTCAGATTTTTTAGGTTACAAAGACCAAAAAGAACAAGATGCCGGTAAAAGATTTTTCCGTGTGGATCAAATGGATATTTCAAAATTCTTTGACATCCAATTGTTAGCGTCACAGAAGATTGGCGACAGACATCTCTTTAAAATTGGTGGAAGCTGGGTAAAAAACAATTTTCAGCAACCGGATCGAAAAATTTCTGAAGGATTCATCACTGGCACTCCAAATCAGGTAGAAATGACTTTTGGTGGTAACAACCTCATTCGCCAGTATCTTGATGTGAACGGAAACAATTTCTTCTCTAGCTTAGCAGAATACTCTATTAATTTAGGTGAAAAGAATGACAGAAATAATTATCCTTGGCAAGTTAGTGTTGGGTATAACGGTTTCTTCGATCACCGTAGTAATTCTTATCGCTTCATAGCGTCAAATCTTGATAATATTGCCTATAGAACTGTTGTTGTAGACATTGATAAGCCACAACAGACGTATAACAACTTTATTATGAAAGGGGCATTTCATTTCAAAGAAGAGTCGAATGAGAGCCAGTACAGAACCAATCTTTATCAATTTGTAAATGCAGGTTACCTTAATCTGAATTATAAACCAAATGAAACCTGGGATATTTTATTAGGTGGACGTGTTGAAAATAACATCAACATTACCAGATATAAAGATCAAGGTGATACAAAATTCAACAATTTGGTTAAGAATCAATATTTCATACTTCCATCATTATCTCTAAAAAAGGAATTGAATGGCAGATCCAACATTAGATTCGCTGCGAGCAAAACGATTACAAGACCTATCTTGATTGAGTATATGCCAATTACCTACATCAATCCGGATAATGAAAATATTATTGGTAATAAAAGTCTGAAAAACAGTGAAAACTATAACATGGACTTGAAATATGAAATTTTCCCTACCAATAGAGAACTTTTTTCAGTAAATCTCTTTGCTAAAAAAATAGATAATGCTATTGAAAGAGGTTACACAGCATCCGGTAACTCCAATGGTGTTGCAATAACATTCTTTAATGCTAACACGGCTTTGCTTGCCGGTATTGAGTTGGAAGGGATTATGAACCTATCCAGATTATCTGAAAATCTAAACCAATGGACGTTAGGAGCTAATGCAACATTTATGTATTCGGATGTTGACAGAAGTTCAGAACAGCTTACACAAGAAAAACCGCTGAACTTCACAGGGAACCTTGGAAACAGAAAATTACAGGGAGCATCACCTTGGACGGTTAATGCCGATTTAAAATATGAGTTCAAAAACTCACAAAATCTACCTCATACCGTTTCATTAGTGTATAATGTTTCAGGATCCAAAATATTCACTGTGGGTACTGCAGGTTTAGATCACATTTATGAAAGACCATTTCATCAGTTAGACTTTATCTATAACTCTCAACTTACAAAAAACTGGAACGTAAAACTAGGTGTACAAAATATCCTAAACAGTAATTATAAGCTAGAACTAGGAAAAGACAGCTATATCCCAGTTGATGTAAGAACATTAATACACACCAACTACAAAAGAGGAACTAACCTTAACCTTACTATAGGTTATACATTTTAATACAATAAAATTTAATTAAGTAATATGAAAAAGAACATTTTGACGCTATTGTCCCTTTCATTAGCATTTGCAGTAACTTCTTGTACAGTAGAAATCAGAGAAGATTCTGATGCAGGTACTCCAACACCAAATCCTACAACAGGTGCAGTGTTAAGCGGAACAGGAACATTAGCCGGAACTTTAAAACAAAATACAGTAGTAAAGAAAGGCAACTACACTTTAGAAGGTGTGGTAAAAGTACCGGAAGGAATATCACTAACGATAGAACCGGGTGCAACATTCACCGCAAAAACATCTGTAGGAAGCAGCTTAGTAGTTTTACAAGGAGGTAAAATTTATGCAGAAGGTACAGCAACTGAACCTATCGTATTTACTTCTGACAATAAAAAGCCTGGAGATTGGGGTGGACTTACTGTATATGGTAACGCACCAATTAAAGCCATAAACGGAGCAAACAAAGCACTATCTGAAGACGGAAATAACGTGTATTATGGTGGTGATAATCCTAATGACAATTCCGGAAGCCTGAAATTTGTAAGAGTAGAATTCGGAGGTAAGAAAATTGGAGACGGAACTTCTGAAACCAATTCTATGACTTTCTATGCTGTAGGTGCTGGAACAACGCTTGAAAACCTGGTTTCTTATATGGGAACAGATGATGGTTACGAATTTTTCGGAGGTACTGTAAGTGCAAAAAATTTGGTTGCTTATGGTAATTATGACGATTCTTTCGATTGGCAAGATGCTTGGAGTGGACAGTTCAACAGCAACTGGTACGCTTACCAAACAGGCATTGGAAACTTCGGCATGGAAATAGAATCATCAGGAAATGCTGACAATACTGCTCCTAAAGTTAATGGTCTTACATTAATAAGAGCTGCAGGAACAAAACCAGAAGTAGCAGGTTCAATAGAAGTTTCAGCAATCCAGTTCAAGAAACATGGATCTGGTATTTTCTCAAATGTTTACATTGATGGTTATAAAGATACAGATGGTAAAAAATCTTGGGCAGTACTCATTCAGGATGCTGCTACAGAAGCAGAACAGGTAAACAAAGGAAAAATAAAAGTAACTCCTGTAAACCATGTAAATTCAGACAACTTAAATACTTGGGGTTATGCTTATACACCAAATTCAGCATTTACATTTACAAGTGATGCCACTGTAAAGAAAGTATCTATGACTCCAGGAGCTTGGGCAACTGTAAATGGAGTTGATCTTTTATCAGCTTTAAAATAATTATTTCTTCATCAGTAATTCATATCAAATTATAAAACCACCGAAATTCGGTGGTTTTTATTTTTTTAGCATTTTTGAAGTTACTCTTCAGCATCTTCTTCGTCTTCGTACTGTTCCAGATAATAGGTAAATGTAAAATCGTCGAGTTCGTCGTCGGCATCCTCCAGCGTTACAAGCAAATCTTCAAAAGTTTCGAGTTGATCTACACTCATATTTACAAATTCTAAATGCAGCGGCAGTACTACATATCCGGTGATACTATCGAAAAGTGCATCCAGATTATTGCCAAAATATTCCGGTAAGTCTAATTTGGATTTCAATTCTGTATAGAAATCTTCATAATCTCCAATGTTTGTGAAATCTATATATATTTCTTTCATAGTTTATTTAATTTTAAAATATTTCAAGCGGTACAAATGGCTCAGCCTTGAATCAATTGAACCTTTGAATTATATGGAGTGTTGCTATTGTTTATCAAAATTTTTATAATGATCGTGTGTAAGCCAAACATCTCCATTTTTGGTAAAAACAATTCGATCGGCATTACGATTTCCGCAGTTATAATTAACGTCAGCTTCATAATATTGTTCACCTTTTGGGAGTTGTTTTTCTCTGTTCGAAAATTTATCTCCGCCAATTGCTCTTCCTGGTAAAACCTCACATAAATTTCCTTGTGAAGGAACCCAACCCTGATTTCTGGCTTCAGATTTTGTTATGTAATAATTAGGTAACTTTCCGTTTTTCTTCACATAATCAATCACCACTTCTTCATCAGTAAGTTTATCGATTTCGGAAGAACTGGCAGATGAACTGTTTGATTTAGATTGATTTTCACCACGATTAACATTTCCGGTTTCTTGAGCCGGTGTTACATAAGCGGTTTCTGTTTGTTTTTTTTCAATCTTATAGTTGCTAATAAGATACATCACAAACATTCCGGCAAGTGCACCGAAGAGAAAGAAAAAGAAAATTTTTGTTTTATTCTGATTCATAATTTTATTTCTGGTTTAACGTCTCGGGTTTAGAATTCAAATTCAACAGAGAAAAAGGGAAATGAATCCTGAAACTTTGGAAAATAGATTATCTCCAATCTTCCGGGATATCGCATACCGGGATTGGATTAATTTTATGTTGCGCTGCTCGGTTCATCCTTTGGAATATTTTGAAAACTTCCAAATCACGTCCAGTATAATCCACTTCAGTTTTGGTTCCCCATTCTTTTTGAATTTTCTCCAACTCCGGATAGGTTGCCCCAATTTGTTGTTCATCCGTTCTATCCACATCCCAGAGTCCATCGGTTGGAATCGCATTTTTAATACTTTCAGGTAAATCGAGCGTTCTTGCCAGTTCATAAACTTCTGTTTTGTATAAATCTGCAATGGGTGAAACATCTACTCCACCATCACCGTATTTGGTATAAAATCCGATGCCGAAATCTTCCACTTTATTTCCGGTACCACATACTAAAAGTCCATTAATTTGTCCGAAATAATATAGTGTAAGCATCCTTAATCTACTTCTGGTATTGGCAAAGGCTAATTTTTCATTTGGGAACAGGTCATCTTTTACATCAAAAACTTTGTAGAGTGCCTCAAAAGGTTCGTTCAGATCAACGGATTTTCCCTTCACATTTGGAAATTTATTCTCTAAAAATTCTATATGTTCCAAAGCACGAGACACTTGGTCTTTTTGCTGACGGATTGGCATTTCGATAGCCAAAACATCAAGACCTGTCATAGCACAAAGCGTAGAAACCACTCCTGAATCTACCCCTCCTGAAACGCCGATAACATAACCTTTTACATTGGCTTTTGTAGCATAATCTTTCAGCCAGTTTACAATATGATTGATGATTTTCTCAGTTTGCATAATAATTTTGTTTCAAGTTGCTAGTATAAGGTTTAAAGTTATTTATCTATTTTTGTAAACATTTTAAACAGATGTAAAAATATGAAGTTTTTTAGATATTTTCTGATTTTTTTAATGGTATCATTCACTTTAGTTTCTTGTAAAAAAGAGCCGAAAAACCTTTGGAAAACTGAAATTGAAGATAAAATGGAAGTCGTACAGATAACAGACATTTCAAAAGAATATTTTGATCCAAATATTTCTACAGAAGCCTTCAAACAAAAATATCCTTGGTTTCAGGGAACGGTTACTGATAAAGATTTCGATTTAAGAAGGAAAGATACTGCTGAAATTAAAATTTACAAGGAAGCCGTTACAAAAATCGATCAAACAAAGCTAAAATCAGATTTAGAGGAACTTTTCACAAGGGTAAAACATTATTTCCCGGAGTTTAGGAGTCCAAAAGTGTTCCTGTTCTCATCATCACTGCAAATGGCTAAAGACCCTATTTTTCTTCAGCCTGAAGATCATTTACTTTTTATAGACGTTACAGGATTTATGGGTGAAAACAACCCTAATTACAAAGGAATGGAACAATATTTCCAAAACTCTATGAACCCTCAAAACATCGTTCCGAAAGTATCACAAATTATTGCTGAAAACATCGTTCCCGTTGATGGAGATTATCAGAAATTTATTGATTTGCTGATATATAATGGGAAAATTATGTTACTTCAGGACGCATTCCTACCCAATATTCAAGATCATTTAAAAATCAATTATACGCCTAAACAATACGAATGGGCAACTGCAAACGAAGCCAACGTTTGGAATTTTTTTGTTGAAAACAATTTGGTCTTCAGTGACGAGCCAAGATTAAATGAACGTTTCATTGCACCTGCGCCATTTTCTAAATTTTACACGGCAATTGACAATGAATCCTCTCCACAAATTGGCGTTTTCACAGGATGGCAAATTTGTAAGAAATTTTTTGAAAAATATCCCGAAACTAAACTTCAGGATTTCCTTAAAATGAAGGCTTCAGAAATATTTAACCAATCAGAATATAAACCTAAAAATTAATGTAACAATGTGAAAATAACAATGTAAATCATTGATACATTGGTAGATTGTTAAATTGATAAATTGATAAATTTAAAATAATGAGAAAAACCCAAATAACAATAGATGTAGAGCTTGATGAAAACCATGTTCCCGAAAAAATGACTTGGAATGCACAAGACGGCGGAATAGAAGCACAACCCACTAAAGCCACAATGATTTCCGTATGGGATGATAAAACTATGGAAGCTTTAAGAATTGACCTTTGGACCAAAGATATGCCTCTGGACCAAATGAAAATGTTCATCCATCAGATTTTAATATCTTTAGGTCAAACTTACGGTCGCGCTTCCGGTGAAGATGATGTGGCAGCTTGGATGGAAGAAATGGCTGAAGAATTTGCAGTGAAATCAGCAATAAAAATGTAAAAATATAACCATGTGACAATGCCAATTTGATAGAATTATTGACTGGTAAATTGTTACATTGGTAAACTGATAAATTATAAAAAATGAATTTTAACACCAAAGTAATACATGGCGGACAGCACCACGAATCAGCAACAGGTTCGGTGAATGTTCCGGTTTTTTTAACCTCCACTTTTGCGCAAAAATCTCCGGGTGTACATTCCGGATATGAATATTCGCGTGCAGCAAATCCAACAAGACAAGCTCTGGAAGACAGTTTGGCAAGCATCGAAAATGGCGCAACAGGTTTGGCTTTCGGCTCAGGTTTAGCAGCGATTGACTGCGTTCTGAAATTATTAAATCCGGGAGATGAAGTGATTGCCGTAGACGATTTATATGGTGGAACGTATCGTATGTTCACACGTCTTTTCGAGAAATATCAACTTAAATTCACCTTCGTAAACTTCGATGATGTTTCAAAAATTGAAGATTTAATTACGGATAATACCAAACTTATTTGGCTGGAAACACCTACCAATCCTTTAATGAAACTGGTTGACATTAAAGCTGTTTGCGATTTGGTAAAGGAAAAAGATATTTTAGTGGCAGTGGATAATACTTTTGCTTCGCCATATCTACAAAGACCATTGGATTTAGGTGCTGATATTGTAATGCATTCAGCAACCAAGTATTTAGGTGGACATTCAGATGTTATCGCCGGCGCACTAATTGCTAAAGATCGTGAACTTGGAGAAAAACTTCATTTCATACAATTTGCAAGCGGCGGAATTCTTGGTCCTCACGATTCTTATTTGGTTTTAAGGGGAATTAAAACTTTAGCCTTAAGAATGCAAAGACATTCTGAAAACGGACAGAAAATTGCCGAGTTTTTACAAAATCACCCGAAAGTAAAAGAGGTTATTTACCCTGGTCTTTCGTCACATCCTCAACACGATTTGGCCAAAATGCAAATGCCGAATGGTTTTGGTGGGATGGTTTCATTTACGTTTAAAACCGGAGCAAAAGCTGATGCTATCAGATTTCTAGAAAATGTAAGAGTGTTTACTTTAGCTGAAAGTTTGGGCGGTGTAGAATCTTTGGCAAACCATCCTGCATTGATGACGCACGCTTCCATCCCAGCAGATAAACGCGCTGAAATTGGCATTACCGACGATTTAGTTCGTTTGAGTGTAGGTATTGAAGATGTCGAAGATTTGATTTCTGATTTAGAAAAAGCTTTCAACTAAATACAAACCTTCAAGGATTTAAAATTCTTGAAGGTTTTTAAAAATATGACTGAATCTCAAAAATACATCCAGCGTTACCTCGATTTAATTCCTTCATCAGATTGGTTAGAAGAAATTAAAAATTCAGGACAGCAGACTTTGGAAATTTACACTCATCTTTCAGAAGAGGAGTCAAATTACGCTTATGCTGAAGGAAAATGGTCATTAAAAGAGCTTTTGCAACATCTCATCGATGCAGAAAGAATCTTTGTTTACAGAGCTTTGCGGTTTTCAAGAAAGGACAAAACCACACTTCCGGGTTGGGATGAGGAACTTTATGCAAAGTATTATTACCCTAATGATCGAACTATGGCGAGCCTCGTTGAGGAATTTAAGACAACAAGAAAATCCACAGAATTGTTTTTTGAAAATCTGAATTCTGAACAACTCTCTGAAATTGGAACCGCCAATAATAATGAAACATCTGTTGAAACCCTTGGAAAACTGATTGTAGGACACAATATTCATCATTTAAATATTATTAAAGAAAGGTATCTAACAAACCTAAATTCATGCAAAAAGCCCTAGAAATATTAAAATCCGGCGGAACCATCCTATATCCCACCGATACTATTTGGGGAATTGGTTGCGATGCTACTAATATTGACGCCATCAATAAGATTTTTGAAATTAAAAAGCGCGAAAAAACCAAATCGATGATTATTCTGGTGGAAAGCGAAAAACGATTACAAGATTTGGTAGAGGTTCCTGAAATGGCTTGGGAAATCATCGATCTTTCAGAAAAACCGGTGACGATTGTTTATGACAATCCGAGAGGCCTGCCAAAAGAAATTCTGGCCGAAGACGGAAGCATCGGCATCCGTTTGGTAAAAGACGATCTCTGCAAAAAACTGATTTCAAAACTCAATAAACCTCTCGTTTCCACCTCCGCCAATTTCAGTGGTGATCAATCTCCGATGAAATTTGCAGATATCAATCCCGAAATCGTCAATCTGGTTGATTATGCCGTAGAAGAAAACCGGGAAAAAATTTCAGAATATTCTGGCTCTTCCGTTATCCGTGTTTGGAGTGATGGCAGAATTAAAGTTATTAGAGATTAATTAAATTTTATGTATTTTTGGCTAACATCAAATCACAAAAGATGAATTCGCTTCTTGAAAAAATATTTATCACTCAGGTTTTAGTATTTTATATTAATTACAGAAAACCAATTTGGATTGCTTTTTGGGCAATAATCGGCGCTGCAGCAGGAACGATGACTGCAGGTTAATTTGCAGATTTCGGTTATCTTTGCAAAAAATTTGCCTTCTGTCTTCGGACTTCCCTTTATGAAAATCAATCTCAACCAAAATAAAAACCTCAAACTTTTCAAAATTATTTCCGAAGTTGCGGCGCGGAACAATCAGTCTGTATATATCGTTGGTGGTTATGTTCGGGATATTTTGATGAACCGAAAAGTTCCAACGGACATTGATTTCGTTACCCAACAAAACGGAATAGAACTCGCAAAAGCCGTAGCCAATGAAATAAACCCAAAACTAAAAGTTTCGGTATTCAAAACCTACGGAACAGCGATGTTCAAATACGACAATTTAGAATTGGAATTTGTAGGCGCCCGAAAAGAAAGTTATTCCGAAGATTCCCGAAAACCAGCCGTAGAAAATGGAACATTGGAAGACGACCAAAAACGGAGAGATTTTACGATTAATGCAATGGCTATTTCCTTAAATCAGGACAATTTTGGCGAGTTGATTGACCCTTTTAATGGAAGAAAAGATTTACAGAATAAAATTTTACGAACGCCTTTAGAGCCCGTAAAAACTTACTCCGATGATCCTTTGCGAATGATGCGTGCGATTCGTTTTGCTTCAACTTTAAATTTTGATATTGAAGAGTATTCTTTAGAAGCCATAAAAAAGGAAGCGGAAAGAATTAAAATTGTCTCAATGGAGCGGATTATGGTTGAATTTAACAAAATTATGCTCTCTGAAACGCCAAGTAAAGGATTAAAACTTTTGGAAGAAACCGGATTGTTAAAATTCATCTTACCTGAACTGATCGCACTAAAAGGCATCGAAGAAGTTGAAGGACAAACGCATAAAGATAATTTTTACCATACGCTTGAAGTGGTAGACAACATCTCAAAAAATACAGAAAACCTTTGGCTACGCTGGTCTGCACTATTACACGACATCGGAAAAGCACCAACTAAAAAGTTCGTTGAAGGAACGGGCTGGACGTTTCACGGACACGAATTTTTAGGTTCTAAAATGGCAAAAAATCTCTTTCAGAGGTTAAAATTGCCTTTGGGAACTGATTTGAAATACGTGCAGAAAATGGTAAAGCTCTCGTCACGTCCTATCGCTTTAATTACTGATGATGCTTCAGATTCTGCTTTAAGACGGCTTCTTTTTGATGCCGGTGAAGATCTGGAAGATTTATTTACGCTCTGCAAAGCCGACATTACCACAAAAAATTATAAAAAACAGGAAAAATTCACCAAAAATTTTGAATACGTCGCTCAAAAAATAAAAGAAGTTGAAGAGAAAGACCAAGTTCGTAATTTCCAACCGCCTATCTCTGGAGAAGAAATTATGGAAATGTTCCATATCAAACCCGGCCGTGAAATTGGAATTCTGAAAGAAAAAGTAAAAGAGGCCATTCTGGAAGGCGATATTGCTAATGATAAAGATGAAGCCCGCAATTTCGTGATTGCTGAAGCTGAAAAATTAGGCTTGAAAATATAAACGCTTTTCTAATCACCAACATTTTTCTACTTTCAGTCTTATTTTTTTTCAGACGGAGTTCAGCCAAAGCCCTTTTTATAAAAAATCCGCTGCAAAGCAAGCTTCACAACGGATTCTAACATTAAATAAACTATGGGTCTTAAAATTTATAATTTAAACCAAGCATAAAATTCCTCGGTTTTGTGGTGAAACCTGCTACATCAACATAAGATTTGTTGAATAAGTTTCCAATATTCAAGTAGGTTTCCAGATGATATGGGAGTTTCTGATTGATATTTAGATTGAATAAATGATAGCTATCAAGTTCAACATTTTTAACGGTAAACGTAGAATTATCCCAATAGGCATCACTTCTTTTGCTTGTAAACTGATGAGAAAGTGCAATTCTTGTGGTTTTAAATGGCAAATACTCTAGGTACGAATTCACGCGTTGTTTTGGTTGTCGAAGCATGGTTGCTGATTTTTCTTTCTCTACAAAACTGAAATTTCCGCCAAGCTTCAACTGCTCATTCATTGCATAGTCAAGTCCAAGCTCAAAACCTTTAACCTTATTACTCTCAATATTTATAAACTTTCCGGTGAAATCTGCATTGGTTTTATAGGCAAATACATCTTGCTCATTTCTTTGGAATAAACTGGCATTAAAAACTATGCTTCTATCTTTTTTACCTACACTTAGGTCGATTTCATGAGTTCGGTTGGTTTCCGGTTTCAGATCAGGATTTCCTAAAGTGTATGGCAAAGTTCCGTAGCTTTGGTAAAGTGTTGGCGCTATAAAAGCTGTTGCGTAAGAATAACCAACTTTGTAAAAAAACGTCTCTATTTCCCATAAATAATAAGGATTTACACTGTATACAAAATGATTTCCGAATTTTGAATTATCAGTAAATCTCGCTCCTGCATCTAAATTAAATCCTCTGTAATTGGCATTGAAATTAGCGAATGCGTCTAAATTTGAAATCTCAGTATCTGCCATTTTTAAGCCGTCTGCCATTTGCGTTCCGCCCCAAGGTAAAGATTTCGAGCCCATTTTTTGGTTCTCGTGTTGCAAACCAATCGTGAAATTGAAACACTCTGAAACTTTATAATGATTGAAGATTTCAGCAAATAAATTTTTACCTTCATAGAAGTACTCGTCTCGGTAAGAATTGGCATTTAAACCCTGTAAAAGTCGTTCATTACCCGAATATCTTGTATTAAAAGTAATCTGACCTTTGTTGTATTTGAAATTGGCATTACCACCAATATAATACTGATGGTCATTGCCTCGACTTTTCCCATCAGTAAAAGCTCCGGCATCATAATGATAGAAATTGTGATTCCATCCACCATTAATATTAAAGTCGAAATGGCCTACACCATAACCTATTAGAGCTGCGAGATTTTGCTTTTCAAAGCCATCTTTTTCAAAATTTTCACCTTCTGCAGCTGATATACCTTCCGATTTTTTGTTGTAGCCAGAAAGTTGGTATTTAAAACCGTTCACATTTCCTCTCACTCCTGCATTTTGCGCAAATGTTCCAAAAGAACCGCCTTTCATCCCAATTTCTCCCTGTATTTTCTTGGTCGAATTTTTCTTGGTTTTAATATTGATTACCGAAACAGTCGCATTAGAACCATAAAGCACAGAAGAAGCACCATTCAAAACCTCAATGCTTTCCACATTTTCAATCGCAAAAAGCCTTAAATCCATGGCTGTATAATCGTTTCCGGTAACGTCTTTCAACGGAACCCCATCGATTAAAACAAGAATGTTAGCCATTTTACCTCCTCTAATTTTTGGTGATTTAGGTTCAACATCGTTATTAAAATTTCCCGTAATCTGAAATCCCGATACTTGCAGTAATACTTCATTCAGGTTTTGACCTTGAAATTTTTCAAGGTCTTTTTCTGTGAGGAGTTTCACATTTTTTCCGGTTTTGTAAAGTTGTTGCGGCACTTTTGAAGCGATGGTTACTTCTTCAATTTGGGTTTCTTTTTCTTGGGCAAAACTTGGTGCACTTACGACAAGTAATGCTCCAACCATAATCAATTTTTTCTTCATTTTTTTTGATGAATTAATTAAAGTTAAAGTAAACTTATCGGAAAAATAAAAGGTAAAATGCTGAAAACTGAATCTCAGAAAATCACGACTCTTCCTCCGAAAGCGTTTAATAAACATCTTTCAGCAAGGTCTCCTGACTTTCACTATTCTGCACCTTCCCGAGAATTCAGTGGTTTTTCAATCAATTATTAAAATTAATAATTGCTTTGCAGAACATTAATGCATTGAATGAATAAATTTTGAAAGATTGAATGGTAGCACACAACTTCCGACATCTGTCATCCAACAAAGTGTGATTTACAGTTGCGGGGACAGTTCACGATTTACACGCGATTCCCTTTTCTGAAAGTTTTGCTAAGATACGTAAATAAAGGAAATTTTGTGAGAGACTGATAAATATCATTGTTTCTCCTAAAAAAGTAAATCCAGTTTAATTAATGATATAGAAGCTTTATAAATATGACGAATCAAAAGAAAACGGAAGCAAATCTCTTACAGAATGGGTTTTATAAACCTCTCCATTCATTGAAGCAAAATAGATTTCGATATCGTTGTTCTGTTTGGTTTCATATTCGGAAATGCTTTGTCTGCAAGCACCACAAGGAGGTGTAGCAACTGATTTTTCGGGGAAATCTTTTGGACCACCTATAACGAAAAGTTTTATAATTTTTTGGTTGGGAAAGTTGGCCGAAGTCCAGAAAATGGTTGCTCTTTCCGCACAAGTTCCGGAAGGATACGCTGCATTTTCTTGATTGTTTCCGGAGATAATTTCTCCATTTTCAAGAAGTAAAGCGCAACCAACCAAAAATTTAGAATAAGGCGCATAAGCATTTTCACGCGCAGTTTTGGCCGTTTCAAAAAGTTTTTTTTCGGTATCGTTCAGTTCATCAACGCTTGGAAAATAATCGTAGCCGATTTTTATTTCTTTCTGCATCAGAAAATTTTAAAGGGAAGTAAAGTTAAGGTTTTTTTGCTTTTCAGCAAAAAAAGTAGGTAAACAGCAGTCCGAAGTCCGAAGATTGAATTTTTATTTCATTAAATTTGAATAAAATATTTGAGATTTGAAATTGAAACCTCAAAATTGAAACCTGAAACCTGAAACAAAAACCTATGCTTTACGAACCCATAACATTCAGAAATCTTGTACTAAAAAACCGTTGGGTAATGTCTCCGATGTGTATGTATTCTGCTAAAGAAGGTGTGCCGAACGATTTTCACTTTGTGCATTATTGTAGCCGTGCACAAGGCGGAACCGGATTATTGATCGTGGAAGCAACAGGCATAGTTCCGGAAGGAAGAATTACGGATAAATGTACCGGAATCTGGAATGATGAACAGACAGAATCTTTCAAAAAAATTGTCTATTTCGTTCACCAACATTCTGAAAGCAAAATTGGGATACAACTTGCACACGCCGGTAGAAAAGCTTCTACGTGGAACGGCGTACAAACCAATGACGAAAATAGCTGGCAAACTGTTGCCCCTTCAGAAATTCCTTATAAAGACGATGAAAGAATTCCTCATCAATTATCTGTTGAGGAGATCAAAAATTTGGTTGAAAGTTTTAAAACTGCAGCAATTCGAGCATTAAACGCAGGCTTTGATGTGATGGAAATTCATGCGGCACATGGTTATCTCATTCACCAATTTCTATCACCGCTTTCTAATAACAGAACTGACGAATATGGCGGAAGTTTTGAAAACAGAGTGCGATTTTTGGTTGAAATTGTAGAAGCCGTCAATTCAGTTTTAGATGAGAATCATCCACTTTTTGTAAGAATTTCAGCAGACGAATATGCTGAAAACGGTTGGGATTTGAAGCAAAGTGTAGAACTTTCCAAAATCTTGAAAATTAAAAGTGTAGATTTAATAGATGTTTCAAGCGGAGGAAATATTCACGGAGCTAAAATTTCAGTTTTCAATGGTTATCAAGTTCCTTTTTCTGCTAAAATTAGAAAAGAAGCCGAAATAAAAACTGGAGCTGTTGGCTTAATTACCAGCGCCAAACAAGCCGAAATGATTTTGGAAAACCAAGAGGCTGATTTAATTTTCGTTGCCCGTGAGATTTTAAGAAACCCATATCTTCCTATTCAAGGTGCTTTTGAATCGGGTAAAGATTGTCCATTTCCAGAACAATATGAACGTGCAAAGAAATGAGTGTAGAAGATTTTTTGTGGAAATGTCCTTATAAAAAATATCTGGGTATTGAGTGTTATGGTTGTGGTGCGCAAACTGCCTTTCTAGAACTATTAAAAGGTAATTTTGCAGAAGCCTTCGAAATTTATCCGGCGATTTACAGTATAATTTTGTTAGCTGTAATCTGGTTGATTTATTTCATCACCAAAAAAAAGAAGTATCAAAAAATGATACTTCCTTTAATCTTTTTAAATATTGTAATAATCGTCCTTCAGTATTATCTCCATTAAGAATATTCAAATTTTCTTACCACTTCCAAAGTTCTGTCGATTTCATTTTGCTTAATCGCATCAGAAATAAACCAAGTCTCAAAACCACTTGGCGGAAGGTAGATTCCATTAGCCAAAAGTTGGTGAAAGAAATTATTGAAAAGTGAGTGGTTGGCATTTGCCGCTTCATCAAAATTAGAAACTGAAGAAATATGGAAGAAAACACTCATCATCGAACCTTTTCTGTTGATACGGTGAGCAATTCCCTTCTCATTTAGGATTTTTCCGATTTCGAAATCTAAAGTTTCTGTGGTTTTATTGATATTTTCGAAGAAGTTTTGATTTCTTTTAATCAACTCCAATGTCGTTAAACCCGCCTTCATTGCCAAAGGATTTCCACTTAATGTTCCTGCTTGGTAAACAGCACCTTTTGGAGCCAAATAATCCATAATTTCGTTTCTCCCTGCAAAAGCACCAACTGGCATTCCACCTCCAATAACTTTTCCGTAGGTTACCAAATCAGCTTTCACATCAAAAACTTCCTGTGCACCACCAAAAGCCAAACGAAAACCAGTCATCACCTCATCAAAAATGAGTAAAGTTCCGTTCTCGTCACAGATTTTTCTTAAGTCTTGTAGAAAATTATTTTCAGGTAAAACGCAACCCATATTTCCTGCAACCGGTTCGATAATTACCGCAGCAATCTCACCTTCATTGTGCTTGAAAATATCCTGCACCTGCTCGAAATCATTGTATCTTGCAAGCAAAGTATCTTTTGCAGTTCCCTCAGTAACGCCAGGTGAATTTGGGTTACCAAAAGTTGCAGCACCACTTCCCGCTTTAATTAAAAATGAATCTGAATGTCCGTGATAACAGCCCTCAAATTTTATAATTTTATCTCTTTTGGTGTAACCTCTTGCCAAACGAACTGCGCTCATACACGCTTCAGTTCCGGAAGAAACCATCCTAATTTGATCGATATTTGGAACATTTTGTACAATAAATTTCGCAATTTCAGTTTCTAATTCTGTTGGTGTACCATAAGAAAAACCTTTTTCTGCTTGCCTTTGTACAGCTTCCAAAACCTCAGGATGCGTATGTCCCAAAATTGCAGGTCCCCAAGAATTAATATAATCAATATAATTTCTGTCATCGGCATCCGTAAGGTATGCACCTTTGGCAGATTTCATAAAAATCGGAACGCCACCAACAGATTTGAATGCACGAACCGGAGAATTTACACCGCCAGGAATATATTTATAGGCTTCATCGAACAACGCAGAACTTCTTTGATACAACATTTTAAAGGAATTAATAATTGATAATTAAAATTTAATAATTTGAATTTTGACATCGTTAGAAAATCATTTTCTTCGGATGTGATTAAAAAAGAGCGCACCAAAAGGTGCGCTCACAAATTTACGAATATTCTATCAAATTTAAGATTTGAGTTTTTATGAAAATCTATAAGTTATATCACAAAGTTCTCAAATGGTTTTCCCAAAGTTCACTAAAGTTGTTGGAACACAAAGGCGCAAGGCTTATTAAAGTAAATGAATTATAAAATTATTGTGTGCTTTGTGATTTCCTTAGTGTTCTTTGTGTGACTATGATTTTGGTTTTTTCTCCTGCAGATAAATTTTTTGTCCTACTTTTGGTTGCTCACCATAAGACATTCTGTTTTTGGAATATAATTTAGAAAGTTTGATACCGAATTTTTGGGAAATATCGTGCATCGTTTCCCCAACTTGGGCGTTATAAGTTTTTGTGTTACCTTCTGAACCTTTAGATTCAAGGAAAAGCACATCATTTTTTTGGAGTCTTGTTCCTGAAAGTTCGTTCCATTTCATTAAACGGCTTTCTGTAATTTTAAATTTATTTGCGATAAAAGACAAATCGGTATCTGCAGGAACAATAATAAATTTTCTGTTGCCATTTGGATGATTTTTCACCAAGACGGTCTGTAACATTTCGGCGTCTGTTTTAAGTTTCTCAACTTTCTGCTGTTGCTTGGCGTAAGAGGTTTGTTCATAAGGCACTTTCACTGTTACCGGTTCAGATTTCACTTTACTTTGATCAACCTGCGCCATAAAAATTTTATCATTCTTTAAATCCGGATAGAGTTTCAGTACAGTAAACAAGGCTTCTTTGGAAGTGGTATTATCAAATTCATACAACCTGTACTTTTCAATTTTATCAATTAAAATATAAGCATAACGAGGATTTGTAGCATAACCTGCTTTCTTAAGTCCGTGAGACCAGGCTTTATAATCCTTAATATTTAGGGTAAAAAGATTCTGATAATATTTACGGTATCTTAAAAACTTGGAGTGGTCTTCATAAGACTGTTTCGGATCGTCGTAAACACGAAAACACTCATTAGGTGCATCATCTGTGTGAGACATGGTTTTCCCCGTCCAATCTTCTTTACACTTAATACCAAAGTGGTTGTTTCCCTGTTGTGCCAAGCGAGATTGTCCACCACCAGTTTCAAGAAGTCCCTGTGCTAAAGTAATGGAAGCCGGAATTTGATATTTTTCCATTTCTTCCACAGCATAAGCCGCAAATTTTTGGATGTACTGATCTTCAGTTTTCCAGGTTTGGGCATTAAATTCTGATAAAATAATTAGTGCAAAAGCAAGAAATATTTTTTTCATATTTATTAAATTTTGGCTAAAGCCAATTGAAATTAATTCTTTTAAAAACGTGCTAAAGCTCGTTTGTTTTATCAATTAAATTGCGGTTTTGCTTTTTTAGCATTTGGTTCGCACCTTCAATTCCTTGAAGTCCTCCGGTATGAAATGCTAAAATTTTGCTGTTTTCGGGAAAGTATCCTTCTTCTATCAATTCTAAAAGTTTCATCATCATCTTTCCTGTGTAAACCGGCTCGAGTTGCACACCATATTCAATGCTAAACTTATTAATGAAACGGATATTGTTGTCAGAAATTTTGCCGTAACCACCATCATATGCATCTATCAACTCAAAATTGTCTTTGCCTGAAAGTTCAGAAATTTTACTTTGTAACGAGTCATCATTTACGACCTTGAAACCGATAACTTTTTGGTCACTTTCAGCAAATTTTGAAATTCCGGCAACTGTTCCTCCCGTTCCAACAGCGCTGCAAAGATAATCAAATTCTTGAGTATCAGAATTTAACATATTTTTAACACCTTCAATAGCCAATGGATTACTACCACCTTCAGGAATTATTAAAGCATTGGAAAATTCGTTTTGAAGTTGTTCCGAAAGAAATTCTTTATCACGATACTCTTCACGGGTTACAAATCGAAATTGCATTCCGTTTTCGAAAGCGAATTTTAGAGTTGGATTGTCTCTCCAAGTGTATTCCAGTTCATTTCCACGAATAATGCCAAGAGTATTAATATTGTTAATTTTCCCAAGTGCAGAAAGTGCAGCAATGTGATTGGAATAAGCACCACCAAAGGATATTAGAAGCGGATTTTGTATATTTTCTGTGAGGTAATTATTAACGTTATGAAAAAGTTTCCAATATTTGTTTCCGGAAATTTCGAGATGTATGAGATCTTCACGCTTCATAAAAAGTTTGACGCTTTTCTTTAGCGGAATTTCTATGATTGGAACCTTATTTTCAGGGATTTGCAACACAAAATTTTAATTTTTAAAAATTAAAATGCCATTTTTTAAGCATTTTGTTCAATATCCTTCAGTTGATCAAGATTTTTACCCAATCTTCCCATAATAATACCGTAAACTACACGATAATAAAGCCAAATTAATAACACACTGATTAGTGTGGAAACGCCAAGCCCAACTAAAAATCCAAGTACTGTGGGATGATCCATTTCAAGATTTTGCGAAGAAATAGTGTGCAATACAAACATGGTAAGTACTGCCATAAAAAATACCAACAGCAAAATATTTGTTAAAATAAAAAGGCTCACCGTCTTTCTGAATTTCATAATCTGAATAATAAATTTTTTCAGATTTTCTTCCACATTAATCTTTCTATAATTGAGGTAAAATTTCACCACGAAAAACCCGGTTACCAAAAGACTTACAATCCTCATGATGAAGTAAATATGAGCATAATCTGCTTCAACCTGTGTCGTTTTCTGCACACCGAGTTTCTCCATAATATGCATAAAACTGTCTTCACCTCCCGACTTAAAAACGTAAAGGATATTCAATACAAAAAACAATAAAAACTCTATAGCACTAATCCAGAAAATATATTTCACATAATTCCGTGATTTTCTGTTCAGCATCTTCAAAATTTCGCTGTTATCGTATTTATCGGGAACAGATTGCTCCTGCCATTGTTTTTTCAGGCTGTCAATATCAAAATCAGGCATGTTTTTCCATCAGTTCTTTTAGGGTTTTCTTCAGACGGTTCATTTTCACTCTTGCATTGACTTCAGAAATACCTAAAGTTTCAGCAATTTCTCGGTACGGCAAATCATCCAAATACATCATAACAATTGCCCTCTCCATTTTGGGGAGCATCTTGATTACTTTGTAAAGCAGAGAGATTTGTTGTTGTTTCTCATCGTCATCTTCCACATAATCACGGTGATGAAAATCCATCAATTCATCCGTTTGTGGAGATTTCGTTTTCTTTCGGAATAAAGTAATGGCGGTGTTAAGCGCTACACGATACATCCAGGTTGAAATCTTACTCTGCCCTTTAAATGTGTCGTAGCTTCGCCATAATTGTAACACAATTTCCTGAAAAAGGTCCTGCTCATCTTCCAGCGAGTTTGTATAAAGCCGTGAAACCTTGATAATCAATCCTTGATTATCTTTTACCAGCTGCGAAAACTCCTTTTGCCTATCCGTCAAAACCTTAAGAAATTATGCGAACGAAGATATTAAAAAAACTTCTATTTTTTAGTATTAAAACTACCTTCTCCTTTGTAAATAGATCAAAAAAAATCGGGAAACATTCCCGATTTTAATTTTATAATTCTTTCCGAAGTCTTGCCACCGGAATATTGAGTTGTTCACGGTATTTGGCAATGGTTCTTCTTGCGATGTTATAACCTTTTTCTTTCAGAATTCCGACTAAAGCATCGTCCGTATAAGGTTTTCTTTTATTTTCCTTATCAATAGCTTCCTGAAGGTGCATCTTTATTTCTTTGGTAGAAACTTCCTCACCATCATCATTGGTTAACGAATCGGAGAATAAATCTTTAAGGTATACGATTCCGTTTGGTGTATCGGCATATTTGCTTTTCACCACACGAGAAATGGTTGAAATATCAAAACCTGTAATATCGGCAACATCTTTTAAAATCATTGGTTTAAGAGACTTATCATCGCCGGTTAAGAAATATTCTTTCTGAAGTTTAACAATCGCAGTAATGGTTTGCAATAAAGTATTTTGACGCTGATTAATAGCATCAATGTACCATTTTGCAGCATCTAATTTTTGTTTGATGAATAGCGCAGCCTGTTTGTGTTCTGCCGAAGTTTTATCATGAGAATAAGTGGAAAGTATATCCTTATATTCATCTGATACTCTTAATGTTGGAGCATTTTTACTGTTCAACAAAGGAATAACATCGTACTTCCCTTTTGCCAGCTCCTTTACCTGAATTACAAAATCTGGAATAATTTCCTGATTGATGGTGATGGTTTGTGTATCGAAGTTACCGCCGACTTTTGGCGAAAGCCTTGAGATTTCGTCTAAGGCATCCTTCAAATCGTCCTCATCCACATCATATTTCTGCATTATTTTGTTGTAATGCTTGTTGGTTAAGGCATCAAATTGGTTCCTCAAAATATTAGCCGCCAACGAAATGGCTTTATCAGCACTTACTTTTTTTTCAATCTGAAGAAGAAGGCATTCCTGTAAATCACGAGCTGCAACACCAGGTGGATCTAGTTTCTGAACGTAGTTTTCAAGAATATCTTCAACCTTTTCTTTATTGGTATAAACACCTTGTGAAAACGCTAAATCATCAACAATGGATTTGATTTCACGTCTTAAATAACCGTCAGTATCAAGGTTTCCAATGATATATTCAGCAATCTTTAAATCATCATCAGCAATATTGATTAAGCGAATTTGCTCAATTAAATAATCGTAAAGGGTTTGACCTTCCGTTAATAAACTTTCATTATCAAACTCTTCATCATCTGCCGAGTAATTGCTGGAAGCCGTTTTGTAAGATGGTTCATCATCAAAAAGGTATTCTTCCACATCAAAATCGGTATCAATACTATCGGTACCTTCATCTTCATAATCGCTTCCAATATCGTCGTAAGATTCGTCCTCCTTATTATCTTCGGTAGCACGTTCCAGTGCAGGGTTTTCCTCCAACTCGCGCTCCAGTTCCTCTTCAAACTCCAAAGTGTGGAGCTGTATCAGCTTCATCAGCTGAATCTGCTGTGGCGCCAGTTTTTGGCCAAGTTTGAGTTGTAGGTTTTGTTTTAACATAGTTTTCTTTAGATTGCAAAAATATCTTTTTATAATATTTACAGCTTATAATATTTTCACTATTCTTTTTATAATTAAATTAAAATTCTGCGCTTTTCGGCGTTCTAGGGAAAGGAATTACATCACGGATATTCGTCATTCCGGTAACGAAAAGCACCAATCTTTCTAAGCCAAGACCAAAGCCTGCGTGCGGAACAGAACCGAATTTTCTGGTATCAATATACCACCAAAGTTCGTCTTCTTCCACGTGCATGTCTTTCATTTTTTGTTTTAGCACTTCTATTCTTTCTTCTCTCTGCGAACCACCAATTATCTCACCAATGCCAGGGAAAAGAACATCCATTGCTGCAACCGTTTTATCGTCCTCATTAAGACGCATATAGAATGCTTTAATTTCTTTTGGATAATCGAAAAGCACTACTGGAGATTCAAAATGTTTTTCCACCAAATACCTTTCGTGTTCCGATTGCAAATCGGTTCCCCAATGTTCTACCGGAAACTGGAATTTTCCTTTTTTGTTTTCTTTAGAATTCATCAGAATTTCAATCGCTTCCGTATAAGAAACTCTCTTGAAACGTTTTGCAATTACATTTTCAAGTTTTTCAATCAAGCCTTCTTTTGCTCTGTCTTTTTCAGGTTTTTGCTTCTGTTCTTCAGCAAAACGCTTATCTAAAAATTCTAAATCGTCTTTACAGTTTTCCAGAACATATTTAATCACATATTTCAGGAAATTTTCTGCCAAATCAATATTATCTTCAAGGTTATTGAAAGCAACTTCCGGTTCTACCATCCAAAATTCTGCAAGATGACGTGTAGTGTTTGAATTTTCTGCTCTAAAAGTTGGTCCAAATGTATAGACTCTTCCCAATCCCATGGCTGCAGTCTCAGCTTCAAGCTGCCCGGAAACCGTAAGGCTGGTTTTTCTGCCGAAGAAATCCTGTTCAAAATCAATATCGCCGTTTTCGTCACGCGGAATTTCATTTAAATCAAAATTGGTAACACCAAACATTTCGCCGGCACCTTCTGCATCTGCACCTGTAATAATTGGGGTGTTGATGTAAAAAAATTGATGCTTATTGAAAAATTCGTGTATGGCAAAACTTACCGCACTTCTCACTCTGAATACTGCTCCAAAAAGATTGGTTCTGAAACGCAAATGCGCTTCCTCGCGTAGTTTTTCTAAAGAATGTTTCTTCGGCTGAAGAATAGTTTTCTGCAATTCATCAGTAAAGTTATCTCCTAAAATAACGATTTTTTTAGCCAAAATTTCAACAGTTTGTCCTGCACCCTGACTTTCTACTACTTCTCCGGTTATCTTAAGAGAGGAAGCTGTGTTTATTTTCTTAATAGTGTCTTCATCAAAACTTTCAAAATCTACAACGATTTGTAGATTATTGATGGTAGATCCGTCATTAAGTGCAATAAACCTGTTGGAACGGAATGCACGAACCCAACCTTGAACGGTGATATCGTGATGAAGGAATTTCTTATAACCTTCTAAAATGTCTTTTATTGTTCTCTTTTCCATTGTAACATCTGTAGTGTGCAAATGTAAGGAAAATTGGCTTAATTTTTGATGAGAGTCGGGTTTTAAAACTATTTTTTTTGCTAAAAACACATAGAAGTAATAGACTTACTAGGTTTATTTTGATAGCTTAAATGTTTTTATCCCACCAAGGACGCAAAGGTTCATCAAAGATGAATAAGTTGATTTACAAGTAAAAATTATTTAGAAATATATTTAGTAAAGCTCCAGAGTTTTCGGGTTTCAAGATAATTAAGGTCGTCTTCCATAGCGTAAGCTTCACGCTCGAAAGAAATGTACTTGTAGGCAAGAAAACTATTTTTTAGTTTAAAGTACCAAAAATAGTATTCTACCACATACCAAATGTAGAAAAAGATGATTAAAAGTTCAATTTGCTGACGTAAGTGAATTTTTTCGTGGTTAATTAATTCTTTATTGTAGCGGTCTTCTCTTTTACGAAGCAAGATAAACGGGAAAAGGGTAATGCCGTTTATTTTTGTATTTTTGAGAAGTTTATGTGCCACAATAATCATCAAACAAAAATAATATAAAAAAACTTCCTTTTAGGATTTAACTTATGTCAAAATCTGATATCAAAGAAAATGAAGACTTTTATTATAATGAGCAGGGCTATAGAGTGTTTACAGAAAAATATCATCTAAAGCGCGGCTATTGCTGTAAAAGCGGCTGCAAACATTGCCCTTACGGATATGATAAAAAGACCGATACTTTTGTAAAAAAACAGACTAAAAAATAATTATATACATTATAAAAAAATGAAAAAATATTTTTTCCTTCTTTTAGCTTCTGCAACTTTAGGATTAACGTCCTGCTCTCCTTTTCAGGTGCGTTCTGATTATGCAGAAACTGCCAATTTCAATTCTTATAAAACCTATAAATTAAGAATTGATGATTTGAAGCTTAACGATATTGATAAAGACCGCGTTCTGAATGAAGTATCCAAGCAACTTCAAACGAAAGGCCTTTCCGTAGGTGAAAACCCGGATTTGATCGTGAATGTAAAAGCCCAGCACAAAAAAATTACGGATATCCAAAGAGACAGACCTTTCGGAATGTACGGTTGGGGTGGACCTTGGGGTTGGGGTGTTGGAATGAGCAGAACCTGGAGCAGCAATTACAACCAAGGTGCTTTGGTTTTGGACTTAATTGATGCCAGAACCCAAAAACTAGTTTGGCAAGGCATTGGTGAAGGTATATCAGTAGATTCGCCAAAAGCAAAACAAAAACAAATTCCGGAGATTGTAGCTGAAATAATGGCAAATTATCCTCCAAAGAAATAAAGACAAATGTTTCTATAAAACAAGAATAAAATAGACCGCACTATTGCGGTCTATTTTTATTTTTCAGGGATTGGAAGAATCCTTCAAACTTATTTATCCAAAAGCTCTACAATTGGTTGACCAATATTTCCGCTCGGGTTTTCAATTTTTAGGATTTGAGCAATTGTTGGTGCAATATCCGTCATATGATAGGGTTTTGTACTCTGCCCTTTTTTAATGCCTTTACCCATAAAAATTAATGGGATGTGTGCGTCATAAGAGTTCCATACGCTATGTGTTGTGCCTTTTTTAGCATAATTTGGAAGCATCCCATCGTGTGAAATGATTTGAATATCACCACTTCTTTGCCAATTGTAACCATTAATTACCCTAGTTTTTACAGGTTCAGGAATGGGTGCTTCTGCAAGTTCTTTTAAATCTACAGCATACAAAACTCTGGGATCTTTATTGAGCTTATCTATCAAGAATTTTTTAATTTCTTCTTCATCAAGATTTTTTTCTTTGATGAGTTTTTGGTTCAGATAGATTTGATAATTATCAATAGCCCAAATCATTTTATCATTGGCGAATTTTTGTTTCAAATCTTCTTCAAGATTTTTACTTAATCCGTCATCAAAAAATCCCGTCAACATTTTATTAGCCTGCATATATCCCTCTGCATGCGCAGCACCATGATCAGCGGTTAGAAACACTAAATAATTACCTTTCCCTACCTGTGAATCCAGTTTTTTGAAGAAAGCTTCCAAATCTTTATCCAATCTGATGTAGGTGTCCTGTACTTCTATTGAATTAGGACCGAATGAATGTCCTACATAATCGGTAGAAGCCAAATTGATAACTAAAAAATCGGTATCTGAATTTCTACCTAAATTGTAACCATCTATTGCAGCTTCAGCAGCCTTTAAAGTTAAAGTATTTCCGAAAGGTGTTGTTCTGATGACGCTTTTTTTCTTCTCATAATCAGCGGCTAAATTTTTATATGGGAACGTTGGCGTTGTAGCACTTCCTAAAAGATGTTCCCAAGGCACATTATCTCCAGTACTTTCAATATAATCACGAATTGGTTTTGCCGTATCCCAACCGCGAGAAACCAATTGTTTACCTACTTGCTGAGAGTTAAATCTCTTCAACCACTCTGGGAGATCATTCATATAATAAGAACTGGTAACAAAATTCCCTGTGCCTTCATCAAACCAAAAAGCTCCGGTTGGATTATGACCTGCAGGTAAAATAGATGCTCTGTCTTTCAATGAAACACCTACTACTTTTGAGCGGAAATTGGTAGCTATTCCCAACTGATCCGTGATGGTAGTACTCCAAAGATTTTTGGGTGAATGCGCTCCGATTTTTTCAGATGAAGAACCTACACCTTTTACAGAGGTATCGGTAGTACAATACACATTTTCTCCAGTTTCACGATCAGTCCAATCGTTTCCGGCAATGCCATGGATTGATGGAACAGAACCTGTATAAACAGAAGTGTGCCCTAAAGCTGTAACAGTAGGCACATAATCAATCATCACGTTATTGAAATTGTAGCCTTCATTCAAAAGCCTTTTGAAACCACCATTTCCATAGTGGTTTTCATATCTATAAAGAAAATCCCAACGCATCTGGTCTACCACCAAACCAACCACCAAAGGAGGTCTATCGGGATGTACATTTTTGTTTTTTTGTGCGTTTGCCGTAGCAATGGTAAATACAGCAACAGCTATAATCTGAACTTTTCTGAACATTTTCTAGTATTAAGGATTGACAAATTTAAAGAAATAATTAAAAGAGACACTTTGAAATCTATATAAAAAACGCACCTTTAATAAGATGCGTTTCTATTGTATAAGTTTGAGATTTAAAATTTTAAATCGCCGTTCACTTCTCTTACAGCGTTTGCTGCTTCTTCAAATTTTGCTTTTTCAGCATCGGTCAAAGGTACATCTACAATTTTTTCAACACCATTTTTACCGATGATTGCAGGAACACCAAGACAAATGTCGTTTTGTCCGTACTCTCCTTCTAACATCAAAGAACAAGGAATCATTTTTTTCTGATCGCACGCAATAGCCTGAACAATTACAGAAACAGCCGCACCCGGCGCATACCAGGCTGAAGTTCCCAAAAGTTTGGTTAAGGTTGCCCCACCAACTTTAGTCTCTTCAATTACAGAGTTTTGCTTTTCTTCATTTAAAAATTCAGTTACCGGAACTCCGTTTCTGGTCGCTTTGCTCATTAAAGGAAGCATACCAGTATCAGAGTGTGCTGCGATTACCATACCGTCTACATCGGATGCAGGACATTCTAATGCTTCTGCCAATCTGTATTTGAAACGTGCGCTGTCCAAAGCACCTCCCATTCCAATAATTCTGTTTTTTGGTAATCCTGAAGTTTTGTGAACCAAATACGCCATAGTATCCATCGGATTAGAAACTACGATGATGATTACATTTGGCGAATGTTTTACCAAGTTTGCAGTTACGTCTTTTACAATTCCTGCATTAATTCCGATAAGTTCTTCACGCGTCATTCCCGGTTTTCTTGGAATTCCGGAAGTAATAACTGCAACGTGAGAATCTGCAGTTTTGCTGTAATCTCCTGTTGTTCCGGTAATTTTAGTATCGAATCCGTTTAGGGATGCGGTTTGCATCAAATCCATCGCTTTGCCTTCGGCAAAACCTTCTTTGATATCGACTAAAACCACTTCTGAACAGAAATTTTTCATGGCGATGTACTCTGCACAACTTGCACCTACTGCACCAGCGCCAACTACGGTAACTTTCATAATACTTTATTTATTTTTTAAATTAAATTTTAAAAATTATGTGTCATTTCATCACTTACCTTAATGAAATTTAAAGACTTCCAAATTTACGAAATACTGAAGTTTTAACCAATTTGAAATTATAGTTTTTTCTAATCTCTGCAATTTTTGCAAAAAACATTAATTTTTTTAACAATTAATTATAACATATATCAATAAACCACACCATAAGGTTTCTTTATTTTTGTTAAAATTTTTTTAAATGGATTTCAGAGAATATTTACACCAAGGTTATCACAATAGGAAATATGACATTCAGAAAAAAAGAATTGAAGATTTTATAGATGATTTCTTTCATTTTGTATTTTTTTTAGATGATCACCGATGTACTACGCCTAACGAAATAGAAATAAGATTGGTTGATTTCAGAAACGAATTCTGCGAAATTCTTCAATCGGTTATTAATGAAAAAGAAAAGACTGAAGATTTTGCCAATTACTTTTTTGAAAGGTTTCCGGAAGTTTATTTTTCATTAGAAAATGACGCTAAAGTAATCCTACATAACGATCCCGCTGCCAAAAGCATTGAAGAGATTTACTATGCATATCCCGGATTTTATGCGATTGCGATATACCGTTTTGCCCACGAACTCCATCAGAAAAGCATTCCATTAATTCCCCGAATCTGGAGTGAGTTTGCCCACAGCAAAACCGGAATTGACATCCATCCCGGTGCACAGATTGGCAAAAATTTCTTTATTGATCACGGCACAGGAATTGTTATTGGGGAAACCACAATTATTGGTAATAACGTGAAAATTTATCAAGGTGTTACGCTTGGCGCACTTTCTGTATCTAAAGATATAGCCAATACAAAACGTCATCCTACGGTTGAAGAAGATGTTACCATTTATTCAAACGCTACTATTTTGGGTGGTGAAACTGTAATTGGCAAAGGAAGTTTAATAGGCGGAAATGTCTGGATTACACAAAGCGTAGCACCTCATTCCGTTGTGTATCATAAAGGACAAATTACTCTAAAAAATAAATTTCCTGAAAATGAACCAATCAATTTTATAATTTAAGAACAAAGACTTATGAGAATAAACAATATATTAGGAGCTATTGGTAAAACGCCATTGGTAAAAATCAACAAAATTTTTGGGAACGATTATGACGTTTGGATGAAACTGGAGCGTCAAAATCCCGGAGGCAGCATTAAAGACCGCATTGCTTTGGCTATGATTGAAAGTGCAGAAAAAGATGGTATCATCAACAAAGACACTTTAATTATAGAACCTACTTCCGGAAATACAGGTGTTGGATTAGCAATGGTATGTGCCGTGAAAGGATACAAATTGGTATTGGTAATGCCAGAAAGTATGAGTGTTGAGCGCAGAAAACTGATGTCATCTTACGGAGCACAATTTGTATTAACCCCAAAAGCAGAAGGTACAGGAGGTGCAGTGAGAAAAGCTGCAGAAATGGTTTCGCAGATTGAAAATTCGTGGATGCCGCAACAGTTTGAAAACTTTTCAAATCCTCAAATTCATGCAGAAACAACTGCAAAAGAGATTCTTACTGATTTTCCTGAGGGTTTCGATTACGTGATAACAGGTGTTGGAACCGGAGGTCATATTTCCGGAGTTACAAAGATTTTGAAAGAAAAAAATCCAAACCTGAAAAGTTTTGCTGTAGAACCTAAGGATTCTCCGGTAATTTCAGGGGGTAATCCAGGACCACATCCATTACAGGGAATTGGTGCAGGATTTATTCCTAAAGTTTTGGACACTTCAATTTTAGATGGTACAATTCAGATAGAAAAGGATGAAGCTTATGAATATACCCAAAGGCTTGCTAAAGAAGAAGGCATACTTGCCGGTATCTCAACGGGAACATCTTTGGCTGCCATTGCAAAAAAAATGACTGAACTTCCAAAAGGCTCAAAAATTCTTACCTTCAATTATGATACGGGCGAAAGATACTGGTCTGTAGAAGGTTTGTATGAGGAAAAAGAATTTAAACTGTAAATTTTATTAGAATTTGAACCAAAAGAGGCTGCCCAAAATTGGGCAGCCTCTCCACTAAATAAATGAAAAAAAACTTACTTCCTTACTATTAATTTAAAGGATTTTTCTTCTTTTGAAGTTTTCACTCTCACAATATATAGCCCATCTGCTAAATTATAATTACTATAGGCTACTGAGATCTGATTACCAACTCTGTTTCCAGATTTACTTAAATCTGCAACCATTTTACCTGACATATCATAAAGCTGAACAGTAAATGTACTTCCGGTTTCTGCTTCAAATCTTATGTTCAAATCACCTTTGGAAGGATTAGGATAAAGTAACATTTTGCTTTCTGAAGTTACAGCTTTAATCACGGATGAAGTTGCTAAAACGTTATTCGCTGTAGAACAAGGACACGCTAAAACACCATTATTAATTTTTCCGTTATCGTAATTTTCGTTAATTGAACTTACGATTGCATTGAGTTGTTCAGGAGTATAAGAATTTGATACTCCACCTAAAACTTGATTAGCTTCTATTAAAACTTGATTAACAGACATCCCTGCAAACGTACCTGAAACTACCAGCAAGTCTCCCAATTGAGTATCTGAACTTGAGAAAGCTGCATCATAACGATCAAAAGTTACGCTTAATGTAAGTGCTACAACCTGACCTGCAAGTGTATTAGCATAGGATTTTTCTGTTGGGTTTGTAAGAGTTCCTGCATCTAAAGCTCTAGGAGTTCCTCCACTTGGCAAGAAATTCTCCACCGCTTTTGCTGATGTTAATTTCAAGAATCTTGTTCCTGCACCAATGGTAAGACCTGAAGAGAATGCTCCTGCAAAATTTCTATCTCTGTAGGTTCCCCAATTATTACCGGCTGCTTTTGCACCCCAACCACCTTGCGTTACTGTAGTAAATCCACTACAAGTTTTTTGTTTTACGGTAACGTTAGCAGATTTGCTACACCCGTTTGCATCGGTTACAGACACAATATAATCTCCAACCGGTAACTGCACCGCATTTCCTGTAGCAACAATTAAGCTTCCCTGCAACCAATTAATCTGATAAGGAGAGGTTCCTCCTGAAACCGTAACTGAAACATCAGCTTTTCCACCTACACAAGTTACTTCGTTAGCTGTAATGTTAAGACTAATAGCTTCAGGCTGTACAACATTTTCTGTATCCGAAGACATACACTCTTTTTCATCCCAAACGGTTACTGAATATACACCTGCACCACCAGAAACTGTATTTCCGGTTTCTGAAAGCAGAACTCCGTCTTTTTTCCATTCGTATCTGTAAGAACCTGTGCCTCCACTAACGTTAGCTGTAACTGTAGTATTGCCTCCGTTACAAAGTATTGCAGAGGATGAAAGATCGACAACAAGTTTCTGTGGTTCAGTAACGACAGTATCGATATTAATATAACATCCTTTACTATCGGTAACTTTTACAGAATATGAACCTGCTTTTACTTGAATACTGGCAGTTGTTTCACCATTAGACCAAAGATAGCTGTATGGAGCAGTTCCACCGGTTACGGAAACTGTAAGTGTAGAATTTTCTCCATGGCATTTAATTTCTGTTTTAGAAATTTCAGCTTCAAGTTTTGTTGGCTGGCTTATCACTTCTGAAGACTTTTCAATAACACAACCTTTACTATCAGTCACTTTTACAGAGTAAGATTGTCCTGCAGATACTTCAATACTTTGTGAGGTTTCACCATTAGACCATAAATATGCATAAGGTGCAGTTCCACCACTTACATTAGCAGTTAAGGTAGATTTGTCTCCAAAACATTTAATTTCTGTTGCGTTAATATTAAGTGTTAATGGTTCTGGTTGTGTTACTTCAATTTGTGCCGCTTTTTCACAACCGTTCGCATCTGTTACAGTAACACTGTATTGACCTGCAGGTACGGAAATTTCTTTAGTAGTAGCACCATTAGACCATAAATAAGAATAAACTCCTGTGCCACCCGAAGGATTTGCTGTAAGTGTTGAATTTCCGCCATAACATTTAATCTCAGTACCTGTGATGCTTACTTCTAGTAAACTTGGTTGTGTAATTTGTAAAGTTACACTGTCCTTACAATCGCCATCCTGAACTGTAAACGTATGAGTTCCGGCTCCCACTTCAAAAACGCCACCTCCTGTGGTAGCTGAAGAACCGTTTTCATAACTAATAGTCACTTTTGCTTTGCCACCATAACACTTAATTGGCTCAACTTCATATTTAATTTTAAGTTTACAGCAATTAAGATAGCCTGAATTTGTATTACCTTCGTGATAGCTATTATTTATAGCATCCAAAGCCTGATTGTATTGTGAGGCACTATAAGATGATGTGCCACAACCTCCTATAAAATTATTGGCAAGTACCAAAAGCTGATTAACTGTCATTAAGTAAAATGGACTTGTAGAATCCATAATATAATAATCTCCCAAGCTGATATTAGAAGACGAGTAATTAGGGTTTTGTGCATCGAATGTTACTGCCAAAGTTACTCCCACCAATTGTGCAGCCAATGTATTAGAGTATGATCCTCGAGGATCCACCATGGTGCTCGCTAAAGCAGAAGGTGTACCACCAGAAGGAAGAAAATTGGTGACTTCTTGCGCAGAAGTAAGGGTTAAGGTATTACCTGATGCGCATCCAATAACTAAATCATTTGGAAATGCGGCATCAAAATTTTGATATAAATAATGTGTTTGCGGTGTGTTTAGGTTTTCTGCACCCCAACCACCAATCGTATAAGTTCTGTTCATGCAATTATTGCTTTGTGCAAAGCTGAACACTGTTCCAAAAAGGATTACGATACCGATTAAAAAGAGATTAACCGTTTTTTGAAAAGATTGATTTTTTCTCATCATTTGTGTAATTTAAAAGTTTGACAATTGGGTACAGGGTATAATACCCCGAGGTTATCGATGTAACCGGCAAAATAAGGTGTAGCAGTCTTGACAGAGTCTATTATCAGAACTGTCTGTAAATTGATTAAATAGAAGTAAAACTGCCAGTTACAAAGTGATGAACTTTAACTGAATTTAATTATGTCAATCTGAAGTTGACAACAGAATAGGATTTTTTTTCATCGTTTTTTAAGTTTTTATTGGTTATTAGATATTGATGAAAAGCATGTTGTAATGCTTTTATCATTTGTGTTATCCCAAAGCTATGCAAAACATCAATCGCACAACTATAAACGTATGGTTTTCAAATAATAAAAAAAAACGATAACACTAACATTATGCAAACACTTGTATTGAAAGGACTTTTAGAAAAAACTTAAACAACAAATTTACGCCAATATGCGTACACCTATTTTTCTTCTTCAAAATATAATCTGTAATATTTTCCTTTCTCATCCTGACCGGTTTCTATCATTTTGCGGTCTCCATGAACGTAGATGTGGAAATTTTTATCAAGTTTAATCACACTTTTGAAATGGCGTTGGTTTTTCTTAACAGCAGAAGTGTTAATGGGAAATTCTTCTGAAATAGAAACCTGCATTTCCTGTTCGTAATCGGTTTTGTAGTTTACAAAACTTTCGATCACGTTTTTGTCTGCTAAAACTTCGTTGGTAAATTCTTCAAAATCAAACTGTTCTTTTTCTTTGAAAAAATTGAGAGATTTATTGAGAAAATCAGCTTGGTCGGCTTTGGAAACTTCAAACTCTTGAGGAAGTTGCTTGATGACATAATCCTTGTACACCTGCAACGTTTCCTGCGTGTGAAAATAATCGTCGTCGCGTTGTTTTACTTTTAAGAAATCTTCAAACCAATAGTATTCATCGCCATTTTTGTTATTATCAATGACGGAAACTGCATAACCTGTTTCTTTTCCGTTGTTGTAAATCAAAGCACCTTTATCCAATTTTGAAAGTCCGATTCCAAAATCTTTTTCCAGTTCATAATTATCATTTTTGGGATGAATTTTAAGGAAGGGTTCTTTCTTCTCAGTTTTGAAAATCCCGATAAAATCTATTTTTTCGCCTTTGTTATCTGAATTTTCAAGTGGTTCTCCTTCAAAATAACAAACGAATAATTCGCCGCCCTGAACTCTTGGATTTTCAGCAATTTCGTAAAGATGTTTTGCAATGGTTTCGCTTTCCCACTGAAATTTATTTTGGTCTTCAAAAATTTCGGAAACCGCACCATAAACGACATTATTCGCCAAATACGAATCGCTATAAAACTGAAATTGTTCTTCGGATTTGAAACTTTTTAGAAAAAAATCGGTCAATAATTCTTTCATATCCTCTTCCAATTGCAATTCTTCCGAAGAAAGAAATATGTTTTCCTGATTGATTTTGTTTCCGACTTTGTGAACGATTATTTTAGTGAGCATTTTTGAAATTTTTGGAAGTGCAAAGATAATTTTAAAGGCGGAGGTCGCAAAGTTTTTGTAAAAATGATACAAATTTTTTGGCAGGAAATTTTACTATATTTGTTTAATAATATTTTTATTAAATGAATTTGGCAGCCGAAAAAAGTGAAATCATTAAATGGATTAACTCCTTGGAAAATCCCGTTACCATTGCCGAAATCAACAAAATTCGTAAAAGAGAAAAGTTTGATTTAGTGAAGGAATGGAAAGAAGGAATTACCGTTGTAGAAGCGAAAAAAAACCTCTGATTTCATAAAATCTTTACCTTGGAAGAAATAAAAGTTATTCTTCGCAAAAATGTAACTGACTTTCTTGAAGAACTCGTTTTCATATTATTTGAAAAAGAATATTTTGGGTTTGAAGATAATGAACAAGACTATGTTCAAAAAAATTATGACTTTATTGAGTTTAATTTACCCAATTTCCATCCCAAAAACACTCCCGAAAATCTAATTGACCTCGTACAAAGCCAACCAAAACACCACTTGGTTTATTTTCTTCGAAAATTCCGGCAACCGATTTTTGGTCACTTAGATTACGAATAAACATGCCGAGGTAGCGAAGTTTCTTTGATTTAAAATAAAAAAATCCCCGAGCAAAAACTCGGGGACTTTCAATTATCTGATAAACGTATTCAACGTTCTGTCATTTAATATCTATGAAAATTATTTCACTTCTTCGAAGTCTGCATCCTGCACGTCATCTGCTCCTGCACCAGCTCCTGGGTTTCCTTGGGCTTGTTCAGCTCCAGGTTGCCCTTGCCCTTGTGCATAAAGTTCTTCAGATGCTGCCATCCAAGCTGCGTCTAAGGCTTCGGTTTTGGTTTTTACAGATTCTAAATCTTTAGCTTCGAAAGCAGTTTTCAATTCTGCAACCGCAGTTTCGATTGCTGACTTTTTGTCTGCTGAAAGTTTGTCGCCAAATTCTTTCAATTGCTTTTCAGTTTGGAAAATCAAACCGTCGGCTTTGTTGAAAACTTCAACTTCTTCTTTTTTCTTCGCATCGGCTGCAGCGTTTTCTTCTGCTTCACGCTTCATTCTTTCAATTTCGTCTTCAGAAAGTCCTGAACTTGCCTGAATTTTAATAGACTGCTCTTTTCCGGTTCCTTTATCTTTTGCAGAAACGCTCAAAATACCGTTGGCATCAATATCAAAAGTTACCTCAATTTGCGGAACTCCTCTTGGTGCAGGCGGAATATCTGTAAGGTCGAAACGTCCGATTTCTTTATTATCGTTAAACATCGGTCTTTCACCCTGTCCTACTCTGATGCTTACTGCAGGCTGATTGTCGCTTGCTGTAGAGAAAACTTCAGATTTTTTAGTTGGGATGGTCGTATTGGCTTCAATTAATTTTGTGAATACAGAACCCATTGTTTCAATACCTAATGAAAGTGGTGTTACGTCTAATAAAAGTACATCTTTCACATCACCGGTTAAAACACCACCTTGTATTGCAGCACCTACAGCTACAACCTCATCCGGATTTACCCCTTTTGATGGTTTTTTACCGAAGAATTTTTCTACCTCTTCCTGAATGACTGGGATTCTGGTAGAACCACCTACTAAAATCACTTCATCAATATCAGAAGTTGATAAACCTGCATCAGAAAGTGCTTTTTTACAAGGCTCCATTGATCTTCTTACCAAATCTTCAGACAGCTGCTCAAATTTTGCTCTGGTCAAAGTTTTCACCAAGTGTTTTGGTCCTGAAGCTGTAGCTGTAATATATGGCAAGTTAATTTCCGTTTGTGTAGAAGCCGATAATTCGATTTTTGCCTTTTCAGCAGCTTCTTTCAATCTTTGTAGTGCGATAGCATCCGCTTTTAAATCTACTCCTTCTTCGTTTTGGAATTCTGAAGCTAACCAATTAATAATAACATCATCAAAATCATCACCACCTAAATGCGTGTCACCATTTGTAGACAAAACTTCGAAAACACCGTCGCCCAAATCAAGGATTGAGATGTCAAAAGTTCCACCACCTAAATCGTACACCGCGATTTTTTGGTCTTTATGTCCTTTATCCAAACCATAAGCCAATGCTGCTGCCGTTGGTTCGTTGATAATTCTTTCAACTTTCAAACCTGCGATTTCTCCGGCTTCTTTGGTTGCTTGTCTTTGGCTGTCGTTGAAGTAAGCTGGAACTGTAATTACCGCTCTTGTTACTTCCTGACCAAGATAATCTTCTGCCGTTTTTTTCATTTTTTGCAAAATCATTGCAGAAATTTCTTGCGGCGTGTATTCTCTGTCATCAATTTTCACTTTCACCGTGTCATTCGGTCCAGAAACCACTTTGTAAGCCACTCTTCCGATTTCGGAAGCATCATCCTTAAAGTGTGTCCCAATAAATCTTTTAATTGAGTAAACAGTGTTGTGAGGATTGGTAACAGCCTGTCTTTTTGCAGGATCACCTACCAGTCTTTCACCATCTTTAGTAAATGCTACTACCGAAGGCGTTGTTCTTTTACCTTCAGAATTCGGGATTACAACCGGATCTTTCCCTTCCATTACTGCAACGCAAGAGTTGGTAGTCCCTAAGTCAATTCCAATTATTTTGCTCATAATTATGTATATTTTTAGTTATTTAAAAGTTATTTCTCACCCCCTGAAGTTCTCGATGGGTTGCTTTTCTCTTCTCCAATTTTATACCAAGAGAATTTTTGTGACAAAATGACATTTTTTAAAAAATTATTATCACCTCACACCAAAAAAAATCTCTTTTTCCGGCAAAAACTGAATCATCCTCAAACTCTTTCACTCTCTCACAACTCTTATATCCTTACTCACAATTTTAGTAGCCGGGAACCTGCTCTCTGCTCATACTCCTCGCTCTGCCGCTCCACTGCGTTCCGCAGCTTCGCTGTGGGGTAACCGCTACGATCAGGGCTAGGATCAGGATAATGGAAAAACTATCACAAAAAAAAAAGACGTTTCGGAATTCGAAACGTCTTTTATATTTAATAAAGTTTTTAATTCTACTTCTTCAAAGTCAAAATATATTCAACCATTTTTTTAGCATTCTCTTTGCTCAATCCTGCGTGTGGCGTCATCGGAACTTGTCCCCAATTACCAACACCACCATTAATGATTTTATCTGCAAGCATATCAATATCCGCATCAGTATATTTAGCTGCTACTTCTTGGTAAGATGGACCTACTAATTTTGCATCTTCTTTATGGAAAGTTAAACAATCCATCCCTGCAATTAGTGTTTTACCTTCATGTTCTCCTGCAGCTGCAGCAGCACCTGATGTTGATGCAGTAGGTTCTTCCAGCATTACGTTAGTTTCAGCATTGGGATTTACATCTTTTTTTGAACAAGAGGTGAATGTGATTCCTAATAAAATTGCAAAAGCTATTTTTTTCATAGTATAATGTTTGTAAAGATTGTATAGATGCAAAGATAAATAATTTTATTGGTTACAAAAATACCTAATAAATGTCATATACCTTTTATGATTGCAATCATAAACTTTGAATTAGAAACTAAATTACATTTGTTACATATTAAATTCAATCATTATGAAAAGCTTAAAAATTCTTGCATTTTCTGCCCTTACTTTCGCAATGGTATCTTGCGGAGGAGACAAAAAAGAAAGTTCTATCCCTACTGCTGACAGCTCAGCACCTGCTGCAACCACAGAAACACCTGCCGCAACTTCCGGAGCGTCTAACGAGTATGATCCTAAAAGAGGTTTAGGTAAGTATGACGCATCCAACGTAGATGTAACCAAATTTGATCCGGCTATGGCAGCAGAAGGTAAAAAAGTTGCCGATGTAAAATGTATGTCCTGCCACAAGACTACAGATGAAAGACTTGTTGGCCCGGGATGGAAAGGGGTTACAGAAAGACAAACAGCACACTGGATTATGAACTTCATCTCTAACCCAGATCCAATGATTGACGTTGACCCAGAACTCCAGAAGCAGCTTGAACTTTGTTTGGTAAGAATGCCAAACCAGGGGCTTACAGACACTGAAGCCAGAAACGTTCTAGAGTATATGAGAGAAATCGACGGTGCTAAATAAATTTATACCATTATGAAAGGTATATTTTGCTGAAATCTGCCTTTCATTTTCTTTCCTTAATTAACGAAGAAATAATTCAATTAAATATGAAAACTTACAAACATTTAGGACTTGCTGCGATTGCTGCAATTTCTATGATTGCCTGCAAACCGAAAGGTACGGAAACTGCCGTAAGCGGTGATGCAGCAGAGAAAGTTTACGTTGCTCCGGGTAAACACGACGAGGTTTATAATTTCGTGAGTGGTGGTTTCAACGGACAGATTTCTGTTGTGGGACTTCCTTCGGGCAGAACCTTAAAGATTGTTCCTGTATTTTCTGTAAACCCTGAAAACGGTTATGGATACAGCGAAGAAACAAAACCAATGCTTGAAACATCCCACGGTTTCGTTCCTTGGGACGACCAACACCACCTTTCATTGTCCCAAACCAACGGTGAAACAGATGGAAGATGGCTTTTTGCAAACGCTAACAACACACCACGTGTTGCGAAAATCGATCTTAAAACTTTCAGAACTACTGAAATTATCGAAATTCCGAACTCTGCAGGTAACCACTCTTCTCCTTTCTTGACGGAAAATACGGAATATGTAGTTGCCGGAACACGTTTCGCAGTTCCTGCTGACGGACAAGGCGACGTTCCGATTGAGTCTTTTAAACAAAATTTCAAAGGATACCTTTCTTTCATCGGTGTTAATAAAGACAACGGAGAAATGGATATTACCTTCCAGATTGAAGCACCGGGCTTTAACTTTGACCTTTCTCATGCCGGCAAAGGAAAATCCCACGGCTGGTTCTTCTTCAGCTGCTATAACTCAGAGCAGGCAAACACCCTTCTTGAAGTAAATGCGTCCCAAAATGACAAAGACTTCATTATGGCGGTAAACTGGAAAAAAGCAGAAGAATATTTGAAAGCTGGAAAAGGGAAAAAAATGGCTGTAGAATATGCTCACAACAAATTTGATGAGGCTACACAAACTGCAAAATCAGAAATCAAAAAAGAAGTTACTGTTCTTTCTGCTAAAGAATTAAAAGATATCTGCTACCTTATCCCTTGCCCTAAATCTCCACACGGTTGCGACGTTGATCCAACTGGTGAATACATCGTAGGTTCCGGAAAATTGGCGGCTTTAATTCCAGTATTCTCTTTTGATAAAATTCAAAAAGCGATTGCTGAAAAACAATTTGCAGGAGAATTCGACGGGATTCCGATCATTAAATATGAAGCAGCACTTCACGGTGAAGTGCAAAAACCGGGTTTAGGCCCGCTTCACACCGAATTTGACGGTAAAGGAAATGCCTATACATCTCACTTTGTATCTTCTGAAGTTGTGAAATGGGACATCAAAACCTTGAAAGTTTTAGACAGACAACCAACATTCTACTCTGTAGGTCACTTAATGGTAGTAGGTGGAGACAGCAGCAAACCTTACGGAAAATACCTTGTGGCTTACAACAAAATTACCAAAGACAGATATTTACCAACCGGTCCGGAATTGACGCAGTCTGCACAATTATTCGACATCAGTGGAGATAAAATGAAACTTTTACTGGATTTCCCAACCATTGGTGAACCGCATTATGCACAGGCTGCTCCTGCAGATATCATCAAAAAGGACCAAGTGAAATTCTACAAAATTGGTGAAAACAAACACCCTTACGCTACCAAAGGTGAAGCCGAAAGTAAAGTTGTTCGTCAAGGAAATCAGGTTCACGTTTATATGACGTCTATCCGTTCTCACTTTGCTCCGGATAATATTGAAGGAATCAGAGTTGGTGATGAAGTGTACTTCCACGTTACGAATCTTGAACAGGATTGGGACGTTCCTCACGGATTTGCAATCAAAGGCAATCAAAATGCAGAATTGCTGATTATGCCGGGCGAAACTGCTACATTGAAATGGGTTCCTAAAAAACCCGGAATGTACCCTATGTACTGTACCGACTTCTGTTCTGCACTGCACCAGGAAATGCAGGGCTACGTAAGGGTATCACCTGCCGGAAGCAACACCCCGCTGATTTACAGTCTTAACAATAAAAAAGACAATGCGCAGGGCCCTGTAAAACAAGGTGAAACCAAATAAAAAAACAAAATTAAAGGGCAGGTTTCCTGCCCTTTTTCTTTCCTGCTGATTATGGTCATTTTGTGATAAATGTTACAACAAAAGATAGTTTTATCCTTTAATTTTATACAGAAAATATTCATAATCAACAAAACAAAAAAAATTTTACAATGAACACAAATTCATTAAAAAACATTACCAGAATTTTGCTTGCCGTTTGCGGAATAGGATTAATTGTGAGCATCTTTGTTCCGCTCTGGGCAATCTATCTGGAAGCGCCACAGTATCCTGAAGGTTTGGGTATGTTTCTCTGGGCTAATAAAATAACCGGGGATTACGAAATCATCAATGGGCTTAATCATTATATAGGAATGAAAGAAATACATCAGGAAGATTTTTGGGAATTCAAGGTTCTTCCTTATGCATTGGGATTTTTTGCTGCTTTATGTTTTTTGGTAGCCTTCCTCAATAAGAAAAAATGGTTATATGCACTTGCGATTTTATTCGTTGTTTTTGGAGTGGCATTTATGGTGGATTTTTGGCTTTGGGAATACGATTACGGACATAATCTCAATCCAAATGCAGCCATCGTTGTTCCGGGAATGAGTTATCAACCACCATTGATTGGTTTCAAACAATTGTTGAATTTTGGAGCGTATTCTTATCCTGATATCGGAGGTTGGATTATGTTTGGGGTTGCCATTATTTTGTTTATATTAGCCATTATAGAATTAAAAGCTTCTAAAAAAACGACATAAAAATTTACTAAAAGATTATTCCCAATCCCGAAAAAAGAAATTTCTTATGAAGTTTAATCTTTACTTCAGGATTGGGATAGTTTTTAAAACAAACTTAAAATTTCTACTATGAATTTATCTAAAACATTATTGATTACAGGTTCATTACTAGCATTAGCCTCGTGCGCAAAGAATGGTCCACAGGAAATTGCTGTCGGAAAAGATCAGTGTGAAAACTGCAAAATGAATATCACCGAACCTAAATATGCGACACAACTTTTAACAGAAAAAGGAAAGGTTTTTAAGTTTGATGACATCAAATGTATGCAGGATTATGCTACCTCTAACACTGAGGCGTCCAAAAATTCAAAAACTTACGTTGCCGATTTTCCTAGCGGACAGTTTTTCGACAGCAGTACTGCAACCTTCATCTATGGAGGCACTATAAAAAGTCCGATGGGCGGAAATACACAGGCTTACAAAGACAAAGCCGCAGCGCAAAAAGCCGCAACTGAACTTGGCGCTACATTAACTCAATAAATCAAAAGAACCGCAAGCTCTTTCAATGTGTTTCAAGAATTTTTTTGAAATTAATCTTTTTTAAAATGTACAAATTACTGCTCTTACTTTTACCCATTTTCACATTTTCAAAAACTTTGAAAGTGGGCAAAAATGAACAGTTTAAAACCATAAATCAAGCCGTCGCCGCAGCAAAGAGTGGCGACAGCATTTTGGTGCAGAAAGGAATATATAAAGAAGGTACCATTACAGTAGAAAAATCCCTTGCTATCATTGGATTGCAGCGACCGGTAATTGATGGCGATCAGAAAGCAGAAATTTTTGTAGTGAATGCCAATCACGTAAGAATTAAAGGATTCAAAATTATTAATTCCGGTAGAGACGAGGTGAAGAGCATTGCTGCAATACGTCTCAATTCGAGTCGTTTCTCTATTGTCGAAAATAATATTATCGAGAATAATTACTTTGGGGTTTATGTACAGGGCGGTTACAGATGTTTAATTCAGCATAATAAAATTACTACCAACAGAGGCTCTTCGCAGGAAAATATTGGTGATGGAATTCATCTTTTGGGAAGCGTCGAAATTTGGGTGAAAAACAACTTCATTAGCGGACATAAAGATGGGATTTACCTTGAAAAAAATAAAAAGTGTTTTGTATTTAAAAACCTTTCACGTAAAAATCTTCGTTATGGTTTGCACTTTATGTTTTCTAACGAAAGTGTTTATACCGGAAATGTTTTTGATAACAATGGCGCTGGAGTTGCCGTAATGTACGCCCTGAATGTGAGTATGTACAGCAACCGTTTTATTAATAATTGGGGAGACAGTGTTTACGGATTGCTTCTTAAAGAAATTTCGTACAGCAAGATAAAAGGAAATATTTTTGAAAGCAATACTACTGCTATTTATGCCGATGGTGCTACAAAAATCGATTTCTATAATAATCACTTTGAAAATAACGGTTGGGCTCTGAAAATTAATGCCAACTGTATGGAAAACCGAGTACTGAAAAACAATTTTATCAACAATACATTTGATGTAAGTACTAATGGAAGTACAGTGATGAACGATTTTAAACAAAACTATTGGGACAAATATGAAGGTTACGATCTGAACAAAGATAAAATTGGCGATGTTCCTTTTCATCCATTGAGTATGTATTCTGTTTTGGTTGAACAAAATCCTCCTGTAATATTGCTTTTCCGAACATTTTTTGTGGATTTACTCGATCGAACTGAAAAAGTGATTCCGAGTTTAACCCCTGAAAGTTTTGTAGACGATGAACCGCTGATGAAGCAGGTGAAGATTTGAGTTGGGGAATTGGAGAGTGATAGAGTGTGAGAGTATGTTCAAAACCTGAAGGGTTTAATTTGAATAGCCGTATGTGTAAATTTACGGAAAGTGATAAATAAAAAAATAACTGAAATCTATAGAAATGATTGAAGTAAAAAACCTAACAAAAAAGTTCCAAAAGTTCACAGCATTGGACTCGGTTAATCTGAATTTTACAGACGGACATTCTATCGCATTAATCGGACCCAACGGTTGTGGAAAAACCACGTTGATTAAATGCATTTTGGGATTGAATGTCGTGGAAGAAGGTGATATTTTGGTAAATGGTGAAAGTGTGAAAGACCACTACAAATACCGAGAGAATATTGGTTATATGCCACAAATTGGGCGTTATCCTGAGAATATGACCATTGAAGAAACCATAAAAATGATACAGGACACGCGCAAAAACTATAACGGTGAGGTTGATAACGAACTTTTACAGGCTTTTGAACTTGAAAAATTGTATGATAAAAAGATGGGCACACTTTCCGGTGGAACCACGCAGAAAGTGAGTGCAGTTCTGGCATTTATGTTCAATCCTAATACCATTATTTTGGATGAACCAACTGCAGGTCTTGATCCTTTGGCTTCTGAAATTTTGAAAAACAAAATTATTAAAGAAAAAAACAAAGGCAAACTCATCGTCATCACGTCCCATTTATTGAGTGAATTGGATGACATTGTAAGCGAAATCGTTTTTATGAACGAAGGAAAAATATTAGTGCATCAATCTGTGGAAGACCTTAAAAAAGACACTTCTACCGAAAAAATCTCGGACGGAATTGTAACCATTTTGAAAAAAATGAAGGCTGAAAATTAATTCTCTCGCAGATTTTGCGGATTTGACATATTATTAATTTTACAATTAAATTCAAATGGTTTTTCATTGATATGCATCTTGGATGCGCCTTTGTATAACTTAAAAATATTTCAAAATATTCAAAAGCCTTTGTTTTGCTTTGCGTTTAATATTTTGAATCAATAAAAGAAAAAAATGAACAAAATAGCCCGTTTTATATTATTTGACATCTTAAAGAACAAAATCGTTATTCTGTACACTATTTTGCTCTTTATTATTTCGTGGTCGGTTTTAGGCCTTGAAAACAATTTCACCAAAGCCACTTTAAGCCTGCTGAATATTGTTTTATTGGTGGTTCCTTTGGTAAGCATCATTTTTTCAACCATTTATGTTTATAACAGTAATCAGTTTATTGAATTGCTTTTGAGTCAGCCAGTACCTCGAAGCAAGGTTTGGTTCAATATTTTTTTAGGACTTTCCACCGCATTGATTTTGGCATTTCTAATTGGTTGTGGGATTCCAATTTTTCTATATTCATCCATAAAAACCGGAGCGTCACTTATTTTTATTGGTGTTTTGCTATCCATTATTTTTACGTCGTTGGCAATGTTGTCTGCCATTTTTAGCAGGGACAGAGCTAAAGGAATAGGAGTTTCCATTTTTATCTGGATGTTTTTTGCCATTATTTACGACGGAATTCTGCTTATTCTGATGTTTCAGTTTGCAGATTATCCCATTGAAGGAATTATGGCTTCTCTTGCAGCCATCAATCCAATTGGATTATCTAGAATGTTAGTACTTCTACAATTAGATGTTGCGGCGATGCTTGGACAAGCTGGAGCAATTTTCAAACAAGTTTTCGGCTCTGGCGGAGGCATGGGAATTTCGTTGGTAATCTTACTTATTTGGGCGGTGGTACCTTTCCTTTGGTCATTAATTAAATTCAATAAAAAAGATTTATAACAAAGGTTACAAAACTGATAAAACTCACATTATCAACGCTTAAAATATGACTTGAGTCATAACACTGCTTATCCGATTCGTTTTAACTTTATTTAATATTTAGGAGGAAACATTTTGATTTTCAAAAAATATTAAAAAAATATATGTACTATGAAAAAGTCTTTTTTTATCCTTGCTTTGGCTTCTTTAGCGCTAGTTTCTTGTAAGAAGAATGAAACAGTAACCACCGATTCCGGCACTAATACTACAACAGAAACTCCTGCAACACACGGACAGGAAGGTGTTGTAGATACAGATTCCGCACCGGATATTGTAAAATTGGCAGCCGGAAACAAAGATCTTTCTACTTTGGTAACAGCAGTAAAAGCTGCAGGACTTACCACTTCCCTTTCAAACGCAGGGCCTTTCACAGTATTTGCGCCGGTAAATGCTGCGTTCGACAAACTACCTGCAGGTACTGTGGATGATTTATTAAAACCTGAAAACAACGGAAAACTAACCGACATTTTGGGACACCACACTTATGTTGGCGTTATAAAAGCCGAGCAATTTACCGATGGACAAAACCTTGGAATGGTAGACGGAAAATCCATTACCATCAAAATGGTCAACGGAAAACCGACTGTGAACGGAACTGTAAACATCGTAGCATCAGTTCCTGCTTCCAACGGAATGGTGCATGTGGTTGATGGTGTGATTTTACCACAATAGTGATTATCAAATAATAGTTTAAATTTAATGTTTGTAAGTGCTTCTCGAGAAATTGGGAGGCATTTTTTTTGTGCAACACAAAGGTCACGAAGATATCACAAAGACCACAAAACAAAAAAAATAAAACATGAATCTTTATAAAGCAAAGCTTCTTAAGAATAATAAAAAATTGTACTCTTTGTGCAAAAACTTTGTGCTCTTTGTGTTACAGAAAATCAGATTTCTTTCTTTCGCAAATTGAAAAACATCAGCAACAATCCCAGCAACATCATTACCGAAACCACCAAAAGAATCTGTGGAGAGTATGGAAACGAAATATATTTTATAGATAAAACACCCATAATTCCAAGAACAGCCTCATTTAGAAAAATCCCTAAAAGAAGGAGTTTTAAACCATTGAGAATGGGTTTTGTTATTTTAAAAACATTCGTCGCCAAGATCTGACTGATTAAAAATACCGAAATACACATTAGTAGAATGAGGTGTAAATAAGCAATCACAATGTTTCTAAAACCAAATGCAAACTGACTTACAGCAGGAATATTGGAGCCTAATTGCAACAAAATTTTTACAAAAAAAGCAAAACCAACATAGATCAAAACAAATCTTTGCATGGGCGAAAAATTCACCACCAAATGCTTCCAGTTATTCTTCACCATTTTATAAATCTTCACTGCTGCTAACGTTTGGGCCGAGGTTGCAATCACAATGCCAATAAAAATCCAAAGTGGAAGCTTTAACCAAAGTACAGATAATCCATAGCCAACTAAACATCCAAAAAACATCAACCAAAACATAGTTCTATTCTCTTTTTCGGAAATTTCTGCACCAACGTTTCTTATAGAATCAATCAGCAAACCTATACAGGCGAAAAGAAAAAATCCGTTGTACTGAAAATGCAGATAATAATACGTTGCAGCTAAATAAAGATTTTGTGTCATATGACCTGAAATCATCATATAACTCAATCCAAAAACACCTACCGATGATAGTACTGCAAAGAAAAGTCCTCCTACAAACCAAGGTTTAGATAAATCATTTACCGTTTTTAAATCTCTTACTAAATAATACAGAAACACAAAACTTGTAAGCAAAGCAACTATAGAAGCAGCTATAGAAAGCCAATAATACCCGTTATAGATAAAACTCGGGATCATCGTATAAGCCGCAATTGCATTTACAATCAATAAGATATTGTAGGGTTTAAGTTGATATTCGTGAAAGAATTTTTGTAAATAACGGATAATTAATACATAAATAATTTGTGTAATCCAGCCATAGAAAGCAAAGTGAGAGTGAGCTTCCTGCATATGTTTCTGATCAACAATTGGTAATGAGAATGCAATTTTATACCTCATCAGCACTCCCAGAAGTGCTACAATTGCAAAATTGAATACTGAAAATTTTAACCAAAAAGCGATAGTCTTCATGCATGCAAATTTACCTTAACAGATATACTTTGTATATGATTACAGTCACTATGCTACACAAATATCTTCCCGTTAATAATTTCCAGTTTGCCGTCTTTTTCCATCTTTTTCACGGTACGGATAATGGTTTCTATTCTTAAACCTGTCATATGCGAAATTTCTTTCCGCGTAAGGTTGATGAGGGTTTTTTCGTCACCTTTACCGTGTTCGCGTTTATAATCTCTTAATTGATGGATAATTCGATCTTCAGGATTTAGGAAAACAATATTACGAAGAGAAAGACTTTTTCGAATCGATTTTTCGGCTACAGAAATGGTGAATTCAAACATCTTTTCAGGATGTTGATGCATATAATCAATCAGGCTTTCACGTTTTATTTTTACAATTTCTGCCTTATCTGATGACACTTCTACATTGCCGGGAAAAGGTTTTTGAAGTAGAACAGCAGGCTCACCAAAAAAATTTCCCTTATTTACCTTGTGTTGCAAAAATTCCTTGCCTTCTTCAGTAAAATTAAAAACCGAAAGTTCACCGGACTTAAGGTAATAGAAGTATTGTGACACATCGCCTTCATTCGCAATAATATCACCTTTACAATACCATTTTACTTCAGCTTTTGTAAAGTTTACAATTACATCATCAAGAATAAACGCCATTCCTTTCAATTTACACCAAATATACTAAAATCTTCACGAATTTTTTTTGGCTAAAAAATTTTAATTCATACAGAAAATTAACATTAAAACCTTCATTTTTTCCTTATTTTTGAACAAAGTTGAAATGAAATTATGACGTATCAGTTTAATCCGAGAGATATAACGTGGCTTGCTTTTAATGAAAGGGTTTTGCAGGAAGCGATGGACGAGAGCGTTCCATTGCCTTTACGCATAAGGTTTCTTGGGATTTTTTCCAATAATTTAGATGAGTTTTTTAGAGTTCGTGTTGCGGGACTTAAACGTGCTATGGATTTTAAAAATAAGGTTTTAAGCGAAAGTTTTTATCAACCGCCTTCTAAAATTCTAAAAAACATTACCGATACTGTAATACAGCAACAGGATAATTTTGCCAAAACCTGGAGCCAAATTCAGGGTGAAATGGCGGAAAAAAATGTTTTCATCAAAACTCATAAAAACCTCACCAAAGAACAGCGAGAATTTGTACGGAATTATTTTGATGAAGAAGTGGAAAGTAATGTCATCCCGATTTTGCTCCACGAGAATACAACAATGCCTTATCTACGAGATAAAAGTTTGTACATAGGTATTGCGATGCGCAAAAAAGAATGGCAGTACAAAAGCAGTTATGCTATTATTGAAGTTCCTTCTCGTGTTTTAGGGCGATTTGTACTTTTGCCTTCGGAAAATGGTGAAAAAAATGTGATGCTTTTGGAAGACGTCATTATCTTTAATCTTCCTTATATTTTTTCTTATTTTGGATATGATGATTTTGAGGCGCATTGTTTCAAAGTAACCAAAGATGCGGAGTTCGACTTGGATAATGATATTCGCACCACATTAGTTGAAAAGATAGAAAAAGCTGTGAAAAACCGTCGTAAAGGGAAGCCAACACGTTTCACTTTCGATAGAAATATGGATAAGGCTTTGCTCGAATTTTTGATTAAAAAGCTTAACCTCAGTTCAAGAGACAGCATTATTCCCGGAGGTAAAATTCATAATTTTAAGCATTTTATGGAATTTCCGGATGTTTTCAGAGCTATAAAAAAACCTGAAGAACGCACCTCCTTCTCGCATCCTGATTTTGCAGAAGGTGAAAGAGTGACGGATGTTGTTTTGAAGAAAGACATTCTTTTAACCTTTCCTTATCATTCTTATGTTCCTGTAATTGACTTGCTTCGGGAATCTGCAATGGATCCTGATGTGAAAACCATACAAATCACTGCGTACCGATTGGCATCCAACTCAAAAATTGTAAATGCATTGATTAACGCTGCCCGAAACGGAAAAGAAGTAACGGTAATGGTGGAACTTCGAGCCAGATTCGATGAAGAAAACAACCTAAAATGGAAAGAAAGGCTGGAAGTAGAAGGTGTAAAAGTGTTGGTTGGGATTCCCAATAAAAAGGTGCACGCTAAACTTTGCGTCATCAAAAAAAGAGTGAATAACAAAACCATACAGTATGGTTTTGTAAGCACCGGAAACTTTAATGAAAAAACCGCAAAAATATATGGTGATAATCTGCTGATGACTTCTAACAGAGCCATTATGGCAGATATCAATAAAGTATTCAACCTTTTCAGAAAGCCAAAAACCAATCCTGAAGAAGCCTTAAAAAGTTGCAAAACACTAGTGGTTTGTCCAAGATTTATGCGTGAAAAAATTGAATGGCACATCAACAAAGAAATTTCTGAAGCCAAAGCCGGCCGTAAAGCGATGATGATTATTAAAGTTAATTCATTAAGCGACAGAGGATTAATCATCAAATTATACGAGGCAGCACAAGCAGGAGTTACGATTAAATTGATTGTTCGTGGTATTTTTTGTGCGGTAAATGATAAGAGTTTCAAAAAACCAATTGAAGCCATCAGTATTGTAGATGAATATCTAGAACATTCTAGAGTGATGTACTTTTATAACAAAGGCCAGGAAGATACATACATTTCTTCTGCAGACTGGATGACAAGAAATTTGGATTACCGTGTAGAAGCCGCTGTAAAAATCACTGAAAAATCACTAAAAAAAGAGCTGAAAGATTTGCTTGAAATTCAACTAAAAGACAACATTAAAGCAAGAATTTTAGACAACAAGCTAAAAAATAAATACGTTAAAAAGGAAGGCAAAGAGTTTCGTTCACAAATTGAAACTTATAAATATTTGAAAAGTAAAGCCGACGACCAAAACAACTCTTCAAGAAAAGCCTTGTAAAAATTCATAATTTTGTAAAAATTTTGAGATGAAAATCGCTGCGATAGATATAGGAAGTAATGCTGCAAGATTACTGATTAATGAGGTTACTGAAGCCAAAAAAGGACACCCGGAATTTATAAAACTAAATCTTTTGAGGATTCCGTTACGTTTGGGTATGGATGTTTTCAGCTATGGTGAAATACGAGAAGAGCGGGAGAAAATGGTAATCGATTCCATGAGAATTTTCGCTGATCTAATGAAGATTTATAATGTAGAACATTACCGTGCCTGTGCTACTTCTGCAATGCGCGATGCCAAAAATGGTGACGACATTCGTAAAGCAGTGAAAGAGACTTCGGGAATCAATATTGAGATTATATCCGGAGATGAAGAAGCAAGCTTGATTTACGAAAACCACGTGGCAGAAACACTTGATAAGAATTTTGGGTATATGTATATTGATGTAGGTGGCGGTTCTACAGAATTGATGTACTTCGAAAACGGAAAAATGAAATACAAAAGGTCTTTCAATATTGGCACAATCCGTTTACTCAATGGTTTGGTAACCGAAACCCATTGGAAGGAAATGAAAGACGAAATAAAAACCAAGATTATTGGCAAAAAACCAATTATAGCAATTGGTTCCGGAGGTAACATCAACAAAATTTTCTCTTTGAGCAAAACCAAAGACGGTAAACCTATGTCTTTGAACACTTTGAAAAATTATTATAAAGAATTTTCGGCTTTATCTGTTGCTGAAAGAATGCACAACTATAATCTGCGTGAAGATCGCGCCGATGTTTTGGTTCCGGCACTTGAAATTTTCACCAAAGTGATGTCTTGGGCAGAAATTTCTAAAATTTTTGTACCAAAAATTTCTGTAGCAGATGGTTTGGTACACAGCATTTATGATAATCTGAAGAAAAAGAAATAAAAGTATTATGAAAAATTATGCGATACTAGTTTCCTCATTGGTTTTGTTTTACAGTTGCTCTGAAAGCAAGGAAACAGATAGCCAGCAAGTTATTCCTACGGTAACTGATGAACAGAAAGTTTCAATTGAATTTCCACAAATGTCTGAAATAGACAGCTCTGGTGTTATCATGATGCCTTTAAGAATTGGTAATACCATTAATAATTCTAAAATAAGCGGATCATTTGATTCTAAAAAGGAAGATTATTTTTGGAATATTGTATTTGTAGACACCAACACCAATGATAAATATCCATTAAGTACTGATAAGCTACTCATATCTAATTACGATAGTGATTATGGCTCTTCTTACAGCGCCTCAAACGAAAGCTCAGTGAAAGTTGATACCAGTACTAAAAAGTATCTTTTCTATAGGATTAGAAGCTTCGATGCCAACAAAAATGGAAATCTTGATTTATCCGATCCCGAATACCTCTTTATTTCTGACAGAAATGGCAAAAATCTTAAGCAAATTTCCGTACCTAACACACATTTATCGGACTGGATTTATGTAGGTAAAACCAATAAAGTTTATTTTACAGCCTTAGCTGACACTAACAATGATAAGGCTTTTGATGAAAATGATGAATTGGTAAATTATGAATATGATTTGCAAACCCATCAAAAATCTGAACCATTTTTTAACTCAAATTTCAAGAATTCTTTAAAAGAAAATTTTAAAAAACATTGGTTAAAATAATTAACACTTCAATATTAATTTTTGGCTAAAGCCAATTCTTAAATCCAAAAAAAGCGGGCTTTAGCCCGCTTTATTGGTATTTTATTTTCCTTCAGGATTTTCTGGATTTAGATTTCCTGGTTTCGGAGGTTCCTGTTTTGGTTTTTCCTGTATTTTGGCTTCGAGAATTTTTTGTGCTACTTCTTTATCTTTACCTTTCAGATAATCCGGCAAGTTTAATCCTGCCATATTAAACAGATCGTTTAAAGGTGGTACTGTTTTCATCATCCCCGATACAAAATTGGCTGTAGAAGTATGACCATCCGGATTATTACCGCTGTCCCAAACTGTAACTTTATCAATTTTGATGTTTTTAACGGCTTCTACTTGGGTTTTAACCAAATCAGGGAGCTTTTCAATCAATAATAACTGAAAGGCATTTTGCGCATCTCCACCTGCAGCTTTCACTACCCTGTCATAACCTTCAGCCTGTTTAGTAAGAATTTCGTAGAGACCTTTTGCTTCGGCTTCCATTTTTGCAAAAATAGCGTCGGCCTCACCTTTTGCTTGTAATCTAATTTTTTCGGCTTCGGCTTCAGCATCAATAATGGCTTTCTGTTTGGAAATTTCAGCAGGAACAACGATGTTGGCGTTCTGTGTAGAACGTTCTCTTTCGGCTCTTGCAACCTCTGCTTTTTGCTCTGCTACATAAGATTCTTCCAAAGCTTTAGCTTGTTGCACCTTCTCAGCTGCAATTGCAATTCTTAGCGCTTCTGCTTCTTTTTCACGACGCTCTGCATCTGAATTGGCAATGGTAATTTTGGCTTCGTTTTCTCCTTTTACCGCTATTGAGTTTGCCAAAGAAGTCGCAATTCTCGATTCCTTTTCGGCTTCCGCTTTACCAATATTTTCATCCTTAACAGCAGAAGCTATTGAAACCTCTTTATCTTTTTGAGTGATGGCGATTTTTACATCGCGATCTCTCATAGTTTCAGCAATTACAACATCTTTTTCTCTGTCGGCACTTGCTTTTCCGGTTTCACCGATTTTTTCCTGTTCTGCAACAGAAATTTTCGCTTCATTGATAGCTTTTGCAGCCGCTTCTTTACCTAAAGCTTCAATATATCCGGACTCGTCTTTAATATCGGTTACGTTAACGTTGATGAGTTTAAGACCAATTTTTTTAAGTTCGGTATCGACGTTTTTAGAAATATTATCAAGAAATTTATCTCTGTCAGAATTAATCTCCTCAATTGTCATCGTCGCTATTACCAAACGTAATTGCCCAAACAGAATATCTTTTGATAATTCCTGAATCTGCTCTTGTGTTAAACCTAGCAATCTTTCAGCAGCATTTCCCATTGAATCCGGCTCTGTAGAAATCGCAATCGTAAAACGGCAAGGCACGTCCACACGGATATTTTGTCTGGAAAGAGCGTTAGTAAGGTTGGCTTCAATGGAAATAGGTTTCAAATCCAAATAAGCATAATCCTGAATGACAGGCCAAACAAATGCACCGCCTCCATGAATACATTTTGCCGAACTTCCACCGGTTTTACCATAAATCACAAGGATTTTATCTGAAGGGCAGCGTTTATAACGTGAGATTAAAGCTAAAAAAGTGACGAATAATACAAAAACCAATACAATAATAAGTACTAGTGTTCCTGATAAAGCCATAGTTATTGAGATTTTAAATTTTAAATTTTAGATCGATGTTTCTTAAATTTTGGAAACGATAAGTACGCTGTTTTCTACCGAAACCACTTTTACAATAGAGGAAGACGTAATAGGATTTTCAGCATTCGTCATTGCAGTAAGTTCGTGATTGGAACCATTGACTGAAATCTGAACCTTACCAGAGCCTGACATATTTGGTGGTATATTAATATAAACTTCGCCTGTTTTACCAACTAAAGAATTGATATTAAAGGTATTATCTTCCGTAAGTTTGAGAATCTGTTTAATGATAAAGAAAAACAACACTACGAAAGCAATTCCTACTACCACAGCCAAAGCCATCAAAAACATTTTATTATTGAAACTTTCGTAAAGTGTTACTCCTGTCCAACCAAAACCGAGTAGAAAATTGATTAAATTTCGTAAAGAAAACAACTGAAAAGGTGCATCTGCGTGGTCTAAATTACCATCAAAATCAGCATTTACACCATCGGAAGCATCACTCCCTATAAAAGTCATTAATGTTTGAATAAGGAAGATAATACTTGAGACAATTGCCACTATCCAAAATCCCTTAAGCAAAGAATCCATACCATCTAAAAACGAGAACATAGTTTAGTTTTTTTATATTTGATTATTGACCAAATATATTGAATTTTAAGAAATTTTCAAATGATTTTCATCTTTATATTTTACTATATATAGCAAAAAAAAGCAGATAAATATCCGCTTTATATGATTTATAATTTGATAAAATGTAATCTTTTACATTTAATTATTCAACGCTTATAACCTCATTAATTTCAGGAGCAAATTGTTTGATTGTATTTTCTACGCCCAACTTCATTGTTGAAAAACTCATTGGGCAACCATTACAATTCCCCATCAGTTTCACAAAAACTTTTTTATCCTCTACATCTATCAGTTCAATATCGCCTCCATCTCTATTTAAGAAAGGACGAATACTGTCGAGAGCTTCCATGACTTTGGTTACAGTATTTTCGTGTGTAGTATTATGGTTCATCATTCAATTTTTAGTGTTATAATGTTCAATATTGTTTAAAGTATGTTCGGAATTGTTCAAATTTTCATGAACTTTTAAAACCATTCAACACTGAACTATAGACAATTATTTCTTCGGTGAGCATCCTGCCATTGTGGTGATTTTTACGGCTTCGGTTGGAGGTAAATTTTTGTTTCTCTCCACCAAACTTTCAATCATATTTTGGGCAGTTTTGGTGTAGATTTCCTCAATTTTAGAACCTTCCTGTAATGCTGCAGGTCTACCAACATCTCCCGCTTCTCTAATACTTTGAATTAAAGGTATTTCACCTAAAACCGGAATTCCTAAATCATCTGCCAAATATTGCGCTCCCTGATTTCCGAAGATGTAATATTTATTATTGGGTAATTCTTCAGGAGTAAAGTAAGCCATATTTTCAATTAATCCCAAAACAGGAATATTGATACTCTCCATTTGGAACATTGCAATTCCTTTTCTCACATCTGCCAAAGCTACATGTTGTGGTGTAGAAACTATTACCGCTCCTGTTACAGGAACTTCCTGAATAATGGATAAATGTATATCTCCCGTTCCCGGAGGTAAATCGATTAAAAGAAAATCCAATTCTCCCCAATGAGCATCACGAATCATTTGGTTTAAAGCTTTAGAAGCCATTGGTCCTCGCCAAACCACTGCTTGATTTGCACCAGAAAAATACCCAATCGAAAGCATTTTAACGCCGTAATTTTCAATAGGTTGCATCAGGTTTCTGCCATTTACTTCTACAGAAAGTGGTTTTGCACCTTCCGTATCAAGCATTGTTGGTACTGAAGGACCGTAAATATCTGCATCAAGTAACCCGACTTTAAAACCCATTTTTGCTAAAGTTACCGCTAAATTAGCCGCTACAGTAGATTTACCAACGCCACCTTTGCCGGATGCTACAGCTATAATATTTTGAATCCCGGGAATCTGTTTTCCTTTAATTTGGTTTTGTTGAACTTCGGTTGGTTCCGGAGAAACTATTTTAAGTTTTAGAACCACATCTTCACCAAATTCAGATGCGAAAGCCTGCTTCATAGCTACTTCCAGTTTCTTTTTTTCATGCATTGCAGGTGAATGTGCCGTCATATCAATATACACATCATTTCCCATTACCTGAAGGTTATTCACCAAGTCATCTACTTCTATTTCTTTCAGGAAATCCTGAACTTTTGCTTTCGTCAACATAATCATTTTATTGAATCACAAAATTACAGAATTATTTCTTTAATTTAGAATGATTAAAATCAAGGTAGGGATAAATAAAAAAGGACTTCCTTATGAAAGTCCTTCTTAATGTCTTTATAAATAAGTTATTCCGCCTTAAAAGCCAGAGCCTTTTCCTGATCAAACTCTCCTTCCCATTTTGCAATTACAACCGATGCAAGACAGTTCCCAATAACATTTACAGAAGTTCTACCCATATCCATTAATTCATCAATTCCTAAAATGGCTGCAATGATGAATGTTGGCAAGCCAAACTGATCTGCAGTAGCAATAAGGATAATTAATGATGCCCTCGGAATTGCAGCTACACCTTTACTGGTAATCATCAATGTTAAACAGATTAAAAGCTGTTGCCCGAAAGATAGATGCATACCTGCAGCTTGCGCCACGAAAATAGATGCTAAAGAAAGGTATAGCGTGGTACCGTCCAGATTGAAAGAATAACCCGTTGGTACTACAAAAGAAACCACTTTTCTTGGCACCCCAAACTGCTCCATATTTTGCATTACAACAGGAAGTGCAGCATCGGAACTGGTTGTAGCAAATGCAATGGAAACCGGTTCTTTAATGGCTTCTATAAATTTTTTGATGGGCACTTTCATATATAATGCTATTGGCAATAGTACCAAAAGTATAAAAGCAATGAGTGCGGCATAAAGTGTTATGAGAAGCATAAACAGATACCTTAATATATCAATTCCCATATGTCCAACGGTGTAAGCCATAGCAGCACCTACACCAATTGGTGCAAAGTACATAATGATGTGCGTGTATTTGAACATCGTTTCTGCAAGGCTCTCCATAAAATCAACGAGTGGTTTTTTCTTCTGCTCAGGAAGTTTTGCTAAACCGATACCAAAAATTACTGCAAAAATTACAATCTGAAGTACCTGATTTTCGTATATAGATTTCACAATATTTTCCGGAAAAATATCTCTAAAAAAAGCTGTTGTTTTAAATAACCATTGATTTGCTTCAGGGATTTGCTCCAATGCTTTTATATCAGCTTCCTTTACTGTAGAGCTTTTTGGTAGTTCTTGATGTGGTATTTTGGACGCATCAATTCCTACTCCTGCTTTGGTGATATTAATTGCTGCTAAACCTATAAATAATGCTATTGTGGTGGCGGTATAGAAATATAAAAGTGATTTCCAAGCCATTCTACCAACTTGTTTCAGGTCTGAATGACCTGCAATTCCGTAAACCAATGTCGCAAATAAAATAGGACCTACAATAGTTTTAATTAAGCGTATGAAACCCTGACTTAAAGGCTGCATCGAAAGTGCAATACCCGGAAAATCCCGCCCTAAGATGATACCAATCACAATACTGATTAATATCCAAGTGGTAAGGCTTTTTCTTCGTAAAGCGTAGGTTACCATTCCCAAAATAAGGAGTAAATGTCCGAAGACTAAATAATCTTTTGGAAGTGGATTTATAAAATTGAGTGCGTGCAAAATAACCGCAATAGTAAGTGTTATCAGCGGAAAAATCTTCAGAAGTTTAGGACTCATATATATTTGTTGTAAGATTTACAAATATAGTTTTTCTGAAACAGCCCGTCAAAAAAATTATAAATTTTTGTAAATGTGCTGAAAACTGCAATTATGAGGTGCTTTTCTAGGACAAGCGATTGAAACAGAAATCCTTTTTTATTTTCAAAAAAAATAAAAAAGATTGTCGTGTAAAGCGTGGTCGCATTATAATTTTAGGCTGGCAAAGCTGTTGGAAAATTATAATGCGATGGCCCCAAATGAATCATTTAATAAATGAATAGGTTTTACTAATCTAAAATAAAAAACCTCCGAAAAATTCTGAGGTTATGTATGAAAACTTAAAAAATTAAGCTCTTAAGTATCTTGCGTAAGCGTAACCTTCTGTTCCTGATGAAGTTCTAACTCTCCACCACTCATCTGAAGATTGCTCTACTAAAGTTACCAACTCACCTTTCCCAGCTTTGCCTACAATTGCAGCATCTGTAGAAGGCTCCTGACGGATGTTAAGATTTGAATCTTCGGTAGCAACGGTAAGGTTAGCACCAGCTGGAAGACCTGCAACTTGTACATCGATGTTGATATCTGAAGCGGAATATGTAGCATCTATCGCTCCAAGTGCGTTCCACACAGCATCTTTAGCTGCTGTAGTAGATGCGTTGCCTGAAACGTAAAGTACACCATCCTGCTCCTGAACCTGAAGGTTGGAAATTCCTGCAGACTGTGCTGCTGAAACTACGCTTGAATATTTATCTTGTAATGCGCTCATTTTATGATTATTTTACTACTAAACTGTTTGTGTATTTGCCGATTTTCAAAGCATCAACTGATTCTTTGATTTTTCTTGCTTGCTGTGGAGAAACGTTACCTGTTAAAGTAAGCTCGCCATTCACCACTTCAGCTTTTACTGATGGGAAATCCTTAACTGCATCTTGTACTTTTGTAAGAACTGCTGGATCTACAGCATTTACTTCTACAGCCGGAGCTACAGTTGCCATATCCATAACGTCTTTTACTCCTGGGATAGCTTTAAGAGAAGCAATTGCAGCGTCTTTATCTGCTTGTGTTGCGTAAGTTCCGCTTAAGTGTGCTACACCTTCTTTTACTTCTACAGAAGCATTAGGATTAGATGTTACAACAGTTGTTGCTTTAGTCTGAAGATCTGCATCAGTTACTTTTTTCTTACAAGAAACTGCGCCGAAAGACACCGCAAGTGCTAAAGCAGCCATTGTGATTGATTTTTTCATAGTTTAAAAAATGTTTAATGTTAATTTATTATTGAATCAAATTTACTAATAAATATTATGCCGAATTCTTAAAAAATTATAAAATTTTCTTAAAAATTATGTAATACATTCAGAATCAAATTTATTATTTTTTTATGACTTTACAATGGTTCTGAAAGTAAGATTTATCCTAGGTTGCAGAACTTTTTTGGTAGGTGGTAAACGATGTAGCCAATGGCTCTGGGTTTGATCTTTCATTACCAAAAGACTTCCATGTTCCAAAATGAGCTCTACCTTCTCTTTTGAAATTTTATGTTTGAATGAAAATTTTCTTTCAGCGCCAAAAGTTAATGATGCAATGGCTCCATTCTTTTTCAAATCTTTTTCGCCGTCACTGTGATAAGCCATTCCTTCATTGCCATCGTGATAGAGATTTAGCAAACAGGAATTGAAAGTTTCTCCTGTAAGTTGTTCTGTTTTAAGTTTCAGTTGTAGAAGTTCGGATGTCCATTTTTGAGCATATTTAGTTCTTCCGGAATAAGTATATTCAAAAGTCTCGTCACCAAACCAAGCGATTTTTCTTTTGGTTTCTATCAGTTTTCCAAAAATAACAGCTTCATCACTCTTCCAAGGAATATTTTCGAATAGATTATCGTAGTAAAAATTAGCCTCTTCAGAACTAAAGACCTTACCATAATAATTTACAGTACCGTCTTTTGGAAGCAAATTTATACCGGAGTCGAAACCTAGATCAAATAAATTCATTTATGTTTAGTTAAAGATGTATGCTTAAAAATACAATTATTATTACCTTCGTTAAAATTAATTTCATGAAAAACTACTTTTTTATTGTTTTGGTCATGTTTTTTGCTTTAGGAAATGCCCAAAACAGACCGGATAACACTTTTGTAAAAGAAAACTTCAGCAAAAAAGAGGTGTATATCACTATGCGTGATGGTGTAAAGCTCTTTACTTCCATATACATCCCGAAAGATATAGCAAACAATAAAAAATATCCTTTTTTGATGCAACGTACGTGTTACAGCGTTGCGCCTTATGGTGAAGACCAGTACAAATCCTCTCTCGGCCCAAACAAATACCTTTTGAATGATAAATACATTTTTGTGTATCAAGATGTTAGAGGAAGATATATGAGCGAAGGCACCTTTACCAATATGACGCCACAGGTAGAACGTAAAACGAAGAAAGATGTTGATGAAAGTACCGATACCTACGACACTATAGAATGGTTATTAAAAAACATCGCCAACAACAACGGCAAAGTAGGACAATACGGAACCTCTTATCCGGGATTTTATACTGCTGCCGGAGTATTGTCACAACATCCGGCTTTGGTTGCATCTTCTCCGCAAGCGCCAATTTCTAATTTCTGGAATGATGATTTTCTTCACAACGGAAGATTTATGTTGGGATATTTCAGAACATTTCCTGTATTTGGCGTACAGAAAACAAAACCTGAAAAAGAATCTTGGTTTTCTGATAAGATGATTAAAGCAACTTCTGAAGATGGACTGAAATTCTACAGAGATATGGGAACCTTAAAAGACGGTTATGACAAATATTATAAAGACAATTTCTTTATGACCGAAGTGATGCAGCATAATAATTATGATGATTTCTGGCAGAAAAGAAACTTACTCCCACATCTTAAAAATGTGAATCACGCTGTAATGACTGTTGGCGGTTGGTATGATGCTGAAGATTTATCTGGTCCACTTAATATTTATAAAGCGATAGAAAAAACAAGTCCTAAAGCTAAAAACACCATTGTAATGGGACCTTTTGCACACGGAGGATGGAGCAGAGAAAATGGAAAACACTTCCACAACGAAATATATTTTGGAGACAGCATTGCGACTTACTATCAGAAAAATCTTGAAACTAAATTCTTCAACCATTATCTAAAAGGTGACACCAAAAAAGATGCAGGATTACCAGAAGCTATGATGTATGATACAGGTAAGAAAGAATGGAAAGAGTTTGCCAAATATCCACCAGTAAATTCAAAAAAAGTAAACTTCTACCTTGCAGATGGAATGCTGAAAAACACACCCTCACAAAGTGTTTCCGAATATTATAGTGACCCCAGCAATCCTGTATTGAGTTCTGATAATTTGAGAGATTTCAATGGATTTACGCCAAGAAATTATATGAGTGAAGATCAGCGTTTTGCTGTGGGAAGACCTGATGTTTTAACCTTTACAACTGATGTTTTAACAGAAGATATCACCTTTGCAGGAGAAATTATGGCTAAACTAAACATTACTTCCACTTCTGATGATGCGGATTTTGTAGTGAAATTGATTGATGTTTACCCTCAAGATTTCAAACCCGAGCAAAAGAAAGAAGGCGTTATTTATGGAAATTATCACCAAATGATACGCAGCGAAATCATGCCGGCACGTTTTAGAAATTCATTTGAAAAACCTCAACCTTTAGTTCCTAATCAGAAAACAGCAGTTAATTTCAGATTACAAGATGTGGTACATACTTTCAAAAAAGGACACAAAATCCAAATTCAGATCTCAAGTACATGGTTTCCATTGTTTGTAGTAAATCCCCAAAAATACATTGAAAATGTGAATATGGCTGATAAAAAAGACTATACCAAAGCCTTTATCAAAATTTTTGGAGATAGCTCTATAGAAGCAGATATTCTAAAATAAAAATGTACAATCAAAATGATATAATATGAAAAAAATTTTAATGTTTTTAACAGTTATATTGGGACTTTTAGCTGTTAGAGCACAATATGTAGAACCTGAAAAAGCAGATAAGGAAGCTGCCAAACGTAAGGCATCAGAAATTGTTACCTATCCTACCTTAAAATTCGATTCTATCGAAGCCAAAAAAGCTTTAGCATTAGGAAAAGGCAAAATAAAAGGGGTTGCCTTTACGAGAACAAGAGAAGGTTATGGGCTCAAAACCGGACAAAAAGTTTTAGCTAATAAAATTACCATTCAGTTATTTCCGGTTACACCCTACTTTCAAGAATATTACAATCTTTGGAAAGACAAAAACAAAAATAACCCCCAAAAAAATCGGTACGTTTATATGGATAAGAATGCTTACCGATACAGGTTGGATGCTATTACCAACAGTTCCGGCGAGTTTACATTTCCCGACATGAAACCCGGACGCTATTATTTATGGGCAAATATAGGCTATTCTCGAACCTACTCTTATAATCAATACACTGGAAGTGGCTACAGCACAAGTGGAAATCGTGTAGACTATTACAGTCCATCTTCCTATAACAAGGATTTTTCTGAATTTTTAGAACTTTTTGTTGATGTAAAAACAGATGGTGAAACAGTAGAGGTGAAATTGAGATAATATTAAAATTCGTGCATTCTTGCTAGATCATTTAGCCCAGAATGCACGAATTTTCTTTCTTAAATTTTTTCTCTTACTTTTTAATTCTTCGCAATGTGATAATACGCCAACATTTTATAGTATAATTTCGCTGCAAGGAAAGCTGTTGGTTTGGAGTATGGAGAATCCATTAATTCCACAATATCAAACGCCACAACATTGCATTTTTCAAATACTTTTTTCAAGAGTTCCAAAGTTGGATACCACTGCAAACCGCCGGGTTCCGGAGTTCCGGTAGAAGGTGCAAAAGAAGGATCGAAAGCATCCAAATCAATCGTGATATAAACGTTACCGGAAACTTTTTCAAGTACCTCATCTATCCAGTCTTCATTGTTTGCAATTTCGTGTGCCCAAAAACATTGCCCTTCCGGAACATACTGCATTTCTTCCACATCGCAAGAACGGATGCCAACTTGAACTAAATTTAATTTCTGTGAAGCCTCAAAAACTGCACATGCGTGGTTTGAAGTAGAACCGTGAAATTCGGGACGCAAATCAGTATGTGCGTCTAACTGAAGCACCGTTAAATCAGGATATTTTTCGCCAAAAGCACGTATAGAACCTATGGAAACCGAATGCTCACCACCAAAAAGCGTAAACAATTTTCCTTCATTCTGCATCATCTCTTTGGTTTTGTTATATACCGCTTCCGTCATGGCTTCAGGAGAAGAATTTTCTGAAATTTCACCTGCCAACCAAACACCTTCAAGATATGGCTCAGTACGGGTTTCAATATCAAAAAGTTCCATATTTTCTGATGCTTCTAGAAAGAGTTCAGGACCTTTATCAGCACCTTTTCCCCAAGTTGAAGTACCATCGTAAGGAACGGTTACCAACATCACTTTCGAGTTTTCCAATGTTGCATTTTCTTCTGGAATACCGGCATAGGTTTTCATAATATTTTTTCTATTTTTTTGATTTTGGCAAAGATAAACAAAACTTCTTTTTACAAAATTAACCTTATCAAGGTTTTAAAACCTTGATAAGGTTAAAAATTTTAACTTTATTAAAAAATATTTTAATTTTATTAAAAAAATGTGTAACAATTTGTATATTTGTATTACTAATTTGAAAAACAAAGCTAATGAAACTACCCATATTCTGCCCCAGTTGTGAAAGTTCTTTGAATGTGAGCCAAATGAGATGCAACCATTGCGAGACCGAAGTGAATGGCAACTATGATCTGCCTCTTTATTTAAAACTTTCTAGAGAAGAGCAAGATTTTATCCTTGAGTTTTTTCTTTCGAGCGGTAGCATTAAAGAAATGGCAAAACAGGCAGACCTTTCTTATCCGACGATGAGAAACAAAATGGATGATTTAATTGAAAAAATCAACAAGCTAAAAACATTGTAAAATGAACTGGAAATTACTTTTTAATCCATTTGAAAAATTTGATGAGAAAATTTTACTTATTACTGGTATATCGATTTACCTCATATTGACTATTGCTGGTTATGCTTTAGGTTTAAAACTGGACGGAATTATGCATTTTGACCACATCAACCAAGAAAATTTACCAACAGAATTGCTTTTATCGTTTGGGGCAATTTTAATCTCAATTCTGCTCATTTGGGGATTGGGAAAAATTCTTAATCCACGTACAAGACTTATTGACATTGTAAACACAGTTTTAATAGCTATGATGCCAATGATTTTTATGCTGATTATTGGAGAAATACCATTGTTTAAAAACGCTCTTAATAGTACTGAAAAAATGTTACAGCAAAATCCTAATGAATTCAACTATGAATTAGTAATTGTTATAATTTTTACTTGTCTAATTCTTCCATTCTTAATCTTCAACATTATTTTGTTATACAATGGTTTCAAAACTGCCACCAATACAAAGAAATGGCAACACATTACACTATTTTTTGCACTTATATTTATCATTAATACCATTACCCAAATATTAATCTAGAAACTAAAAAAATGAAAACAAAATTTTTTCTAATTGCATTTTTTGCAATATTTCAAACACTTTTCGCACAGGATATTACTGGTTCTTGGAGCGGTGAACTCGACGTGCAGGGTACAAAACTTCCATTGATTTTCAATATTCACAAAGATGGAAATGGCTATAAATCTGATTTTGACAGTCCGATGCAAGGTGCAAAAGCTATCCCGATTCAAAAAACAGATTTTCAGAAAAATGATATTACTTTCGATGCCTCAAATATTGGTATCACCTATAAAGGACAATTGAAAGGAAACAAAATTGAAGGCAATTTTTCTCAAAACGGAATGAATTTACCGTTAAACCTCGAAAGAAAGACCAATGTAGAAACTGTCTTGAAGCGTCCGCAAACGCCTAAACCACCTTTTAGTTATCAAACCGAAGAAGTATTTTTAAATAATGAAACTGAAGGGAATAAACTTGCCGGAACTTTGGCCACACCAAAAGTATTTTCTAAAAATTCTCCAATATTAGTGATGATTACAGGTAGTGGTGCTCAAAATCGTGATGAAGAACTTTTTGGGCATAAACCTTTTGCTGTAATTGCGGATGATTTTGCAAAAAAAGGCATTGCTACTCTTCGTTTGGATGACAGAGGTGTTGGCAGTTCAGAAAAAGGAAAAGCAGGACCAACTTCAGCAGATTTTTCAGGCGACATCAACTCAGCGGTTAATTTTCTCGCGAAAAGAGGCTATAAAAATATAGGATTAATAGGACACAGCGAAGGTGGAATGATTGCGCCAATGGTTTCACTAAAAAATAAAAATGTAAAATTTATGGTTTTAATGGCTGCTCCGGGAAAACCAACCACTGAATTATTGTTAAAACAATCCTATGATCTCGGAAAAGCAGCAGGAGCAACCGAAGACGTTCTAAAAACAAACGAAATGCTCAACAAAAAAATATTTGATTACATCACCCATTACAAAGGAAAAGATTTAAAATTGGATATAAAGTCATTACTAATTGAAGATTTGAAAAAACTACCAAAAGAACAGATAACGGCGGAGCAGATTGAGCAGACAGCAGAAGCACAAGCCAAACAGGTTTCCAGCCCGTGGTTTCAGTATTTTATTAAATTTAATCCGGATAACTATTTATCTAAAATTAAAATTCCGGTTTTGGCTATTAATGGAGGTTTAGACTTACAGGTTTCTGCAAAAGAAAATCTGGAAGGCATTAAAAAATCCCTGACAAAAGCCGGAAACAAAAATTTTGAGACCCTTGAGTTTCCCGGGATGAATCACCTGTTTCAAAATGCAAAAACGGGTTCAGTTTCTGAATATGGACAAATTGAGGAAACCATTTCACCAAAAGTTTTAGACAAAATGAGTGAATGGATTTTGAAAACAGATAACTATTAATACGATGGAAAACGAAAAATCAAAATGGATTTGGGGAATTTTCTACTATAATCCTGATGATAAAAGATTGTTCCCACCAAAACGTAATCCTGCATTTGGATGGACGGTTAATTTGGCAAATCCAAAATCTGTTTTGGCTTTGCTTGCCATGATTCTATTTTTTGGCTTTATCATTTTAATGATTGAGAGCAAAAACAAATAAATTTTAGTCCAAAAAATTTATTGCGTTGTTAAAGCTTTAAGCCTTAACAACGCTTTATTTTTTTATTTTTACAAAAAATTTTAGATGCCTTTCAAAACAGTTCTATTTGATATGGATGGTGTAATTGTAGACACAGAACCTCTTCATCGTAAAGCCTATTACAAAATGTTTGATGATTTTGGGATTGAAGTGGATGATGAATTCTATTCTACATTTACAGGTTCATCCACCAAAAGTGTTTGCGAAAGACTTATTGAAAAATATCAACTGGAACATTCTTGGGAAGATGTTGCAGCGATTAAACGAAATTATTTCAAACATTATTTTGATACCGATCCGGATTTTGATCTTATTTCGGGTGTTAAAGATTTAATCCTGCATTATTTTGAAAACAATATCAAACTGGTTTTGGCATCTTCAGCACATATGAACACCATCAATTGGGTTTTCGAAAAATTTGATCTCGAACGCTATTTCATTGCTAAAATTAGTGGAGCAGATTTAAAGGAATCGAAGCCACATCCTGAAATTTTTGAACTCGCTGCAAAACTTTCCGGTGAACCAAAAGAAAATTGTTTGGTAATAGAAGACTCAACGAACGGCATAAAAGCTGCCAATGCTGCAGGAATTTTTTGTGCGGCGTATGTCAGTGAACATTCTGCACTTCAACATTATGAAACGGCAGATATTGTGGTGTATGAATTTAGTGAACTTGAGGTTGAAAAAATGGTGAAATATTTTTAATTACACACTCATAAGAAATCACTACGAATAGAAGTATGGTTTCGGATAAAGCCAATTTAGCTTTTAAAAAAAACGGGCTAAAGCCCGTTCCTACTGATATTTTGTATAATTTTTTCTTCTGCCTTCGGCAACGACTTCCAGCTTCCATCACCCAGCTTCCAGCCAATTAATATCCCAATAATTTCAATACATCTTCCGGCTCCTGTTTTTCACGGAAAATCTCGTACTGGAAATTGCCTTCTTCATCTTTTTGAATTAAAACATGTCTTGGCTGTGGCATTAAACAGTGGTGAACACCTCCATAACCACCAATCGTTTCTTGATACGCTCCTGTATGGAAAAACCCGATGTATAAAGGCTTTGTATCACTGAAAACCGGCAAATAAATCGCATTGGTATGCTGTTCAGAATTATAGTAATCATCAGAATCGCAGGTTAAACCACCAAGAAAAACCCTTTCGTAAGTATCATCCCAACGGTTCAGCGGAAGCATAATGAAATGTCTTGAAATTGCCCAAGTGTCAGGAAGCGTAGTCATAAAAGATGAATCAATCATATTCCATTTTTCTCGGTCATTCTGGCGTTTTTGCGAGATAATTTTGTAAAGGTTAGCACCACTCTCTCCTACTGTAAAACTACCAAATTCCGTATAAATATTTGGTTCTTCCACACCTTCTTCCTCACAGAATTTTTTAATTTGGAATACAATTTCCTCAACCATATATTGGTAATCGTAATCAAAATTTAATGATGTTTTTATTGGGAAACCACCACCAATATTAAGGGAATCAACTTCGGGTGCGATTTTCTTCAAACGGGCATAAACACGGAGACATTTGTACAATTCGTTCCAATAATATGCTGTATCTTTTATCCCGGTGTTGATAAAGAAGTGCAGCATTTTCAACCTCGCATTTGGGTGTTCTGCAATTTTTTGAGAATAATATGGGATGATGTCTTTGTAACCAATTCCCAATCTTGAGGTATAAAATTCAAATTTTGGCTCTTCTTCCGATGCAATACGGATTCCGATGTTGAAAGTAGCATCAATACTTTCTGTAAGTTTATCCAGTTCTCTGTAATTATCGAGGATTGGCGTGATGTTTTCGAAACCGTTATTCACCATTTCAGAAATTTTCTGAAGGTAATCGTCGGTCTTAAATCCGTTACAAATCACTTCGATATTTTTATCCACTTTCCCTTTGTCATAAAGCGATTTCACGATGTCCATATCGTAAGCTGATGAGGTTTCTATAGAAATATCATTCTTCAGAGCTTCTTCGATAACAAAATTAAAATGGCTCGATTTTGTGCAGTAGCAATAGCGATAACTCTTGGTATAATCGTGTTTATCAAACGCTTCTTTAAACCAGCCTTTTGCACGCTGAATATTTTGTGAAATTTTTGGCAGGTAACTTATTTTCAAAGGAGTTCCAAACTGTTCGATAACCTCCATTAAAGGAATATCGTGAAATAATAGTTTGTTTTCAGCCACGTTGAATTCTTCGGTAGGGAAATAAAGTGTCTGGTCGATGAGTTCGGAATACTTAATTTTCATTCTCCAAAAAAGTGAATAATAAGGTTTGAATTAAATTTTTTGCTTTAAAAAAAATGCTCTGCAAAATTGCGAAAAAAGAATGAATTTTTGGGTTATTTTTTAATTTGAAAGTAACTAAAAACTAAAATTTACAAAAAACGACTTTATAGATAGTTTTGTCCAATAAAAATCAGCATATCACCCGATTCATAATGAACTGAAATTTCATCATCTACTGCAAAATTGCGTGTTCCAATTTGATCCGTAATTTTAAGTGTAGCTGAATTTAAAGGCCAGTTTAAGCCACTTGTAGTAACTTTTTCTGCTATTGGAAACGGATACAGAGAAATCATTTTATCCTTCATTCCATTCAAAACAAAATGTTTAGGAAGAAAATAATAGGTAGAAAACCCATCAAAAAATTGAATATCTAGTTGATTTTTAAACGAATATGCTACGGTAAGATTTCCTAAAAAATGATCCATCTCTCCACCACTTCCGCCATAAACATCAACTTTTGAAACGCCTTTCTCAATTAAAATTTCAAGAGACTTACCAAAGTCAGCTTTGTCCTGATCCGGAGTATGAATAAATTTTTCCTGATAAATAGACTCATCCAAACCGGAATGCGAATCAAAATCACCGGAAATAAAATCTAGTTTCTGTAAAGGGAAATCCAATGATTTTAAATAATGAAAAGCTCCATCTGAACAAGCAATGATATTATAACCCTCGGTTTCAGGAAGAGTTTTCGGAGGTTCGCCATTAATGAAAAGGAGTGCTTTATTTTGTCCCGCAGATTTCACAGATTACACAGATATTATTTTTAATCTTTAAATAATGAATTTTATAGTTGGTTCTTTTTACTTGGATCTTTGCGAAGGATTCCAATATTCCTCTCCTTCTTGATTAAGTTTTGAAATGTAACGGGCTAAAACAAAAAGATAATCGGAAAGTCTATTTAAATATTTTATCAATTCCGGACGCACTTCTTCGGTTTCATTTAAAAAAACCAAAGCTCGTTCTGCACGTCTGCAAACAGTTCTTGCAACGTGAAGCGATGTTGCTGCTTTTCCACCTCCTGGAAGTATGAAAAATTGTAAAGGCTCTAAATGTTCATCCATTTCATCCATCCATTTTTCTAATTCTTCAATTTCTTTTTCAGAAATGATGAGTGGAAGTCGTGAATTTCCATTGGCCAAAAACATTTTATCAACAGGCGTTGCCGATTCGGAACCAACTGTAAACAAGTCAAACTGAATTTTTTTGAGTTGTGAAAGCACTTTTTCATCAGAAATTTCAGATTTTGCCAATCCGATAAATGCATTTAATTCATCAATCGTTCCGTAACTTTCAACTCTTGCTGAAGCTTTGGATACTCGCGTTCCTCCGTATAGTGCCGTTTCTCCTTTGTCACCGGTTTTTGTATAAATCTTCATATTTTAAAGTCCGAAGACGGAAGTCCGAAGTCCGAAGACTTACAAATTGTATAATAAACTTCCGCTCCTATTTTTAATTTTATTATAAACTGTTTCGTAATGCAACTATTTGATTCATAAGATTGAATGCTTCATCATAATTCTTTTTAAAAACTTCTTCTGAAACATAGTCCCTGAATTTGGCTTTGTAGAGACAAGTCACAACCTCAGCCAATGAACGAATTGAATATCCTAAAAATTTGCTGAATTCAGCGTTAGTTTTTCCAACAGAGCCTTCAGAAATATTGAGACCAACACTGTCAACCGCTCTTCTCAACTGTGAAGTTAAATTAAAAGTTTCTTCTTTTGGAAAGTTTAAAGTCAATTTATAAATAGTCTCAGCATATTCCATTGAGATTTGCCAAACCCTTAACTTTTCAAACTTGAAACTCATCTTTAAAATTTCTCTGAAATTACTAAAAATATACGAATCTTCTTCGGACTTCGGATTTCGGACTTCGGACTTCGGACTCCCTACTTCTTCACTTCTACAAACTGGTAAACCATTTGGTCCTTCGGATTGTAAATAATAGTGCTGGAATTGGGGAAGCGTTTTACCTTGTAATATTCAATATTTTTATCATTCTTGATGTCATCCAGAAAACTTAAATCGATAGTGTTGGCGGGAAGAAATTTTTGAAAAAAGGTGATTTTCTCAATAATTAATGCACCATCAACTTTTTGATATTCCTTTAGCGACTGGGTTTCATTAGTTGTTGGTTGCTCAACTAAAGATTTCAGTAAAAGATCTTTATCGGTGGTTTTATATTTGAAAACATAGAATGGCTGTCCATTTGGAAAGGCCACTTTCTTACCAATTTCGTTTTCTACCAAGGCTGAATTTTGATTCGGAAAGATGCTGTCAAACTTGATGTTTTGCGCATTTACAATTTTGTTCAGTTGATCATTTACCGTTTCCTGTATGGCTTCGTTAGCTTTCTGTTGTGCCTTTTCTTTGGCAGTAGTTACGGTTTCACTCACCACTTCTTCAATTTTTTTACAAGATATTAAAGACAATGATGCAAAAAGGATTACTATTTTATTTTTCATAAGTTCGAAATCTAATTTTCTCGATACGAATTTACTAATTTATCCAGATTTAAACTTCGAGCCGAAGCATCGAATATTTTACGGTATGTTCCGTTAATGTGCATCAGTTCATCGTGGTTTCCGTTTTCTACAACCCGACCTTTTTCCATCACATAAATTTTATCAGAATCCAGAATTTGCGACAAAGAATGCGATATCATAATCACTGTTCTACCCTCTTTTATAGCATCCAAAGAGTTTTTAATCTGTTCCGTTGCAATGGCATCTAAACTTGCTGTAGGCTCATCAAGGAAAATAATGGGTGGATTTTTAAGAAATAATCGAGCTATGGCAATGCGTTGCTGTTGTCCGCCAGAAAGCTGTGTAGCATCGTGTTTATAGGTTTCAGGAAGTTCCATAATCTGATTGTCGAGATACGCTTTTTTTGCTGCTTCCTGTATATCATCAAATGAGGCATCCATATTTCCGTAACGAATATTATCTTCTATACTTCCCTGGAAAATATGATTTTTTTGAAGCACCAAACCAATATCATCCCGCAAAAACTCATTGTCATAATCGTTCAAGTCTAAATGATCGAGCAGAATTTTACCTGAATTTGGCAAATAGAATTTACATAAAAGGTTGATAACTGTCGATTTTCCTGCTCCACTTAATCCCACCAAAGCGGTAGTTTTTCCACTTTCAATTTTCATTGAAACGTTATGAAGCGCCTTTGTTCCGTTTGGATAAGTGAAATCGACGTTTTGAAGTTCAAAATTACCCTTTATTTCAGGTTTTTGATTTCCGTTGGGCTCTTTTTCCGAATCGGCATTTAAAATATCAAAATATGCTTCTGCGTAAATCATCGCACCATTCATATCATCATAAATACGATGCAACTGACGAATAGGTGCAGAAACATTATTGAACAACATAATGTGCAGCATAATCGCACCAATCGTCATTTGTTGATTGAGAACGAGATAAACCGTAAGCAGAATCACCAAAACCACTCCGAACTGCTCGATAAAGGTCTTTAAACCATCATAGAAAAAATTGGTTTTACGCGTATACATCTGGCTTTCCATCAACTGCATCTGAAGATCGTATTGTTTTTTGCCCTCAAATTTTTCCCGAACGAAACTTTTAATCACCATAATTGAATTGATGAGATTGAGAAGACCTGAAGTTTTCTGCTCTCTCTGGTTTCTTAAAGTTCTGCGGACACCACTCAATTTTTTAGCCTGAAGTGAACTTACCCAAAAATATATGGGAACCACCACTGTGGATACTAAACCAACATAAACATTCTGCATATACATAACCACCAAAGCAATAATAGCATTGGAAAATAGTGGTAAAATATCGATAAAAAAGTTCTGAACCAGGCGTGTTAAACTTTCAATTCCTCGATCGATTCTGGTTTGTAGTTTACCAGATTGATGGTTTTCATCCGAAAAATAAGCCACTTTATACGTGAGGATTTTGTCGATAGCAGTTTGCGCCAAGACAGAACTGGTATTGATTCTGATTTTCTCTCCATAAAATTTTTGTCCGAAATTGATGAAAATATTCAGCAGTTCTTTACCTAATAAAATAGCTGAAATCACCACTAAAACATGAATTCCTTCGTTCATCGGTTCTGGAAGTTTGATGAGTTGTTCCACCTCATCTACGGTATATTTCAGCACCAAAGGATTGACCTGAGCCATTAAAGCTCCGATAAAGGTAAGCGCTAACGTTCCGAAAATCATCCATTTATAAGGTTTTATAAATGGAAGTATCTGCCGGTAAATTCCGATAAGTGTGACCGTTCTGTTGAAAGGTTTTGCCATATTTGAAAAGAGCCGGAACGTTCCGACTCCATAAATTTGTTTTTTTTAAACGGTTGTTGTAGATTTTACAGCCGTTTTTTCTTTAGGTTTTTCCACGGGCTTCACGATATTTTTCATCAGCATTGATTTCAGTTTACGATCTCTAACATAAATATCGTTGCTGAATATCAAATTCCCGCTGTGATCTACCCAAGTTGTAAAATAAGTTAAATGTACCGGCATTTTCTTCGCTAAAACCACCCGATTTTCTTTGCCTTTGTTCATTTTTTCAACAATTAAACTGTCGGTGATGTCCTTATTGTCTTTCAAAACAAATTTTGCAAGTTTTACCGGATCTGAAACCCTTACACAACCTGAGCTTTGAGCTTTATTTTTACTTTTAAACAAATATTTTTCGTTAGTATCGTGCAAATAGATGTTGTAGGTGTTGGGAAACATAAATTTGGCCTGTCCCAGAGGGTTTTTCGGGCCGGGTTTCTGTCTGATGAGAGGCAAATCTTTTGTGAGTTTTCCTACTTTTTCCATGCCGTTTCTTTGCAAATAGGTAGAGCTTCGCTTCATAGCAGGAAGCACTTTTCTCTTCAATATTCCTTGCGGAATGTTCCAGTACGGACTGAAATCGACATAAGCCATTTTATCACTGAAAGCAATGGTTCTGCGCTTTGAATTTCCCACAATTACATCCATATCCCAAAGATAATTCTGGGAATTGTAGGCAAAAAGTTTATACGCCGGAATGTTTACCATCAAATATTCATCATCTTCCGGACTTACCCAACGCATTCTTTCAAGATTTACGAGCATTCTTTCAAGACGGTCTCTTCCGGGTACATTCAATGATTCTAAGAAAGATTTACCAATAACATTAGACGAGTCTAAGGAATGTCTGTACTGAAACTGATGTACTGCCGACAACATTTCCTTATCAAATTCCCCATTTTTAGTATCCGTTTTTAAATCTCCAAGGAGAAAAAGCCTTTCCTTGATTTTAGCAATCACCGAAGAACTGTCACCCAATTTGTACGTTCCTGCCGGAAATTGATAGGTAACCGTATCTAAACCTTTATGATGAAAATCTAAAATTTTTTCTTTTAATGTGGTAAAATGTCTGTGAATGGGTTCATCTTTATAAATCTTCCCGCCATTTTGAGCTGCAAGATTCATCATTTCCAGTGCATCGAATTTTTCTACAGGCTTCATCCAGTTTGCTTGTTTTGCAAGTTCGTTGGCTTTACCTTCAAAAGTTCTCTTGCTATAAGCGATGTATTGTGATGTGAGCATGAGTTCTACTTTCTCCTCATCTTCTTTTGCTATTTCATTATCCATCATTTTATAGAATCTGTTGTGATATGGCAAATCGATTTTCTTACCATCCTTTTCAAGATTCATCAGTCTTACAGCTAAATGATCTGCCTGTTCAGAAAGTCCATCTTTATCAAACCATGCATAAGCACTATCACGGTTTTTGTAAAATTCATCAATTTCGTTTTTATAAGGCGCAAATTCTTTAAATTCATTAAAAAAATATCCTATGGAATCGAGTTCCAGTTTTTTTTCAGTTTGTGTACTGAAAGCGCCAATTAAGGTTGGATCAAAATTAACATCCAGAACTTCCCCTTCGTTGACAAAGCCTCGTTCATAATTGGCGGTATCGGTTGCTATATTTGAATCTTCTGTTGCCGTTATATTCTCATTTTTTTTTGTGCAAAATTGCATTAGCAACGTGATAAGGGCAAAAAGCAGGTAATGATATGTTTTCATGGCTATATTGATAATGAAAGGTAAAATTTTCACCGCAAAATATACGATAAAATAACAAAAAACCTTACAGAATTTCGTTTATAATTTATAATGAAAGTTGAATATTTATCCCTCGTAAAAGTAAGTTGTGAGATAATGCAGTTCTGTTTTCGAAAGCTTTTTGCCAACAATTTCAGCCTGTTCTAAAGTATGAGCCGCACCAATATTTGTTTTTTGGAATAGAAATGAATTATTAGCCGTTTTATCTACCACATTTTTAAAGATGTTTTCAATTTCTGAATTGGCTAATGATGCAAAACTGATATCCTCGAACCCATGAAACAAGCGAAGATTATCATGCCCTACGAAATTCTCATCTACAAACGCTTGAAACTGCTGACGGTTATCAAAATTACCTGCCCAAATATTGTAGGCAATGGTTTTTTTCTTCGGTTTATCATCAATACTTTGGTAAACGAAATTTTCGCCGAGATAAGCCTCACGAACTTGTGGATCATTGGCTAAATCTTTTGGGAGACCTTCCTTCAGAATCCTTCCCTCAAACATAATATACGTTTTGTGTGTAATGGCAAGGGTTTGCTGTACGTTGTGGTCGGTAATTAAAATGCCGATATTTTTCTGCGTAAGACTTCTTACAATTTTCTGAATGTCTTCTACTGCAATAGGGTCAACACCTGCAAAAGGCTCATCTAGAAGGATGAAATTTGGACTGGTTGCGAGACACCTTGCAATTTCGGTTCTACGTCTTTCACCACCGGAAAGCAAATCCCCGCGGTTTTTGCGAACGTGTTCTAAAGAAAATTCCTCAATCAGTTCGTCGCACTTCATACGCTGTGCTTTTTTTGAAAGATTGGTAAGTTGCAAAACGCCCATAATGTTCTCTTCTACCGATAGTTTTCTGAAAACAGAAGCTTCCTGCGCCAAATATCCAATACCTTTCTGTGCCCTGCGATACATCGCATCACTGGTAATATTTTGATCATTAAGAAAAATCCGTCCCGATGTTGGCTTCACCAAACCTACAATCATATAAAATGTGGTGGTTTTACCGGCTCCGTTTGGACCTAGAAGACCTACAATTTCGCCCTGTGATACTTGTACAGAAACACCTTTTACTACTTTTTTAGGTCCGTATTCTTTAATTAAATTTTCTCCTCTTAAGATCATAGACTGCAAAGATAATTATTTTGATGCAAGCTGCAAGATACAAGCCATAAGCTAAAATTTTACATTCTTTATATTAGCCTATCGCTGTAACAACTCAAATTATTGACCGACTTATTAATTAAAAAATTATAAAATGGAAACTTACGGATACACTAACCCAGAACACAACCAACAAAACTCTTATCCCTATAGAAGCGAAAAGAAAATTGCAGCAGGATTGTTAGGAATTTTCCTTGGAACTTTCGGCGCCAATAAGTTTTTTCTTGGCTATATTAACGAAGGCATTATACAAATCGTACTGAATATTGTAACCTGCGGTATTGCAACAGTGGTTCCTTTGATTGAAGGAATTATCTACCTTACCATGAGTGATCAACAGTTTGATGATACTTATATTAAGAATAAAAAGGCTTGGTTTTAATTGTACTTTGTATAAAGTATTAAATATGATGTATGATCTTATGTATAGAATGTATTTAATATAAAACTTTCAGAAGATCTAAAAGTTTTTTTCATTTGAATATATTGAAAAGTAGGATTAATGCTATAATAGTTCCAGTTAAGATGATCCAAAAAATATTTCTTCTTAAAGTGAAAAATTTAGAAAAGATTCTTAAAAAAAGTAGCTGAACACCAAAAATAACAGCGAAATAAATTGCAAACACCAACCAATTCCCAAATGATTTCATCCATCGAAAATCATAGAATCCTTCATCTATAAAAAAAAGAATATTTGTAATAATGAATGATGCCAATAAATAAGGAACCCATTTGCTTTTTTGATTCTTTTGATGGTTTACCACAGTTTCCATAGTTTGTTTTTTTTATAAAACGTGAAAATTTAGATTTTTATTTTAAACACAAAACTTTCAGAAAATCTGAAAGTTTTTATAATTTAAATTGAAATTGGTATTATTGATTCAAAAGAATAGCTGCCTCTTTCGCAGCGTAAGTGAAAATCATATCTGCTCCTGCTCTCTTGATGCACGTTAAGCTTTCGATGATGGCTTTATCATTATCAAGCCAACCGTTTTGGGCTGCGGCTTTCAACATTGCATATTCTCCGCTTACATTATAAACCGCAATAGGTAAATCGATCTCTGCACGAACCTGCGAAACAATATCCAAATACGGAAGTCCGGGTTTTATCATAATAATGTCTGCGCCTTCTGCTACATCTTTCATCACTTCATCCATTGCTTCTCGGGAGTTATGAAAATCCATCTGATAAGTTTTTTTATCTTTAGGAATATCTACATTTTCTTTCGGAGCACTGTCTAAAGCACTTCTGAAAGGACCATAAAAAGAACTCGCATATTTTGCTGCATAACTCAAAATTCCAACATCCGTAAAACCACTTTCTTCAAGTCCGGTTCTTATAGCAGCAACTCTACCATCCATCATATCACTTGGCGCCACAATATCTGCACCCGCTTCTGCGTGTGAAACTGACATCCTTACCAATGCATCATTAGTGGCATCATTATCCACTTTTCCGTTGGTGATAATCCCATCATGACCATAAATGGAATAAGGATCCAAAGCAACATCCGGCATCACAATCATTTCAGGCACTGCATCTTTTATCGCTTTTATAGTGGTTTGCATTAATCCGTTTTTGTTCCAAGCTTCCTTTCCTGTGTTGTCTTTTAGATTTTCAGAAACTTGCATATAAAGATTTACTGCTTTTACCCCTAATGAAAAGAGTTCCTTGCATTCTTTCACCGTTAAATCCAGCGTTCTTCTGTAAATTCCCGGCATTGAAGGGACGGGCTCCTGCTTATTCTCGCCTTCCATCACAAACATTGGCATTACGAAATCATTAACCGTAAGTACAGTTTCCTGCACAAGGCTTCTGATTGAGGCATTGGTTCTTAATCTTCTGTTTCTTGAATATATTATCATTACTGAAATATTAAATTGGTATTGTATTTGTTTGCAAATTTAGTGATAAAATGTATTGTGAATTTATGGGATTTATCATACATTTGTAATATAAACAGGTATAACAACAAAATTTGAATGAAGAAAACTCTATTTTTTCTATTCTTTTTCGGGATTTTCTTTAGTGCATCTTCTTTGAAAGCACAGAGTATAAAGGAACCTGCTACTGCATCACAAAAGGCTGATGACGGTGTTTTGGTTGCTTACCCTAATCCTGCCAGAGATTACATCATCGTAAAATCGAAAGACAGTAATCTTAAAATAAAATCAGTCACATTTTACTCCATATTGGGAATGCAGGTTGCCACGATTAACGTGAATATGAATTCAGGAGAACTGAATTTAGAAAAACTGAAGCCCGGCAAATATCTTATGAAATATATATTGAGTGACAATACGCAGAGAGTTACCCAAATCATAAAACAATGAATCCTGATTATTCAACAGGATTTTTTCATTAAAACCATCTCTTTTGGAACTACTAAAAGAGTTCTTGAAATTATTAAATTACAATAGATTCATTTTTACTATCAGTTTTGAATATTTCAATTGCGCATTTTGAGTAACTCTAAAAAAAAAACCTATTGCGCATTTTAAATAACTATAGATTTAAATAGAATTATTTTACTGATAATCAAACCTTTAATTACTCCACAAAAAACTTGCATAATTGCAAAAACTTTCGCATATTTGAGAGTTA
>JAEXAR010000037.1 GCA_023394415.1 Bacteroidota bacterium
TTGTTATATCTTATTTCAATGATCTCTTCTCTTCTCGCTACTCAAACTTTTTTCTGTCGTTTCGTCTGATTTGCGAGTGCAAAAGTATAAAGTTTTTTTTATATGACCAAATGTTTTTGAAAAAAAATTTGAAATTTTATCTAACTGCTTCCTTTTCAGAAAGAAAAATTTCAGAGATTTTTATTCTTATTATTCCAAACATTCAATCTTCTTCTGCTCCCCCAATTGTTATCTCGAATTGGGATTGCAAAGATACGATTAATTTAGAAACTCACAAATTATTTACATAATATTTCGTGAATTTTATATTTAATCAACTTCTGCGCTACTTCTGTTTTGAAGTGTTGCAAAGGTATGTTAAGTGTATGTTACAAAACAAGTGCTGAATACAGATTTTTGCTACATGTGGAAAAAATATAGGTTTAAGAGTTTTGTTTACAAGGACTTAAATTGTATTATAGAGTTATCCACAATAAAATTATAGGAAATTCAAATATCGTTATTTGATGTTTTAGCGGTAGGGATTGCAGCGGTTACCCCACAGTGCAGGAGCGAGCGCAGCGAGCGCCGAAACGAGGAGTATGAGCGGAAAGCCCGGCCCAAGATTTGGCAAAGTTGAACACATTATTTGTAAGCGATGAAAGGGACCGCCCAAATTGTATGAACATTTATTAAAATGGTAAACTCTTAATTTTCTTGAAAAGCAACCATCCTATAAGGACTCCTATGGTATCTGCAATTAAATCTAAGGTTTCTATGGAGCGTCCTAAATGCATCTCATCCTGAAGAATCTCCGTAAGGATGGCATAGATGAGCATTATTTGTATGAAGATGTGAAACTTGATTTTGGGAAATGTTGCCAGAAATGTGAAGCCGAGCAACATAAATATGGATAGGTGTATCATTTTGTCGAGACCTGAAAACATAAACCAATATTCGTGATTTTCAGTGCCTGGACGCAGAAGCATATACGTAAGAAATGCCCAATAAATGGGCAATATCTTACTGAATATGTTTGAAATTTTATCCAAGTGTTGCTTGGTATTCTTCAGCTGAAAGGAGCTCGGATTGGTCTGCACCATCTGCGATTTGCAATTTGATGATCCAACCTTCACCATAAGGATCAGTATTGAGTAGTTCTGGTTGATCTTCTAATGCTGAATTGAATTCAGTTACTGTTCCCGATATTGGAAGAAAAAGGTCTGATACTGTTTTCACAGCTTCTACGCTACCGAATACATCTCCTGCTGACAACTCATCGTCAACAGAGTCTACATCAACGAAAACGATGTCTCCAAGTTCGCCTTGTGCAAAATCGGTGATTCCAATTGTAGCAACATTGCCTTCGATTCTCACCCATTCGTGATCTTTACTGTACTTTAGTTCTGCTGGTGTGTTCATTTCTTTTGTTTAATTTATTTGTTCAAATTTACTTTAAATATAGTAATAGCACAAATTATTATTATTTTTTAATATCCCGGATTACCTCCAAAGTTAAATGTTGCTGTTATACCAGCTCTTACTGTAGAAAGCGGAAATGCTGTAGAGATTTTATATTTTGTCATGAGTTGATCATAGAACAAGCGTATATTGAAATTCTGCGACATATTATATTCTGCTGTAAATTTGATGCCTAAAAGTTTTTGGCCCCCTGTAACTTGTGAATCATCCAGAAGAATATTCGTAATACTTGTTCTACTGTCGCGAAGAGAAAAATCTCCTCTTATATTAAGGTCGCTAACTATATTTTTGGTTTTGCCTTTAACATTGAGTTTCAATTTAAGGTCTTTTACGAGATAACCAAATCCCAGAACGTATTCTCTACTGTCGTCTTCTGTTAAGGTATGATTTACCAAACCAAGCATAAACAACCTATCTTTATTATACTGCGCACTTATTCTCATATTGTTACGCAAAGTAACATCTGCACCTAAAAGTGGGGAAAAAGATTCGACATACCCTACCGTAGAGAATACATAGGGATTTACAAAATCGTTATTGATATCTCTAGAGGTTGGATTGTTATAAAAATCTATATTGGATTGTACACCTGTTCCCGTATAAGTAGAATTATAGGAATGTAAGATATCAAACTTTGAAAACTGACTGTTAATTAAAGGTATATTTCTAAATCCAGAATAAGTAATCCTCCAATTCGGTAAAGGCAATCCAACTTTTTTAGGATTATTCAAAGTTTTAGCACTCCTGCCTTCTACTGCTGCCTGAAATGCTGGAATTAATACATAAGCGTTTGCTAAACTATATCCGTCTGCATATCCGCTTGCTTGAGGTGTCCCACCTAATTTTGACGATATTTCTTTTGCTTTTGCGATCATACTTCCATATATAGATTCGCCTGACTTAAAGGCAGTATTGAACATCCAATTGGATCGTGAATAGGTGAACAATTCATTTTCAAAAGCAAAATCGAAGTATGGTGTAGTAGGATCTGCATCTACATTATAACCGCCCTGCAACATATTTCTGTTATACCTCATCATCCCTGTTAAATCAATACGCAAATCATTCATTGGCATTATTTGAAGATTGGCATCCAATGTTTTGGTGTTAAGTTGAGAAAATGGCTCATTCATAAATTCAGAATTGGTAAGCCAAGAATTTTCGATGGCTAATCTTCTGATATCTGCTTGTGATCCTAATAGAAAACCATAAGTAGGACCGCCAATTCCTTGTCCGTAACCATAGAAATTTGGTAAAGAAAGAATTCCCGGAAGTACTGTGCCATTATTTTCATTATAATTAATGTCGAGCTGCTTAAGAGATGTTAAAGCATACGCTATACTTTGTAATGCCGACAATTTATTTTTAAACTGGTGACCTTTATACTTATTGAAGAAAAAGAATTTATTTTTCTTAGCTATCTTCAGAGCTTCTTGATTATTTATATTATTAAGTGAATCGATTTCTTGTCTGCGCTTTTGCATCGTTTGATCAATATCTCTGAAAAACTTAAACTTTCTGAAAAGCTGTGGCATATCTACAGAAGCAGTAGCAACTTTATTATTGGTGTTTTGTGCAAGATTTCCAAGATTTCCTGCAGGACTGTTGATCATTACAGTAGAACGCGCATTCCAGTTGTAAGTAAATCCGTAACCTACTTCTGCATTTATAAAATCTAGATGTGGCAGAAACTCAAACGGCAGTCTGTAATTCAATTGAACCCTGTGGTTATACAAAACAGGACGCCCTGAACGAAATGGATTCTCAAAAATTGATTTCGTGGACATTGAATTTGCTGCAATATTATCATTAAGTGTTCTTGTTGCTGAACTAACATCCATTTTTAAGGAGTTGGTAAACTTGAAGCCCAAGTTATACTGCCATCCAAAGTAAAAATTTCTGTTTCTTAATATATCGAATTCACTTCCTTGATTTCCATTTAAAATGGCTTCAATATTTCTGAACTGCATTTCGTTATAGTTTCTGTCTAACTCTGTTCTAAAAGAAAACGTAGTAGGAACCGGATTAAAATTAAACTCTTTTATCCATCTTAAATATTGATATGATTTTGCAGTATCGCTAACCAAATTTTTAAAAGGTCTTAAAACATACGGCTTAAAGCTATAATTATAATCTATATAAACTCGGAGATATTGTCTGTAATTTCTCTTCGTATACACATCACGATAATAATCATCATTGTACAATGCCGTTAATGAAAGATTTTCAACATCATAAAATCTAGGCTTTCTGTTTTCATTCGTTCTTTCCTTACGCATATTTGCAACACCTATACTTCTCTGTTGCGTGTAAGTTCTGGCAACTTTTTTCAGTTCTTCTTTATTTGAAGCTTTCTGAAACTCTACATCCGTATCTATAGGATTATATTTAGGATCTTCAATCGTTTGTGTGTAAGAATAATTAACCGGTATTCTCATGCCTACTTTTTCAGGAATGAATTTATCAACATTTACAGTTGTATTAATATTGAAACCTGAATTGGTGGTCTGTGATCTTTCTGCAGGTTTTTGATCAATTGCACCAAAGCCAATTGTTGAGTAAGCAGCATTGGCATTTACCATCGCAAAATCACCCAAGTTGAAATTCAGACTTGCATTTCCTGCATAACCTCCTTTATTTTCTATCTCAGAAAGGCGAATCTCATTAACCCAAAGAATTAAATCTTTAGATTGGGACTGGAGGTTTCGCACCCCAATCATCATTGTTGTAATGTTCCCTAAACTTGGGCGTCCTTTTACATAAATTTTCTTATTATTATCACCATAATCAGCATAATGATAACGGTACCCTAAAAGATTTACTGCATCACGGTCACGTTTTAATTTTGCATCAACAAAATTCTGAATTTCCAGATTGACGTTATTTTCGGCAGACCATATTTCTAAAGGAGACTTAGCATTCTTAGGTGTATATTTTAAAGAAGCTTCATATTCATAATAATTATCTGTAGCATCGCTACCAAATCTGATAAAGAATTTAGTGTTTTCATCAAGTTGGTTACTTGCTGCTCCCGCTTTTATATCTTCTGCATGAACAAAAAGTTCAAGCTTTTTGTATCGACGCATATCAATAAAAGTATTCTTGGTAACACCTTTAGCATCATTACCAAGGTTAAGGAATTTCATAAACAATGAAGATTCATTTTGTCTTTGTGAACCAGCGTTTCCGCTAAGTACTTGTCTGTCGATTCCCGGTGGCAAAACATAAGGTGGCGTTCCTAATCCGTTTTCCTCTAAATTGACACTACCAACAAAAAAGTTGTCATTATTTACCAGCATTGAACCTTCATTATCAGGTGCTGATGGGTTTGGCGGAAGATTACTGAAAGCAATATTTTTGTTATACTTTCTCCAGTCTGAACGCACTAAATCCATTGTTCCGAAACGAAGCGTAGAAGTTTCCTCAAAGCCATCCAGTATAATTCTGGCAAATCTTACATTATTTAAAATATCAGAAGAAGCATCTCCTGCATTGGTATCGAATTGAGAAACTGGCACCCTAAAGAGAAACCATTTATTTGTTCCTTCCTGTCCATTTTGGAATTTAGTTTTCACCTCTTTTACATCGGCAATAAAATTTCGGTTAAGAGCTAAACTCGACTTATCAAGATTGATGGTATACTGATTATAGCTTTCATTTTGATCTAAATTATAATCTCGGTTAGCATCTTCAGCATCCGGAGTTTGGGATGACACTTCAAGTGAGCCTGATTTTGAGTTCCCATCCGGATTTCTGAAATATTTATAACGCTCAATTAAAGAAGAAGCTTGATTTCCGGTGAATTTATTAGAAAGATAATAAATAAAATCATCTGCTGCAGGATCCGGAATATTGGTAACGGGATTTATGAAATTGGTATTGAATTTAGTAGCTTCATCATCATTTAATAATCCATCGAAACCAGCGTCCTGTATTGTTCTTTCTTCTCCTTCCGATGAGAAAGCATACAAAACTGGGAACTGATTAGGTTGTTTACCCCAATTTGTAGATGAAGTGGAGGATGGCAAAGTTGGTGTCGGAAGCCCGTTCTCATATTGTAGTTTTCCGTCTTTCAAAACATCTTCGGAAACATTACCCAATTGCAACTTAAGTTTCGGGTTATTACCCAATACATTACCGTCAGCATAAGGATCCATCATCCAGAATTCAACATACTCGATATTCGAATTTGTAAAGTTTGATACAGAAATTGGCCTCATTAATCCACCCCATCTTTGTAAAGCAGATTCGGCATTAGGATTTGCATTGTACGGTCCGCGTTCTGTTGGATAAAATGTAATATCAAAGGTATTGGTATAGGTCTGTTCTCCTGCTACAAAATCCCTATTGTTTAATATTTCTGCCATTTGCACTCTTCGGGAAACGTGATTTGAAACCGTTTGTGCATTTATTCCATTTGGTGCTTTACCACCTACACCCCAAAATCTTGGATCAATGTTATACCAAGATAACAAACCTCTTCCGTAACCGCTTTGAAGATTATCATTTAAGCCGGCATTATTATACAGTGGATCATTGAAGTTTTTTTCCGGTTTAGAAGCTAAACTCCACATAGAAGGATCTTTGATTGAAATCTTGGTAGAAGACTGTTCAAAATCATCTATATAAGATTGATCGTTGATTCCTTTATTTTGCCCTGGTATTAAATATGCGCCTTCCGCTTTAAAATTGACATTTGATGGTGCCTCTGTATTAATTAGTGGGATTTTATCTGTAAGCCTGGTAAGAAGCGGTACTTCTCGGTTGAACATGACGTTCATTCCTGCCATTGTATTGTTCACAGCTTCATCACCAAAATTGACTTTCTGTGTTAAAGGTCTTTCAGCATAATTAACAACAGTAGCTCCAACAATCAAATTTTCGTTGAATTTTCTTTCAAGGTTTAACCCTAAAAATCTTTTTCGCTGAGTATTAAACATCAGCTGGCTTTCCATAGAGATATTAATGGCTTGACCCGAGTTTTTTATCTGCTCGTTAATGATATTCACCGTTCCGAACATATAATCTACCGTATAATCTTGTCCTTCAACAAGTTGAACACCATTCGCAGTTACTTTTACCGAACCTTGCGGAACATTAAGTGCTCCCAAAGAAATTCCTGAACCTTGCATTCCTTTGTAACGACCTTCAATAGTATACCTCAGAGCGAGGTTACTTTGGGCAGCAATTTGCTTTTGTTGGGTATATAAATCAGTAAAAACAAACTGTGGATTATTAGAACCCAACACATTCTGAATATAATTACCGAAAGGTTGAGCCTTTGTAAAAACCAGTTTTCCTTCTTGGGCTTTAATAGTAATGCCATCCACAAAATCGAAAAGTCCGTCGCCAGTATCAGCTCCGTTGTTCTGAAGGTCATTATTAAGGTTTAGCCTATCCCAATTTAAGAGTTTAAGTAAATTAATATCCTGTACGTTGGTTCCCGGTAGGTAATTAACTTTTCCGTTTTGCGGAGAATTGTAGTAAACATTCGCCATAAAGTTTTCCCGAGAAATTTGGTTGGCATTAATCGGGTAAACGTTTTTCATCATGAGACTCCACATCGGAGATGTAGTTTTCACCGTTGTATTCGGTTTTAGAAGTTTGGTTATTAAAACCGGGCTTTCTTCTGAAAACTCACCCACTTTATACACCGTTCTCTCACCATTAACGGTATAAGAGTATGAAACTGCTAAAAGCTGATTATCATTTAATTTTTGATTGAGAGATAAATAACCTAACTGTCTGTCGTAAGTGTATTCATTAGGATTAAGTCTTCTGGCTTTTCGGTTGAATATAAATTGCTCTCCGTCTACATAAACTTCCGGTGAACCATTTGCATTGGGAAAAACCTGTCCTTTTATGGTATTATAGGCGGTGTTAGGATCACGTAAACCTGTTCCTAAATTGTTTATGCTCTGATAAAGATTGTTTTGAGTGTTGCTGGGATAACCTGAAATGCCGTCTCCCAAATCCCTAATACCAATAATACTTTTTTGATCTTGAAGATTTCCGGAACCTTGTTCTAAAACCCAAGCTTCTATACGGTTGATATTAATTTTAGAATTGATTAAAGGATAATTTAAAAGGGCATTATCATAATTGTTCAGGAAATAATGTCCTAAATAATAATGCTGGTTTTCCTCATAATCAATCGCATTAATTTTGAAAGTTTGTACAGCACCACCTCCTTGTACAACAATATTTCTGGCTTCACCTTGTTGTTGCGAAAACACCAAAGTTCCATAAGTTTTGCCTAACTGAAATTCTGTTTTTAAACCAAATAATGACTGTGAACCACGGATTAATCCTGTAGAAAGTGGCATATTGACGTTACCAAATTCAACTCTTTTGATGATTTTGTCTTCACCTCCTGTTGTAGGATCGTTTAATCCTTTGTTTTGTAAATCTTTCCAAGTGCCTTTGGCTTGCCAAACCAAATTCATTCTGTTCTCGAAAGCGAAACCACTTTGTGTATCGTAATTGGCACGAAGCTGAAGATTTTCACCAACTTTTCCTAAAAGTCCAAGTTGTATACGCTGCTGAATATTAATAGCAAAATTGGTTCGGTTTTGTGGTAATATTAAAGGATTATCAATTTTTTGGTATAGCCCACCCAAATCGAAAGAAGCAAATCCCTGAGGAATTAATTCAATCTTATTGCTCCCAAAAATCGTTTCAAATAATTTATTTCTAACTAAAACTGCAGGAATAAGACCTTTTTTTTGCGCTTCTGTTTGATCTTTACGGAAAATAACACTGTGATTTTCTGACTTCTCACGGTAATAATTCGCCAATTGGTTGCTCATTACATAAGCCTGATATTCTTTCACCGTCATTACAGTTGGTGAACCAATAATGGTATTGCCGATTTTGGGATACAGAAAATACATCCCGGATTCCACATCATAGAACGCTTCGTACCGTGTAGGATTAGGTAAACTGAAGTCTTTTCTTACGCTTATACTGTCTTCAGGCAATACTTGTGCGCCGAGATGAGTAAAAGAAAAGGACAGAAAAATGAAAATAAATATTCTATAAATTATAAAATTCTTCTTCACCAAGTGTTTTTATATATTTTTTAAAATCTGTTTTACCAGATCTTCCACCGAAAGTTCAGGATTTTGCTTTAGAATCCTGTCGGCAATTTTTTCGCTCATTTTTTTAGAAATTCCTAAAACATCTAATGCTGATAACGATTCTTCTTTCACTTTATTATTTAGTGAAACAGAATTATTTTGCTCTTCGGTACTGAATTTTTGCACTTTATCTCTTAGGTCTACAATAATTCGTTCGGCAGTTTTGGCCCCAATTCCCTTTACCCTTTGCAATAAACCACTGTTACCTGACAAAATCGCATTGCTGATCTCAACATTATTCAATGATGAAAGCATAATAAGTGCTGAAACAGGACCTACACCGTTTACACTAATTAAGAGATTGAACATTTCTTTCTCTGCAGAAGTATGAAAACCGAACAGTAAATGCGCATCTTCCCTAATAATCTGTTGGGTAAAGATAAATGTTTCTTTACCTAAACTTAATTTTTCTGAAGTCTGCAAACTTATTCCTACATAGTAACCGACTCCATTCACGTCTATAACAGTATAGGTTGGGGTAAGTTCTTGTACAGTACCTTTTAGTGAGTAAATCATGTTTTATTTTTTAAGTTCCTCACGTCTCTGCGCATCCAAAACAGCTATCGTAGCAAGGTTTACAATTTCATCTACGCTAGAACGCATCTGAACAACGTGAACAGGCTGCTTCAAGCCCATCAGAATAGGCCCTACTACTTGCGCCACTTTCATACCTCTGATAATTTTATATGAAATATTAGCACTTTCAAGATTCGGAAACACAAAAACGTTTGCCGGGTTTGTACCAAGTTTAGAAAACGGATAATCTGCCAAGTGATCCGCATTCATTGCAAAATCAGGCTGTATCTCACCATCAACAACCATTTTTGGAAACTTTTGATGAAGCATCTCCACCGCTTTTGCCACTTTTTTTGAAGTTTCGGAAATGGCGGCGAAGTTTTCGTAGGACAGCATGGCTATTCTTGGCTCAATGGCAAAGGTTTTCACGGTAATTTCTGCCATTTTCGCAATATTCACCAAATCCTCTGCTGTTGGATTGGCGTTGATAGAGGTATCAGCAAAGAAAATAGGTTTCTTCTCCGTTAAAATCATCATCATCCCTGCTACTTTATCCACACCTGTTTCTTTTTCAATTACTTCTAAAACTGGACGGAGTACTGAACTGTAATTTTTAGAAAACCCAACAATAAGTCCGTCAGTATCACCGTGTCTCAACATCAAAGGTCCAAAATAATCACGGTTACGCACAAAACGTTTTGCTTTATATTCGTTCATACCTTTTCTTTGGCGCAGTTTCCAAAGAGTTTCACGGTATTCACGACGTTTATCTTCTTGATCATCATCCATAGGATCCACAATCGGAACATCGATTTCGATTCCAAATTTCTGCATCTGCTCTTTGATGAATTTCTTTTCACCCAAAAGAATCGGCTGTGCAATACCTTCTTCGTAAAGAATTTGGGCTGCCTTCAACACGTTGTATTCTTCAGCATTGCCCAGAGTAATCCTTTTCGGGTTAGAACGGGCTCTGTTCTGCATCATTCGGATGAGTTTCTCATCGCGTCCCATCCTGTCGAGAAGATAATTTTCATATTCATCAAAATTAGTTATGGGTTTACCTGCAATTCCACTTTCCATTGCAGCCTTTGCAACAGCTATTGATACTCTGGTTATCAAACGATTATCAAAAGGTTTTGGAATAAAATAATCTCTTCCAAAATTCAGAGTTTTTAAATTATAGGCTAAAATTACCGCTTCAGGAACGGGTTCTTTTGCCAAATCCGCAATAGCATGCACTGCGGCTAATTTCATCTCCTCATTAATTCCTGAAGCCTGCACATCAAGCGCACCACGAAAGATATAAGGGAAGCCGAGAACATTATTTACCTGATTAGGAAAATCACTTCTTCCGGTTGCCATAATAACATCTTTACGGGTTTTAATCGCGAGATTATAATCAATTTCCGGCGTTGGATTTGCTAAACCAAAAACAATTGGATTGTCTGCCATTGAATTTAGCATTTCTGCAGACATTACATCCCCTTTTGAAAGACCAACAAATACATCGGCTCCCACTAAAGCTTCTTCAAGCGTGGTTTTATCAGTTTCAACAACAAAATCTATTTTTTCAGGCGTTAAATGTTCTCTTTTGTGGTTAATAACGCCTTTGCTGTCACACATTAGCACATTTTCCTTTTTCAAACCTAAAGCAACATAAAGTTTGGTACAGGCTATTGCAGCAGCTCCGGCTCCATTCACAACCATTTTTACTTCATCAATCTTTTTTTCTGAAAGTTCTAAAGCGTTTAGTAAAGCTGCCGCTGAAATAATGGCAGTTCCGTGCTGATCATCGTGCATTAAAGGAATATCAAGCTCTTCTTTCAACCTTTGTTCAATATAGAATGCTTCCGGAGCTTTGATGTCTTCAAGGTTGATGCCTCCAAATGTTGGGGCAATTCCCTTTACAATTTCTATAAATTTGTCAGGATCTTTTTCATTAATTTCAATATCAAAAACGTTGATATCAGCAAAAATTTTGAACAAAAGTCCCTTACCTTCCATTACCGGTTTTGAAGCTTCTGCTCCAATATCACCGAGACCAAGAACAGCAGTACCGTTAGAAATTACGGCAACCAAATTTCCTTTTCCTGTATAATCATAAACCGTTTTGGGATCTTTTTCAATCTCAAGACAAGGAATCGCTACTCCCGGTGAGTATGCTAATGAGAGGTCACGTGCAGAAGAATGCGGTTTCGAGGGAATGACTTCAATTTTACCTTTAGGTTCTGCTTTGTGATAATCTAAAGCTGCCTTGTTAAAATTTTTGATATCCCTGTTGGTATAATTTGACATAATGTTCTTTTAAGAGGTTGGTTCGAGTTTTGGCAAGATGTATTTTCTATGGTATTCTACCAAAGCTTCGATTGGTTTTTGTACAATGGTTCCGATGTTCAAGTGTAGATCTGCTGCTGCAGAACGTAGAATATCTTCGTAGTAGTAAGCAATAGAACCAATAAAATTCACTTCACTGGTTTTACTTTCCTCGTAAGGAATAACTTGATAATCGAGGTAATTTTTCAGCTCCTGAAAAACCAAATGCTGTAAATATGGATGTTTTTTTCTGGAAACAATGAATTTGCTGAAATCTGCCAAATATGCATTAGCCCGTGGATTGTGGTACATATTGCGAATCAGGTCATCGATATTAAGATTGTATTCTGCCTCAAATTCTTTTGCCAAATCCGCCGGCATTTTTTTCATAAAATAATTTTTCACCAGCAATTTGCCAAGTGCACATCCACTGCCTTCATCACCAATTAAGAATCCAAGAGACGGAAGTTCGCGTTTAATTTTTTCGCCATCAAAATAGCATGCGTTGGAACCGGTTCCTAAAATGCAGACAATAGCGGGTTTTCCGGTGTAAGCAGAATATGCAGCTGCCGTTAAATCTTCTTTAACGGTAATTTTAGCATTGGTGAATACTTTTTGCAAAGCATCTTCTACTTTTATACAGTTGGCTTTAACACCGCAACCAGAACCATAAAAAAATAAGTGATTGATGCTGAACCTGTTTTCGTCAAGTTCTGGGTTTTTAAGAATTTCTGCAGGGATTTGCCCAACATCAATAATATTTGGATTAAAGCCGATTGTTTCTGTTTTCAGCACGAAATCTCCTGCATCGTTTAACAGAACCCAATCGCATTTTGTAGAGCCACTATCAACAATAGCAATCATATTTTAACAAATTTTAGAGAATGCTAAAATATAAAATTAAATCGTAAAAAAAAGTGGGTTTATTCTTCGTTTTGATCTTCAATCAGCCAGTCTTCAATCTCGTCTTCAAGATAAGAAGCCTGCAACTTAAAAGAATTGATAAAATCATCCGGCACAGAAGGTCCGTGTGATGTTTCCAGATTCCAGAGTTCTTCTGAGATGGTTTCATATTCAGAATATATTCTTCTGAATCGGTCATTAGTTTTTTCAAGCTCTTCTATTCGCTTTTGTTGAGGCTGAAACTTTCGGTATCTTCTTGAATTGTTCACAATACTATCACATTTGTGTTTTAATAAAAAATAAAGTCAGACTTGAATTCTTTGCAAGAACCTTCAAGATAAAATACTCTATAAGCGAAAAACTTTCAAAAATAAAGTGTTATCAGGTAATATTCCTTAATTGAATAAATAAAGTTAAAAATATTTTTCAGACCTCAAAATTTCTTTTGATAATTTTACTATTCTTTAACATTATTTTAAATTTGCAGCATAATACTAAAAATGAAGCAACTTCTACTGCGACAAAAGCAGGTACTATTTTTTGTAATCGCCGGTGCAATGAGTGCTGTGGTAGAAGTTGGCACCTTCAAACTCTTCAGCGTTTATCTGCCAACAATCGTAGAATGGGAGAAAAATCTTTATGGTGTACATTTCCCATTAAGTAACATTTTATCTACAATGTGTGGCATCTTTAGCAATTATTTTTTCAGCATTTGGTTTGTATTTGAAAGAGGTAAGCACTCTAAACGCAGGGAATTTGCTTATTTCATGGGAATTTCTTCACTTTCCACTTTGTTGAGTTTAATTTTCTTCCAGATTTTTTACAACAGTGTTTTTAAAAATGAGTATTTCGATTTGGGATTCTTTGTTTTCAGTTCAGAAATGCTGAGTAAAATTTCTGCCATAATTTTAGTTTCTATATTAAATTATTCGGTGAAAAAAAGAGTGATTTTCAACGGTTGAGAACTTTGAGCCATTATTTAATATTCATTATTGGCAATTTCAATGAAATGATGAAATTCAAATTCTGACATAAGCATTTTGTTTATCATAGTTTATATAGAAAACCAAATCTTTCCAGTTGTTTTATCATTTTAATAGGTTTCCTAATTCAAAAATTTTAATATTTTTGAAGCCAACAAATTTCTAATGAAGAAGATTCTGAATTATCTGTGGCGCGCTTGGTTTATTTTGCTGGCATTTGTTTTCATCCTGATTTTCGGAATCCCGGTGATTTTGCTCTCAATAAAAGAGACTCACTTTAAGTATGCTTATATTTTTATCAGGCTCTGGTGTTTAATTTTATTTTACGGCATGGGCTTCCGCTATGAACTTATAAAAGAAACTACCAAAAAGCTTGATAAAGACAGACATTACATCTTTATCGCCAACCATACATCAATTATTGATATTATGCTGATGAGCGTATTGCATCCTCATCATCCACTTTGTTTTATCGGAAAAAAGGAGCTTTCAAAAATTCCGATTTTCAGCATTATATATAAAAGAATTTGCATTATGGTGGATCGTAAAGATCCAAAAAGCCGAGCCGAAGTGTACAAAAGAGCCGCCGAAAAAATGAACCACGGACAAAATATCGTTATTTTCCCCGAAGGTGGCGTTCCTGATGACAGTTCAATTTTACTGGACACTTTTAAGGACGGTGCTTTCATTCTTTCAACAAAACACAGTTTCCCAATTGCCGTTTATACGTTTGTGGGTTTAAAAGAAATGTTTCCTTTCGATAATGGTAAAGGTTATCCCGGAAAAATAAAGGTTTACTTCAATGATATACTGGAACCAAATTTAGATAAAGAGGAGTTGAAACTAATTTCTCAAAATGAGATAAAAAATACTCTTTCTAAGTACTATCAAACCAAATAAATATTTATATTTGTTTTAACAATACTTAAAACTATGTCAGTAAATTCTAAACAAACCAATTGGGGACAGTTTGTGCCTTTGGTAACCGTATTTTTCTTTTGGGGATTCGTTGCGGCGAGTAATGATATTTTGATTCCTGTTTTCAAAAAAGCCTTCAACCTCTCGCAAACTCAAAGCCAGATGGTTTCGTTTGCGTTTTATGTGGCATATACTGTGGGATCATTAATTTATATGTTTATATCCAAAGGGATGAAGCAGGATTTAATCAATAAAATTGGATATAAAAACGGTTTGATATTAGGATTACTGATTTCTGCAGCCGGAACTCTGCTGTTTATTCCTGCTGCAAATACAGGCTCATTTTCTTTAATGATTTCAGGTTTGTTTATAGTTGGTTTAGGTTTTTCACTTCAGCAGATTGTTGCAAATCCTTTGGCAATTGCGTTAGGACCTAATGAAACAGGTTCTCAACGATTAACAATGGCAGGTGGCATTAATAATTTAGGAACAACGATTGGACCATTGATTGTTTCTTTTGCAATTTTCGGTTCAGCTACTGCTGCCAACACAGAAGCAAGTATTGAATCTGTAAAAATTCCTTACTTGGTTTTAGGTGCAGCGTTTGTGCTGGTTGCGATTCTGCTTAAATTTTCATCTCTACCAAAAGCAACTGAGACCAATACATTAGACACTGATGATTTAGAACCTGGACACCACCGCAAAAGTGCTTTCTCATTCCCTCAACTCGTTTTGGGTATGATTGCAATTTTTGTGTATGTGGGTGTTGAAGTTTCCACTGCGAGTAATTTACCTGCTTACATGGAAAACAGTTTAGGTTTTGAGACTAAAGATATTGCACCTTATGTTTCTTTATATTGGGCGTCATTAATGATTGGTAGATGGACTGGTGCTGTAGAAGCATTCGATGCTAGTGCAGGATTTAAAAAAATCATGAGATTTCTTGCGCCTTATTTAGCATTTGCCGTTTTCTTGCTTGTAAATGCCATTGCCAAACACGATCTAAAGCCATTTTACATTTATTCTGTAATTATTTTAGTGATGATTGCTGCTGATATTGCCAGTAAAGGAAACCCTGCACGTATGTTACTAATTTTCTCATGTTTAGGGATTTTGGCTTTGGTAATTGGTATGCTCACATCTGGAATGGTTTCTGTGTACGCCTTTACAAGCGTGGGACTATTCTGTTCAACACTTTGGCCATGTATTTTTGCTTTGGCTATTAATGGCTTAGGAAAACACACCAACGAAGGTTCCGGATATCTTATTATGATGATTATGGGTGGTGGAATCGTGAGTTTAATCCAAGGCTATATTGCTGATAAAACCAATATCCATTTTAGCTATATTGTAGGCGTTTTATGTTTTGCTTACCTTGCCTTCTACGCTATAAGAGTAACAGGAATTCTAAAGGCACAAGGAATTGATTTTGATAAAGTGAAAACTGAAGGTGGACACTAATAAAAATAGATTATTATCGAAGAAGAGTTTTTGGGCAGGTTTATTACTTGCCCAATTTCTTTTGTTTTTTATTTTCTCAAAAATAGATTTTATTATTCGGCTTATAGAATCCTTCTTTGAGTTTCAAAAAGCCTTTCACCAAAAATTGTTTGCTCGGGTTCCATTTTCTGTTGGTGACGGGTTTTATATTCTACTGATAGTTTACTTCATTTATTTGATTGTTAATCTTATTCGTAGCAAGTCAAGAAATACTTACTGGTTAAAGGCTTTGAAACTACTGAATATTATTTATTTTGTTTACCAGATTTTTTGGGGATTACTCTATTTCCAGAAACCTTTAATTAAAAATCTTCCAGAACGAGAACCCAATTTGGATGAAGCAAAATCTCTAGCTTTAAAATATCTTGATAAATGCCAACAGACCAGAAAATCCGTAAAGGAAGACAGAAATGGTGTATTTAAAATATACAACCATAAAAGTATTGAAAATGAAATCTTAAAAAAACAAAATGAACTGCCTTATAATTTTAGCAAAAAAAGAGGACCTCAGATTAATGCTTTCAAAGGAAGTCTTTTCAGTTATGTTATGAGTTATACCGGAATTTATGGATATTACAATCCTTTTACAGCAGAAGCGCAATACAATCCAAACTTACCTTCTAATCAACTGCCGTTTACACTAGCTCATGAAAGCGCACATCAATTGGGATATGCAAGAGAGCAAGAAGCTAGTTTTATCGGTTATTTAATTGGAATTAATGCAGAAAATCCAGAATTGAGATACAGTACAGAGTATTTTGTCCTCAAAAGCCTTTTAAATTACATTTCTAATGAGGATGAATACTTTTCGAAACAAGTTATAAATGCATTTTCACCAGCAATGAAAAGAGATTATCATTATGAGAAAAATTTCAGTATGAAACACTCAGGTTTGCTAGATACTTTTTTTGGAATAACTAATAATCTCTTTCTTAAGACCAACCAACAGGAAGGTAGCATCACTTATTCTTACTTTACGGAGCTCCTTTTACGGTACGAAATCAAATAAAAAAGAATCGCATCTAATGATACGATTCTAAAAACACAAATGATGAAAAAAAATTTATTGCTCATATGAAGCGATTGCCTCATTAAAGCGCTGTAAAAATAGCATAAATTCTTGAAACTGCAATTTTTTTTGCTCTTTTTTTAAGAATTTTTACTTCTTTTTTTACATAAAAAACAGAGCAATATTGTATCTGTTTCGTTTTCATTATTTTAATAAAAAAACCCAACATAAAAGTTGGGTTTTTGTAGCGAAGACGGAAGTATCTTTATAACACAATAAATCCCAATAAATAATTAAAAAACAGATTATTAGCAATTTATGAAATTTTACAACCAAACAAAACCCAATTAATATTATTAGATAATCT
>JAEXAR010000045.1 GCA_023394415.1 Bacteroidota bacterium
AGAAAGTTTGGCTCTATTGCAGAACTCAAAAAGGAAATAGTGAAGTATATAGATTATTACAACCACGATAGAATAAGACTCAACCTCAAAGGAAAGAGTTCGGTACAGTACCGAACTCTTTCCTTTGAGAATATTGTTTAATTTTGTCTAAACTTTTGGGTGCAGTCTATTTGCGGTTTTTATTTTTCAATAAATTCAAAAATATATCTAATAAATTTAATAATAAGAATCTCCGAAGATCTCTGAAATCTGCAGGAATTTTAGTCATTCGATTTTTCTGCAAATCCCCAAATACTTCCCAGCTTAATTTTTGAGTAGCCGTTTGATTTTATTTTGGATGAATTCACCATGGCTTGTGCCAATATATTTGTAGGTAAGGGTTTTTGGCTTTCGAAAACACCGAATTTATTGGCGAATTTGATAATTTTTCCGCCCAAAACTTCTCCTGTTCTTTCGGTGTCTTTTCTTTCAAGCATTCCGGGTTGAAAGATGGTAATTTTATTAAAATGCAAATCTTTTACGGCCTGTTCTAATTCACCTTTCATTCGGGAATAAAATATTTTAGAATTTGGGTTGGCTCCATACGATGACACCAAAATATAATCTTCTACGTTATTATCCTTTGCAACTTTTGCAAAATTATATTGGTAATCGTAATCTACTTTTCTTTGGGCGTCTTTGCTGCCCGCATCTTTCAGCGTTGTTCCAAGGCAAGAAAAAGCAACATCTCCTTTTACCAGATCCTGCCATTCTTCAGGATTTTCAAAATTTACAACGTGAGAGGTCAGTTTGTTGTTGTTAATATCAAGAGGACGTCTTACAAAAGCGTGCACTTCCTCAAAGTCTTTATCTTCCAATAATTTATTTACCAAATCTTTTCCGGTAGCGCCGGTAGCGCCGATAACGAGTGCCTTCATAATGAATTTGTTTCAAGTTCAAAGTTTCAAGTTTAAAGTTAGTAATTAATTTGTAAATTTCGCATTAGGGTTTTTATTGAAATTTTTAACCGGGAAATTTAAATCACTTATACAATGTTTATTGAGGAAATTCGCGATTACTGTTTAGCTAAAAAAGGCGTTACCGAAAGTTTTCCTTTTGATGAGGAAACATTGGTGTTTAAGGTTGGTGATAAAATGTTCCTTCTGATTTCTATGGAAAGTCAGCCCACTGCATTTTCAGTGAAAACCAATCCCGAATGGAGTGAGGAACTTCGAGAGCAGTATCACCAGATTAAAGGTGCTTATCATATGAATAAAACCCATTGGAATTCGGTGGTTTGTGATGGTTTAAAGGCCGAATTAATTTACAAAATGATTGATCATTCATATAATTTGGTTTTTAGTTCTTTAACGAAGAAAAAGCGACAGGAAATTTTAACCACTCCTTAGGTTAAATATTTCTGAACTCTCCAGTGATCCAATCACTAATTCACCCATATAAATTATAATTATGATTGTTCTTCTACATTTCTTTTAAACATCAATGAAGCCAGTATAGAGCTACCTACCAATCCTACAATGATACCAAGTGACCATTCAATTGGGAATTTTCCGCCAAATGCTTCGTTAAGCCAAACCATTTTTAAACCTACGAAAACCAATACGGCAGCAAGACCATATTTTATGTAAACGAACTTATCCATTACTCCGGAGAGCATAAAATACATTGAACGTAAGCCTAGGATTGCAAAAACGTTGGAGGTGAAAACAATAAGTGGCTCTTTGGTGAGGGCAAAAATAGCCGGAACTGAATCTATCGCGAAAATAATATCGCTCAACTCTAAAAATATAAGTGCAAGGAAAAGTGGCGTAACATACGTTAATCCATCTTTTTTGATTAAAAATTTATCTCCTTCAATGTTAGAGTTCTTCTAAAAATGATTACTAATACTTATGAGGAGGGAACTGCTGTAAACGATTTCGATCTGGATAAACTCTATACAATTGTTGTTTCTGAAAGCAGCAAAGTTTATTTAGTAAAAGATGTGGACGAAATTAATAAAGAAAATGTATTTAAACCTTTCAAAGATTTTTGTTCATACGTTGCAGAAATTCTGAAAGAATATGAGCCTAATTTGAAATATCCCAAATCACTTGCAAGTACATTATTAGAAACAGCTCACGATCAGCAGTATTTTGTTTATCATCTTCCTAATCTTACCGATTGTAAGGATAAAGCAGATAACTTATACGTCCTTCATTTCTTGGAAAATTTGATATTTTCTATGATTGGTCAAAAAGGGTAGTTCTCAGTTATTTTTTTGTCTTCATCAAGCCTTTCAATAAGCTTTTCCAAAGATTCAAATTTTATTTCATCGTGTAAAAAATCTCTGAAATGGACCGTGATTTTACTTCCGTAGATATCTTGGTCAAAATCCAGAATATAAACTTCTGTGGTGAGTTTTTCACCATTTACAGTTGGGTTAGTACCGATACTTAACATTCCTTTGTAATGTTTTGTATCTATAAAAACATCAACAATGTAAGCACCTTTTTTAGGTAAAAGTTTTGAATTTTCCACCTCAATATTAGCTGTGGGATAACCAATGGTTCTGCCAAGTTTTTTTCCGTGCACCACAGTTCCTGAAACAGCATAATGGTAGCCTAACATTTCATTGGCTTCCAAAATGTGTCCTTCAAATAAAGCATTTCTGATTTTTGTGGAGGAGATATGATGGTTATGGATATTCACGGCTTCCATTTGTTCCACTTCAAAGCCCAGTTTTGGTGCAAGTTCTTCTAAAAGCTGAAAGTTTCCGCTGCGATTTTTTCCAAAAACGTGGTCGTAACCGATAATCAAATGTTTTACATTGAGTTTTTCAACTAAAATTTGCTTTATAAATTCTTCGCCGGTAAGATTTCGGAAGTCCTCATCAAATTCCTTAATAAAAAGGTGCTGAATTTCAAAATTTTCTAAAAGTTGAATTTTTTCATCAATCGTATTCAACAATTTCAGGTCATCATTAGGATTAAAAACCAATCTTGGATGTGGCCAAAACGTCAAGACTGCTGTATACAAATTCTTTTCTGCACCAATTTTGTGAAGTTCTTGAATTATGGATTGATGCCCTAAATGAACCCCATCGAACATTCCCAAAGAGAGTGCAAGCGGTTTTTTACCCTGAAAATCATTAAAATTTTGAAAAACGTTCAAAGTTGAAAATTTGACGGCAAAAATAGGAAAAAGTCGGGAGTTTGAAGTCTGAAGTCCGAAGAAGTTCGCCGCTTCAACAAAATTTGAATATTCTTAAGTCTTCCGTCTTCGGTCTTCGGACTTCCAACTTTATAAAAAACTATGACAAAAATCTTCTTTTCCTCAATTGCAGATTTGCTAAATATCACTATATTTGCACACACGAAAAAATTTAGCAATGGCAAACCAAATTAAAGGAAAAATTTCTCAAATTATTGGTCCGGTAATCGACGTTGTATTCGCAACTGAAGGCGAATTACCTAAAATTTATGATGCACTGGAAGTAACAAAAGATAATGGCGAAAAACTTGTTCTGGAAGTAGAGCAGCACATCGGTGAAGATTCAGTAAGATGTATCGCGATGGATGCAACAGATGGTCTACAGAGAGGACACGAAGTAATTAGCCTTGGTAACCAAATTACAATGCCAACGGGTGAAGGCGTTTATGGTAGACTTTTCAACGTGGTTGGAAATGCTATTGATGGTCTTCCGGAACTTTCTAAAGATGGTGGCTTGCCAATACACAGAGAAGCTCCGAAATTTGATCAGCTTTCTACTTCTGCGGAAGTATTATTCACCGGTATTAAAGTAATCGACCTTATTGAACCTTATGCAAAAGGTGGTAAAATTGGTTTGTTTGGTGGTGCTGGTGTTGGTAAAACGGTACTTATTCAAGAATTAATCAATAATATCGCTAAAGGACACGGTGGACTTTCGGTTTTCGCCGGTGTAGGTGAAAGAACCAGAGAAGGAAACGACCTTTTGAGAGAAATGTTAGAATCCGGAATTATTAAATATGGTGAAGGATTTATGCATTCTATGGAAGAAGGCGGTTGGGATCTTTCAAAAGCCAATCTTGAAGAAATGAAAGATTCTAAATGTACTTTCGTTTTCGGACAGATGAACGAGCCACCTGGAGCAAGAGCAAGAGTAGCACTTTCCGGTCTTACAATTGCTGAATATTTCCGTGATGGTGATGGGGAAGGACAAGGTAGAGACGTATTATTCTTCGTAGATAATATCTTCCGTTTTACACAGGCAGGTTCAGAGGTGTCTGCACTTCTTGGGCGTATGCCTTCAGCGGTAGGTTATCAGCCAACGCTTGCATCTGAAATGGGTGCGATGCAGGAAAGAATTACATCCACTAAAAACGGTTCTATTACATCTGTACAGGCGGTTTACGTACCTGCGGATGACTTAACTGACCCGGCTCCGGCTACAACATTTGCTCACTTGGATGCAACTACCGTACTTGATAGAAAAATTGCTGCGTTAGGTATTTATCCTGCAGTAGATCCATTAGCATCTACTTCAAGAATCTTGACTCCTGAAATTTTAGGAAATGATCACTATGATTGTGCGCAAAGAGTGAAAGAAATTTTACAGAGATATAAAGCATTACAAGATATCATTGCGATTCTTGGTATGGAAGAACTTTCTGAAGAGGATAAATTGGTAGTTTACCGTGCAAGAAAAGTACAGAGATTCCTTTCTCAGCCTTTCCACGTAGCAGAGCAGTTTACAGGTCTTAAAGGTGCATTGGTGGATATTAAAGATACTATCAAAGGTTTCAACATGATTATTGATGGTGAGTTAGATCAATATCCTGAAGCAGCTTTCAACCTTAAAGGTACGATTGAAGAAGCGATTGAGCACGGACAAAAAATGTTGGCTGAAAACGCATAAGGAATTTTAAATGTTAAATTCTAGATTTTAGATATCTTAAAATTTAAAATCTATAATCTATAATTTCATAGAAATGAATATAAAAATTTTAACTCCGGAATTTGTGGTTTTTGATGGTGAAGTTAACTCGGTTTTGCTTCCCGGAAAGAACGGTGATTTTCATATTATGAAAGATCACGCCGCTATTGTATCTTCTTTAAGCAATGGTAAAGTAAAAGTTTACACCAATGAGATTAAAGAAGAATATGCTAAATTTTTTACTAAGGAAAACGAGAGAGAGTCTGTTTTTTCTTACGCCATCAAAAGCGGTGTTGTAGAATTCAATAATGATAAAGGGATTATTCTTGCAGAATAGAAACCCGAATACAGATACGAATAATGCCCCTCAGAAATGAGAGGCATTTTTTTTGAATTTTACTGCCTTACCCTTGTCAAGGTTCTGAACCTTGACAAGGGTAAGTATAACTACAAATCTAAATCTCCCGCTGCTTCAGGCTGATATATAATTTCATCAATCACAATTTTGGTCATTCCGGATGGTAAAAGCCATTCTATTTCATCCCCAACTTTATAACCAATCAACGCACTGGCAACTGCTGAAAAAATGGAAATTTTGTTTTCTTTCAAGTTGGCATCTTTTGGATAAACCAGTTTAAACTGCATTTGCGTTTTATTGTTTTGGAAATGGATTTTCACAACAGAATTCATCGTTACTACGTCTCCAGGAACTTTTTCAGGATCAACCAGTTTAGCAGATTTCAGTTCGCTTATCAATTTTTCGGCTTCTTCTTTTTTGATGGCATTATTCTGCTTTGCTATGTTAATACTTTGGTGAATTCTGGTATAATCGTTTTTATTTACTATCAGTTGGTTCATATTGATATATTTTAATTTTTTTTTAAATTCTTCTCCATAAAATTGAAGAATGATTTTTAGATTCTACATAAAAAAAAACCGTTTGAAGAGTTCAAACGGTTTCAATATTTATAATTAAATAAAATTAAAGCGGTTTAAAACTTAAATTTTGTTCTTCTAGCAATTTCTCTGCTGCAGCTTTGTAGTGACCATTCACTAGTTTATCATGAATAGCATCAAAGGCATCTAACGTTTCATTGATTTCTGCATCAGTATGTGAAGCAGTAGGAATTAATCTTAAAAGGATCATCCCTTTAGGAATCACAGGATATACAACAACTGATGTAAAGATTCCGAAATTTTCTCTTAAATCTTTTACCAAAAGAGTAGCTTCAACAGGTGTTCCTTGCATCATTACAGGTGTAACACATGTGTTAGAATTTCCAAGGTTAAAGCCTCTTTCTTTGAGTCCGTTTTGTAATTTATTAACGTTTTCCCAAAGTTTTGCTTTTATTTCTGGTCTTGTTCTCAGTAATTCAAGTCTCTTTAAACCACCGATTACCATTGGCATGGTAAGAGATTTAGCAAAAATTTGTGAACGTAGGTTGAATTTTAGATATCTGATGATTTCTTTATTCCCTGCGATGAAGGCTCCAAAACCAGCCATAGATTTTGCAAAAGTAGAGAAGTACACATCAATCAAATCCTGACATCCTTGTTCTTCACCAGCTCCAGCACCAGTTTTACCAAGTGTTCCAAAACCATGAGCATCATCTACCAACAGTCTGAAATTATATTTTTCTTTGAAAGAGGCTATTTCTTTAATCTTTCCTTGTTGACCTGTCATCCCAAATACGCCTTCTGTAACCACAAGAATACCGCCACCATTTTCTTCAGCAACTTTTGTTGCACGTTTGATGTTTTTTTCAAAACTCTCCATATCGTTGTGACGATACATAAAGCTTTTTCCCATATGCAAACGAACACCGTCTACTATACATGCGTGAGAATCGGAATCATAAACAATAACATCGTGTCTTGAAACCAAAGCATCAATGGTAGAAACCATTCCTTGATAACCAAAGTTAAGGAGGTATGCCGATTCTTTACCTACAAAATCTGCAAGCTCTCGCTCAAGCTGTAAGTGCTGTTCAGTTTCACCGGACATAGCTCTGGCTCCCATAGGATAGAACATACCATATTCTGCTGCAGCTTTAGCATCGGTCTCTAAAACTTCAGGGTGATTACAAAGTCCTAAATAATCATTGGCACTCCAGAAAACCACTTCGCGCCCTTGAAATCTCATTCTTGGGCCAATTGGTCCTTCAAGTCTCGGGAAAATAAAGTATCCTTCACCATAATCAGCAAACTGTCCCAAAGGACCTGGGTTTTGCTTGATTCTGTCAAATATATCTACCATCAAATTTTGATTTTTTAATATTACAAATTTATTAAAATAAAACTAAAAAGCCCTTTGTTATTGCAAAAGGCTTTCATAGATATTTATAATTTTTATTTTATGTATTCAGTTTTGAAAACTTCGTCGTAATTGTGAACACAGTTGTTTATAAATCCCTGTTCTGCCATCCATTGATCACTATAAACTTTGGTAATGTATCTAGAACCATGATCAGGGAAGATTAGAACTACCAAATCATTTTCTGTAAATGGGTGAGCATTGGCGTACTGTATTAAAGCCTGTGTTACAGCACCAGTTGTATAACCACCCATAATGGCTTCTTTCAGAGCGATTTCTCTTGTTCTGTAAGCTGACATTTCATCATTTACTCTTACAAACTCATCAATTTTGTCAAAAAGAAGGGCAGTAGGAATTAGGTTTTTTCCCATACCTTCGATTTGGTATGGTTTGATATCCTCTTTATGAACTTCACCGGTTTCGTGGTAGCTTTTAAGGATAGAACCTACAGCATCTACACCGATAATTTTAATATTTGGATTCTTTTCTTTCAAAAATTTTGCAGAACCAGAAAGTGTTCCTCCTGTACCTGTACACGCAAAAACGTGAGTCACTTTACCATCTGTTTGTTCCCAAATTTCAGGACCTGTAGTTTGGTAATGGGCATCAATATTCAGTTCGTTAAAGTATTGGTTAATGTATACAGAGTTTGGAGTTTCTGCCGCAATTCTTTTGGCGACTTCATAATAGGATCTTGGATCTTCTGCAGAAACGTTTGCAGGACAGATGTAAACTTGTGCGCCAAGTGCTTTAAGATATGCAATTTTTTCAGCCTTGGTTTTATCGCTTACTGCAAGAATACATTTGTAGCCTTTAACGATAGAAACCATTGCAACTGAAAAACCGGTGTTTCCTGATGTTGTTTCCACAATTACGGAATCACGTTTTAAGATGCCCTGTCTTTCTGCGTTTTCAATAATATGAAGTGCTATTCTGTCTTTGGTGGAGTGTCCCGGGTTACAGGATTCCAACTTTGCATATACATTTGCCGGAATATCCTTAACTACGGTATTAAGCTTTACCATTGGGGTATTGCCAATCAGTTCCAGAATATTATTGTAAACATTCGTCATTTTACTAAATCAATTTTCACTAAAAACCATCGGCAAAATTACAAAAAAAATTTTGTTTGGTATTTAATGTGTGAATATACTTATAGTTTTAAAGCAAAAAAGTGACTATAATCATCTTTTTTCAAAAAAAGTGTTAAATAATTCTCAAAAAATGAGGCAAAATTAATCCGCTTCTACCAAAACATTTTTAATATAAAAACCTTATTTTCGCAACATCGAAATTTTTTTATGAAAAACTGGACATTTAAGACTTGGAACACCGTTTTAGGCTGGGTTGTTTTTTCAATAGCTTTCATTACTTATCTCTCTACAATGGAGAGGAAATTTAGCTTCTGGGATACCGGTGAATATATTTCTTCTGCGGTTAAATTAGAAGTTACTCACGCTCCGGGTGCAGCATTATTTCAATTGGTAGGTGCAGTTGCCGCAATGTTTGCTTTTGGAAATGAAGCGAACTACAGTGTCGTCATTAATGCGATGTCAGCCTTGTTTAGTGCTTTTACGATATTATTCTTGTTTTGGACGATTACGCATCTTGTAAGAAGATTATTAAATAAGGATTTTGAGGAAGTTACCAAACACCAGGAAATTTCAATTCTTTTTGCTGGATTAATCGGAGCTTTGGCATTTACATTTTCAGATAGTTTTTGGTTTTCTGCAGTGGAAGGTGAGGTTTATTCAATGGCGTCCATGTTTATCGCTTTTATTCTTTGGTTAATAATGAAATGGGAAAACGAGTACCACGAATCTGATAATGAACGTTGGATTTTATTAATCTTCTTCGCTACAGGCTTAGGCGTAGGTGTACATATGATGGTGATGCTTGTGATACCTGCGGTTTGTCTTATTTATTATGCTCGAAATTACAAATTTACTTGGAAGAGTTTTGCGATTGCAAATCTTATAACTTTAGGTGTTTTGATATTCGTTTTCAAACTGATTTTCCCTGTTATTATGACTATGTTTGGGAAAATTGAAATTTTTGCAGTAAATGGTATTGGTTTGCCTTTCCATTCCGGAACGATAATCGCGTTCATCATTTTGGTGGCGCTTTGTTACTATGCTATAAAATTTGCAAAAAAGAAAGGAAACAAAATTTATCAAACAGCAGCTCTTTCTGTTATTTATTTAATTATCGGTTTTTCTTGTTGGTTGGTGATTCCAATCCGTGCAAATGCAAATCCACCAATGAATCTTAACAATCCTGACAACGCAATTGGGATGCTCGATTATTATAACCGTGAGCAATATGGTGATTGGCCTACCATGTACGGACAAAACTATACGGCAACACTGGATTATAACGGGATGGTAAAAAATGAAGACGGTAGCTACAAACAGGATAAAACAGGAGATATTTATGAGAAAGACGAAAAAGCTGGTAATTACAGAAAAGTAGGCGAGCGTTTCAATTACGTGTATAGTAAAGATCACGTTAGCATCATGCCAAGGATGTTCAACGATGATAAGCATGTTATGTCCAACTATATTTCAATGTACGGTGCTCCGGATTTTACCTTTAATTTTGATAATCCCGATGTTGCTGATAATCCTGAAGCCAAGAAAATTTTTGATGATTTAAGGTCAAAATATGAAAATGGGACAATTAAAGTTGATGATTATTTGGATGTAAAAGGATATGATTTAATTAAAGTTCAGCGTCCTTCATTGGCACAAAACCTAGATTATTTCTTTACGTTCCAAAATTATTATTACTTCGGTCGATATCTGATGTGGAATTATGTTGGCCGCCAAAATGATTTGGAAGGACATATGGAAAATAACCGTGGCAACTGGATTTCAGGAATTTCATTTATTGATAATGCACTTTGGGGAAATCAGGAAAAAATGCCTGCCAAATTTAAAAATGATAGTACGGTTGCCTTTTACTTCCTGCCATTACTTTTGGGTTTAATCGGTTTATTTTATCAGGCTAACAAAGATTTTGAAAGATTTTACGCCATATTAGCACTTTTCATTCTTACCAGTATGGGAATTATTTTTTATACAGGTGTAAAACCTTTTGAAGTGCGTGAAAGAGATTATGCAATGGTAGGCGCATTCTATGCTTTTGCTATTTGGATTGGTTTGGGTGCTGCTGCAATACTTTGGTACATTCAGAAAAAAATAAAATCAGATGCTGCTAATATTGTTGCCGGTTTAGTATTAATGGGAGTGCCTTTGATGATGGGCTTCCAGAATTATACTCCGCATGATAGAAGCGGTAGAAGTACGGCTTACGATTACACGTACTCTACAATGAAATCTCTTCCAAAAGACGGATTATTATTCGTTTATGGTGATAATGATACGTATCCACTTTGGGGAATGCAGGAAACAGAGCGCTTCCGTGATGATGTAAAATTGGTGAATTTTACACTTCTTACCACACCTTGGTACATCGATCAAATGAAGCGCAGAACTTATAATTCTATGCCTATTCCTTCTGTATTAACACACGAAGATTACCGTGAAGGTACCAATGATCAGATTTATATGATGTCTCCGGATCAGTGGAAAGATTTATTTTCAACAATGGCTGAAAGAGGAATTCCAGAAAGTTCTTTGGCAGAATTTAAGCAATTCCAAACACAAGATTCTATGACGGTGAAGGATGCTGTAAACTTTCTAAAGAAAAAATCTGAAGGTAAAGACGCTATTTTGAAACTTCTGTTTGGGGAGTCTAAATACGAAAGATTCAACTTTCTTCCGGTTTCTAAATTTGTAATTCCAGTGAATAAAGCCAATGCAATAAAATCCGGAATTATAAAGCCTCAGGACGCAGCTTTGGCTGTTGATCAGATTGTGGTGAATTATAAGCGTCAAAGTATGTTCAAAAACAGTTTGATGCTGATGGATATTTTGGCAAATTTCGATTGGAAAAGACCTATCAATTTTTCATCTGGAGGTATTTATGATCCTGAAAACATTTTTTATCTTGGTGATTACCTTCAGTTTGACGGATTCAGTTACAGGCTTGTTCCTATCAATACTCCTGAAGAGGAATCGGGAGATATGGGTAGAGTAGATGCAGACGACCTATACAGAATTGTGAAAAATTTTAAATGGGGCAACTTTAAAGATTTGAATGTTCACTTCGATGAAGCTTGTACTCAAAACATTATTGGTTACAGAAGTTCTGCAAGCCGTGCCGCAGAAGCTTTAGTACTAAAAGGCGATAACAAAAGAGCCGTAGAATTGATGGATTTGGTTTCTGCTGAAATTCCGGTGCAAAAATATAATGATCCTCGCTCGTTAAGTGCCGTTGTTTATGGTTATATTTTAGCAGGACAAGAACAGAAAGGGTTGCAATTGGCAGAAGAACTTAAGAAAGGTATTTTTGAAGAGTATGATTATTATACCAGCCTTTCGCCACAAGATCAGCGTTTTGCAAGCCGACAAATGCGTACAAAACCTCTGGAATTCTCTATGGTAGTACAAGCTGTTACTAATGCTTACGATAAATTGGGACAAAAAAATAAGGCTTACGATTACTTGGTAAAATCATTGGAACCACTGGATAAACGTTACAATACGTTCATAAAAGATTTGGAAGCCATGGGTAAAGAAAAAGCTTATAATGAAGCAGATAAGATACAGAATATCGTTCCGTTCTATCATTACATCTTTGATGTAATGAAGCCTTACGATTCAACTTATGGTGCTGAAAAACTGAAACAGATTGAATCCCAAATGATGCGGGCAACACAATAACAAAAACGAAAGCAGACGAAAGTCTGCTTTTTTTATTTTAACAACAGAAAAAATTATATTTGTATTGCGATGAAGTATTGTGCATTTTTAAGAGGTGTTAACGTAAAAGGAACTGCAATGAAAATGGCAGAAGTTTGTTCTGTTTTTGAAAAGGCAGGAATGTTGGATGTTTCATCGGTTCTGGCAACAGGAAATATAATTTTCACTTCAGATAAAATTAAAAAAGAATTAAAGCCGGTTTTAGAAAATGCCATGTCTCATCATTTCGGTTATGAGGCTTTTCTTTTTATTAAAACTAAAGAAGAAGTGAATGAAATTTTTAAGAGTAATCCTTTTATTAAAAATGAAAATGCACACATATATGCTTTTGTAACTACAGAGCATACAGATCTGCTGTTGCTTGAGGAATTTGAAAAAAGTAAAACGGCAGAAACTGAAAAAGGAGAAATTGTAAACCATACATTTTTTTGGCAGATAGAAAAAGGCAGCACTCTAGATTCAGATTTCGGCAAAATTTTGGGCAAAAAAGCTTTTAAAGATAAAATCACCTCAAGAAATATCAATACCTTTGAGAAAATAGTACTAAAATTATGATGAAATTCTATTATACATTATTATCAATTACGTTTCTATCCTTTATGTGTACGGGACAAACACTTAAGGAACTTAATTTTAATTCTAATGTTCCTGATGCTGAAAATAATTATGTAGCTGTCCCTCGAGAAAAAGTAGAAGACGGATTTGGGTTCGGTTATATTTATTTTGATGATGTAGCAGGATATACATATAGAATATTGGGAAGTTTGAAACAGGAAAATGGTAACCTGGTTTTTTTGGCAAATCAAAATTCATCCAATTCTATTAGCATTCAGAGAATTGAAAATTTAGAATTTAAAGCTGCAAAAATTCCTGCAGTAATGGTTGAAAAATTTGGATTCAAACCAAATCCTGATTGGATGAAATCTTACACTAATTCTAATCCAAATCATATAAATGAGTTAAATAGAGCGAGTCACATGAATGGTAAGCGTTTTCCACAATTAGCGCTTCCTAAATTGTTGAGTATTTATAATCAAAATTTTAAATCAGAAAAATTTTACTTTGAATTGGCTTTTGCTTACAACGCCTTAAAAGACTATGAAAAATCGGTAAACATTGTAGAAGAAGCTCTTAAAAATAACTATAATAATGAACTTCTCATTAAAGAAAAACACTTTTCATTAGTGCATCAAAACAAACTTGATAAAGCTGGAACATTTTTAAAACAGAACTTCAAAAATTTCAAAACAAATATTTATAAGAGTGAAGGCATTTTAAATATGGCTGTAGGATATTATAATCAACAGAAATATAATGATGCGTTGTCTTGGTTAAGCTTATATAAAACTGAAGTTGGAAATGATAGATATAAGGAAACAGTTGAAAAATTTGAAAATCAAATTAAAAATAAGATGAACAAATAAATTCTATCATACTTATTAAACTTTTAACCAAGTTATCACAAAAGATGATTCAATTTCTAGATAATATTCACCATAAAAATTCGAACAATTTCTTTCTGATTGCAGGTCCATGTGCGATTGAGAGTGAAGATATGGCTTTTGAAATTGCTGAAAAAATAGTAACTCTTTCGGATCATTATAAAATACCATTTATCTTTAAAGGAAGTTTTAAAAAAGCGAATAGAAGCCGTGTTGATTCCTTTACCGGAATTGGTGATGAAAAAGCTTTGGAAATCCTAAAAAAAGTGGGCGAGCATTTTAAAATCCCCACTACAACTGATATTCACGAAAACCAGCATGCAACATTAGCAGCGCAGTATGTGGATGTTTTGCAAATTCCGGCGTTTCTTGTTAGGCAAACAGATTTATTAATTGAAGCTGCTAAAACAGGAAAATGTGTAACTTTAAAAAAAGGTCAGTTTCTGTCTCCGGACTCTATGAAGTTTGCCTTAGATAAAATAAAAAGCTTGGGAAATGAAAAATTTGCAATAATTGAGCGTGGAACTTCGTTTGGATATACAGATTTGGTTGTAGATTATAGGGGAATTCCAAAGATGCAGAATTATGCACCGGTGATTTTGGATGTTACACATTCCTTGCAACAACCCAATCAAGAATCGGGCGTTACAGGAGGAAAGCCGGAACTTATTGAAACTATAGCCAAAGCAGGCATTGCCGTTGGAGCTGATGGCATATTCATCGAGACACATCCGGATCCCAGCTCTGCAAAATCCGATGGTGCGAATATGCTGAAGCTGGATTTGCTGGATGATTTGCTTGAAAAACTTACGCGTGTGCGTGAAGCCATATTATAAAAACTTAAGATTAAATATTAATTAACAATGAAGAGAATTATTACCTTATTATCAATCACTGCTGCATCAATAGTTTATTCACAAAACTTTGGTTTTCAGGCAGGCTTTAGTTATCCAAATATTGCAGAAAAAAATAGGGTAGACGGAAGTGCAGAATACAAAATTAAAATAGGTTACAATCTTGGTACAACCGTTGGTTTTAACCTGAGAAATTATGATGAACTGGAAATCGGTGCATTTTATCAAAAAAATCATATTTCTTCAGAATATACCAATAGTTCAGGACAGCCACAAAAGCTGGAAAAAGATCTTAACATGCTTTTTATTCCATTAAGCTATAAATATAATTTTGATAGTGGCATTTTTATCAAAGGTGGACCATTGTTTACATTTGATTTAGACAGAAGAGCCAATTATTTACAGAGTTTTTCGGGTATTGGTTTCGGAGTAGCAGTGGGTAAAGATATCATCATCAATAGTGGTGCGTTAATTAGAGTTAATGCTTATGGTAATGCCCATACTTTACTTTCATATTATGATGGCAATCGATATATCAACGATATTGGTTTACAATTAGGTTACGTTTTCAGTAATGTCAAAAGTCTTTAGCCTTGAAAAATTACTATTTCCTTCTTTTTTTGCTTTTGCCTTTTTTAAGCTTAGCACAAATCAATTTGAAAATTTTTGATGAAAATGGTAAAGCCGTTTCTGATGTTAATATCTCTTACAACAATAACACATATGTTACTGATGTTTCAGGAGCTGTAAAAATTCCGATTGCGGAAACAGAGCAGAGCTTGAAAGCAGAAAAAGAGGGTTTTAGAAGCTTTACAAAAATCATCAAATCTTCTCCAAAATATCAGAACCTCAATATTCTGTTTGTAAAATCAGATCGTGAAACCGAAATTCAAGAAATTGTTTTCCAAAAGAAAGCTAAACCAAAAATAACCGACTTAACATCGTTTGAAATCTCTGCAAAAGAGGCACAGCAAGTTGCATCACTTTCCGGTGGCATTGAGGGAGTTTTGAAAACTTTACCTTCTGTAAACTCCAACACCGAGCTCTCTTCGCAATATATGGTTCGTGGTGGGAATTATGATGAGAATCTTATTTATATTAATGATATTGAGATTTATCGTCCATTCCTCATCCGTAATTCTTTGCAGGAAGGGATGAGCATTATCAATCCGGATATGGTTTCGGTTATTAATTTTTCTCCCGGTGGTTTTGAGGCGAAATATGGTGATAAAATGTCATCAGCCTTGAATATTTATTATCGCCAACCTACAAAATTCGAATTATCCGGAGAAGCGAGTTTAATTGGTGGAAGACTTTCTACAGGCTTTGTCACTAAAAATAATAAACTTTCAGCCTTGTTTTCAGGTCGATACAGGAATACCAATCTGGTACTTAATACGATGAAAGAAGATACCGATTTTAATCCGCAGTATATGGATTTTCAGTCGTATATCAATTACAATATCAATCCCAAGTGGAATGTTTCGTTCATAGGATATTTCTCCAAAAATGATTACGAAATGATTCCGAAGAAAAAAGAAGTTGATTTTGGTTCTCTGCAACAGCCTTTGCGCTTAACGGTTTACTATAACGGACAGGAAGATGATCAGTACCGGAATATGATGGGAACGGCTTCCATCAATTTTAAACCTAATAAAAAATGGAATTTCACTTTAGATAATTTTGCCTACCAAAACAGAGAAAGAGAGTATTATAGTATTGCCTCAGGATATATGCTACAAACATTTGATCCTGTTACCGGAGATCCTGTAACCTCTTATGATGCCGGTGGACAAATTGATCACGCGAGAAATGATTTGTTTGTTAGAACCTTGGGAACCCAGTTTAAAGCCAGATTTTCTCCCGATGTTAATACAGATTATGAAGTTGGAGCCAAATTTGAAAAAGAACGCATTCAGGATTTAACGAATGAATGGCAGTTGGTAGATTCCATCGGTTATTCTCAACCTCGTGATTGGACGAATCCCGGAACATTGGATCCTTCAACTTTAGAGTTGAAATATAACATAAGAGGTAATAATGACATCTCACCGGAAAGACTTTCTGCTTACGCTCAATTTTCCAAAAAATTCTATTGGGGTACGAACCGAATGTTTCTTAATGCAGGAGTTCGTGCACAGAATTGGTCTTTTAATAAAGAAACGTTAATCAGTCCAAGATTTCAGGTTGCTGTAAAACCCGACTGGAATGCGGATATGTTGTTTAAATTGTCAGGAGGTGTATACTATCAAGCACCATTTTATAAAGAAATTAAAGATTTATCGGGAAGTTTTAATTCTGAAATTAAGTCACAACGTTCTTATCAGCTTATTTTAGCGAATGATTATGAATTCAGAATGGTAGAACGTCCGTTTAAACTCACTACAGAAGCTTACTATAAGAAAATGGATCGTCTTATTCCGTATTATATCGATAATGTAAGAACCCGATATTCCGGATCTAACAATGCAACGGGTTATGCTTATGGCATCGATACAAGGCTTTTCGGTGAATTTGTTCCCGGTGTAGACTCTTGGATTTCTGCAAGTTATGCACGCGTTTTTGAAAATATTGAAAACCGCGGAAATATACCAAGACCAACGGATCAAAGATTCCGTTTCTCGATGTTTTATCAGGATTATATGCCGAAATTTCCAAGTATGAGAGTTAATTTAACGTTGGTTTACGCCAATGGTTTACCAACGGGAACACCTGTAACCATTAACTCTGCAACCAGCCTCCCAGATTTTGGAGCGCATTATTCTTATCAGAAAAAGTTGCCTTCATACAAAAGGGTAGACATTGGTCTTTCAAAAGTTTTTATCGACCAAAAAGACCATCAAGCAACTGGTAACTTCTGGAAAAACTTCCGCGAACTTACTTTAGGTGTGCAGATTTTCAATGCCTTCAACATTCAGAATACGGTTGCCAATCAATGGATTACCGATGTTAATTCCAACTATATTTATCCGGTTCCGGTAAGATTGACAGGGCGTTTCTTTAATGTGAAATTAGAATTTAAATTGTAAGTATTTTGAGAAAATTATTGATTTTAATAACACTTCTTCCACTGTTTGCTTTTTCACAAAAGTTTGAAGGGAAAAAAGAATATGACCCAAAAATGATAGGATGTTGGAAAGGCTCTGAAGAAGGACAGCAAATACAGGATGTTGATAAATATTGGGTAAACTGTCGGTTTGAAAATGGAAAATCAGTCTTATTGTTTGTTGCTTTAAATCCTAAAAATGGAGTTGTAATGCAGAGTACTGAAAACGGAACCTGGTGGACAAGTAAAGGCAAGTATTACGAATTTCATAAAACTTCCGGACTTACTGATATTTATAAATATAAAGTAAGTGAAGATGGAGATTTTGTAGATTTTGAATCCGAATTTATCATCGGCAAAGTTGATAATACTTACAAGTTTACAGACGAAAAAACAGAAGACTTATAAAAACATTTCCTTTCAAATTTTGAAGGGATTTTTTTATGAATTGGCGATAATTCTTTTTTGAGAAAGTTTCATAAATCGAAACACCAAAAGTATAGCAGAAATAGTAAGTCCCAATCCTAAGGCAATCCACATACCAAAAGCACCCATTTCCAACGTTACGCAAAGATAATAACCTAATGGAATGGTAATAATCCAGTAGGCAATAAATGTAAGATAACTCGGAATTTTTACATCCTGAATTCCCCTTAATATTCCTAAAGCAGTGACTTGAATACCGTCTGAAAGTTGGAAGAGAGCAGCAATAATTAAAAGTTGTGAAGCTAGTAGAATAACTTCTACATCTTCTTTTTTGGTGAAAAATGTTGGCAAAATACTCCTTCCTAATATGAAAAACAAACCACAGATTGCCATAAAAATAAAAGCAATTTTGAGGTTATTGATACCCACTTTTCTTAATTCTATAAAATTCTTTTCTCCTTGCTTCCTTCCAATCATCACCGTGGAAGCCACACTGAAGCCAATACAAAGGTTGAACGTGAATGATGCCATGCTTAAAGCAATTTGATGAGAGGCAATGTCTTTTGCGGAAACCATACCACAAATAAATGCTGCTGCTGCAAATGCTGTAACTTCAAAAAACATCTGTAAAGCCGTTGGTAAACCAAGCTTTAGCATTTTGGTGAACATCGCTTTGGTGAAAAGTTCAACTTTAAGACTGAAATCTTTGATATAGCGTTTGGTGGTTTGATGTTTTACCATCACCACATACAGAAATACCATCATAAAAACCCTCGCAATTAGTGTTGCAAGTGCAGAACCTTTCACACCCATTGGTGGAAATCCGAACATTCCCTTTATAAACACATAATTTAAAGCAATATTGATAACATTGGCAATAATCGTGGCTTTTGTGACACCAATAGTATAACCTAAACCTTCTGAAACTTCTCTTAAAGTTTGAAATGTCATAAATGGTATAATGCTGAACGCCATTATCGTTAAGAAAATTTCTGTATCAGGAAGGATTTCTTTTGGTTGATCCAGATGATAGAGTAATGGACGGAATGCGAGGAGCAGGATCATCAACAATATACCGATAGCTAAATTAAGTATAAAACCATGTCTGAAAACCGAATTGATACGGTTGTGTTTATGTTGTGAATGCGCTTCAGAAACCAAAGGCGGAATTGCAAAGGAAATTCCCAATCCGAAAACAAAAACCGAGAAAAATAAGGCATTTCCCAAAGAAACTGCTGCTAAAGCATTAGCCCCAAGCAAATTGCCGACAATAATATTGTCGAAAAGCTGCACAGAAACCTGTCCAAGCTGTGTTAGCATTACAGGAAGTGCAAGTTTCAGGGTTTCTTTGGTGTAGTTTTTATTGAGGAAAATCATTTTGCAAAAGTAAGGATTAGTTTTTCGGTTAATTTAATTTTATTGAATATTAAGTAGATTTAATGGGTTTTTATAGAAAGAATGTAATGTTTACAATTTGAATAATCACTTCACTAAAAAGTCCGGCATTTGCCGGACTTCAGTTTTGTATTCAAGATGTTTATTTTCTCACAAAAGAAGCTACGTCATCTGCCGTAACGGGATTTCCTCCAAGAATGATTAATCTTTCTACCACGTTACGCAGTTCACGAATATTACCCGTCCACGAGAAAGACTGTAAAGCCTTTATAGCGTTATCGTCAAATTTTCTTGGTGTATTTCCTTGTTCATCAGCGACTAACTTTGCAAAGTGATCTACCAAAAGGTTGATGTCTTCTTTTCTTTCATCCAATGGCGGAACATAAATTTCAATAACAGAAAGCCTGTGGTAAAGGTCTTCACGGAAGCGTCCGGCTTCAATTTCCTTCTGCATATTTTTATTGGTTGCTGCAAGCACTCTTACATCTACTTTAATTTCTTTATCGCTTCCAACCGGTGAAACTTTGCTTTCCTGTAAAGCACGAAGCACTTTTGCCTGCGCTATGAGACTCATATCACCAATCTCATCCAGAAAGATGGTTCCATTATTGGCAAGCTCAAATTTTCCCTGTTTGTCTTTTATCGCACCAGTAAAAGAACCTTTTACGTGTCCAAAAAGTTCAGATTCAATCAGTTCGGAAGGAATTGCAGCGCAGTTTACTTCTACAATTGGGCCACGACTTCTTTCGCTTTGGGCGTGTATGGCATGTGCTACCAATTCTTTACCGGCACCATTAGGACCTGTAATAAGAACTCTGGCGTCTGATGCTGCAACTTTATCAATCATATCCTGAATTTTCTTCAGGGCAACACTTTCACCAATCATTTGGTATTTTTTATTGACTTTTTTCTTTAAAGTCTTATTCTCTGTTTGAAGCGTTTTGTTTTCTTTAGCCAGTTTTTCCTTATCCAAAGCGTTTTTTACACTTGTGATTAATCGATTTATGTCGATAGGTTTCGAGATAAAATCGTAAGCACCTTCTTTCAAACAATCTACAGCAGTATCGATATCTGCATGACCTGAAATCATTACAAAAGTAGTTTCCGGCTTTAATGCTAGAGCCTGTTTCAGCAATTCGGTGCCTGAAAGTTTTGGCATTTTAATATCTGAAATTACAAGGGCATAATCTTCTTTTTCGATGTTTTTGTAGCCTTCAAGACCATCTTCGGCCACTACAAATTCATAATCTTTTAATTCATCGGAAAGGATGCTTTGAAGGACGCCGGAAATGGCTTTTTCGTCTTCTACGATAAGGATTTTCTGCATAATAGCAAATTTACGGATTATTAAGGATTAAAGAAAATTTCCAAGAGATTTTGCATCAAAAATTATTCCCTGCAATTATTTTTTTGTTAAAAGATAAAATTTTGAAAAATCTTTTCTAATTGTTATAAGAACGGTCTCCAAAAATTGCTGAACCAACTCGTACTGAATTTGCTCCACATTCAATTGCAATCGGGAAATCTCCACTCATTCCCATAGAAAGTGTTTGAAGAGGCTTCTGAAGAGACAGTTGATCGTAAAGTCTTTTCAAAAACATAAATTCCCTGCGAATTTGGGTTTCATCATCTGTAAAAGTTGCCATTCCCATCAATCCTGTAATTTCAACATTTGGGAATTGTCCTTGTAAGAATTTTAGAAAAAGCTCTTTGGTTTCGGACACTTCCATACCGAATTTAGTATCTTCTTCAGCAATCTTTACCTGAAGTAAAACCTTAATTTTTCGGTTTAATTTTTCTGCTTGACGGTTGATTTCTGTTAATAATTTTTCAGAATCTACACTTTGTATGGTATCAATAAATTCGGCAATATATTTAACCTTATTCGTTTGCAGATGCCCAATTAAATGCCATTTGATGTCTTTCGGAAGGAGAGGAGCTTTTTCTACCAGTTCCTGAACTTTATTTTCGCCAAATACTTTTTGTCCCAAATTGTAAACCTCTTCTATTTTTTCAACAGGATGCGTCTTGGATACCGCAACAAGCTCTACACTTTCCGGCAGCTGTTTCAGAATATCTTCGTAGTTATCTTTCAATGACATTTTTAAATTTTTTACAAATTTAACAAAGAAAAATTTGGCAATAAAATTATATATCGTAATATTGCTATATTAAAATATTTAGTTCTAACATCTCAATATTTAGAATTTAAACCTTATAAAAATGGGCGTTACTAAAACACATCATTTCACTGATGAACAAAACGAAATTGCAACTTTGCTTAAAGCATTGGCGCATCCAGCAAGGGTGGCGATTGTAGAATATCTTCTTTCTGTTAATACTTGTATTTGTAATGATATTGTTGCGGAAATCAATTTGGCACAACCAACAGTCTCTCAACACTTAAAGGAACTAAAAAGTGCCGGAATTATACAAGGGGAAATAGAAGGAAAATCTATTTGCTACTGTGTAAATCCCGAAACTTTGAAAAAATTGGAGCATTTTGTAGACCGGCTTTTTCAGAAGATCCATCAACAAGATAGCGGAAGCTGCTGTTAACCATTTACAATCTAAAATTCAAAATTTACAATCTAAAATCTAAAATTTCAATTATGGAAACTAACGAACAAATTAAAGAAATGGTAAAGCAAAAATATTCTGAAATTGCTTTACAGGATAAAGATACTAATGCTTCTTCTTGCTGTGGTGCAGGTGGTTGCAGTACCGAAGTGTATAATCTTATGAGCGAAGAGTACGATACTTTAAACGGATATAATCCCGATGCCGATTTAGGTTTAGGCTGTGGTTTACCTACTAATTTTGCTAAAATTAAAAAAGGTGATACTGTAGTAGATTTAGGAAGTGGTGCCGGAAATGACTGTTTTGTAGCCAGAGCTGAAACGGGTGAAACAGGAAAAGTTATCGGCATAGATTTTACGGAAGCGATGATAGAAAAGGCCAGAGCCAATGCTGAAAAATTAGGTTTTAATAATGTAGAATTCCGCCAGGGTGATATTGAGAAAATCCCAATGACAAGTAATGTTGCTGATGTTGTGGTAAGCAACTGCGTGATGAATCTTGTTCCCGATAAGCTAAAAGCTTTTGCCGAAGTGCACCGAATTTTAAAACCCTCAGGACATTTTTCTATTTCGGATATTGTTTTGGTAGGCGAACTTCCTGAAAAAATAAAATCTGCTGCGGAAATGTACGCAGGATGTGTTGCAAGTGCCATACAGAAAGACAATTATTTGGAAATTATCAAAAATTCAGGATTTAATAATATCGTTTTACAAAAGGAAAAACCCATCGTTGTTCCTGATGATATTCTAAAAAATTATTTAAATGATGAAGAAATTCAAGAATATAAAAATTCTTCCACAAGAATTTACAGCATCACAGTTTATGCTGAAAAAATGGAGGGTTGTTGTAATCCAAATACTGGTTGTTGTTAAAATAAACCTTCAAGGTTTTTAAAACCTTGAAGGTTTGAAAGATACTAATATATACTTTTTTCATATTTGAAAAAATAATTAATTGAAAATGAATTTTATACGCAAAGACGCAAAATAATTAGGTTAAAAATATTATTTAAGGCGCAAGAAAATCAGAGATTTTCAATTTTAACACAGACGTAATCTGCGAACGCAGTTCATAAAACTTTGCGCCTTAATAACAGCACGATTAAAAATCAATATTTTGCGCCTTTGCGTAAAATAATTTCGAAATTGACAAATAGGTTAATAATGTATCAAAATCTAAAAAATTCCATCAACAAAATCGCTGAAATTAAGGTTTCAGACGAACGAAAAGAAGTTCTAAAACCTTTGGCTGATTTTATTCAAACAAAATTGGATAAAAACGAAAACATCAATCTGAATTTCATTTGTACGCACAATTCCAGAAGAAGTCATCTTTCCCAGATTTGGGCGCAAGTAATGGCAGAGTATTTTGGGGTTAAAAATGTTTTTTGTTACTCCGGAGGTACAGAAGCCACCGCAATGTTTCCGAGAGTAGCAGAAACACTTCAAAATCAAGGTTTTGAAATCTTAAAACTGTCTGAAGCAGAAAATCCTGTGTATGCCGTTAAATTTTCTGAAAATAATCATCCTGTTATTTGTTTTTCAAAAAACTACAATGATGATTTCAACCCAAAATCTGAATTTGGAGCCATTTTAACCTGTGATTCTGCTGATGAAAACTGTCCAATCGTTTTCGGAGCAGAAGCCAGAATTTCGGTAAAATACAAAGATCCAAAAGCATCAGACGGAACTCCTGAAATGGACGAAACCTACTTCAAAAGAAGTTTTGAAATTGCTTCGGAAATGTATTGGGTTTTTTCAAAAATCAGAAAATAGGTATAACCATAAAGTCACAAAAGATTTTGCACTGAAGATTTTAAGTTTTATTAAATCTTTTAACAACAGTTCACAAAAGTCTGAAATCAAATAGATTTCATTTAAAATCTTTGATTTTTACTTTTATGTGCTTATGAGAAATAAAATGTTCTAACTCTTTTAGCATTATAAAAATTTTTTTGAATTTTGACTTCGTCGAATCTTCGATTCGTGGTTAATTTTAAAAATTTCAAACATCAAATTTCAAATCTAAAGAAAATGTCAGCAAACAAATGCGCTCCCCACAAAAGAAAAAAACTTTCATTTTTAGATAAAAATCTTACGCTGTGGATTTTTCTGGCAATGGCTTTAGGTGTGGCTATTGGATATTTTTTTCCGTCTTCTTCAGATTTAATCAATCGATTTTCATACGGAACTACTAATATTCCTTTGGCTGTCGGATTAATTTTAATGATGTATCCACCGTTTACAAAAGTGCGCTACGAAGAACTTCCCGAGGTTTTTAAAAACACAAAAATCTTAGGCGTTTCTCTTTTTCTGAACTGGATTATTGGTCCAATCTTAATGTTCGTACTCGCCATCATCTTCCTTCACGATAAGCCGGAATATATGATTGGTCTTATTCTTATTGGCTTGGCAAGATGCATTGCCATGGTAATTGTTTGGAACGAGCTTGCGGAAGGAAACCGAGAATATGCTGCAGGTTTAGTTGCTTTAAATTCTATTTTTCAGGTGATTTTTTATAGTATTTATGCCTATGTTTTCATCACCGTTTTACCTCCACTTTTCGGAATTACAGGTTCTGAAGTGGATATCACCATTGGTCAAATTGCCGAAAGTGTTGCAATTTATCTTGGAATTCCCTTTGTTTTAGGATTTTTAACAAGATACTTATTACGAAAACTGAAAGGTGAAGAGTGGTACACAAATGTTTTCATACCGAAAGTATCTCCCATTACTTTAATTGCATTGTTATTCACCATTGTAATAATGTTCAGTCTGAAAGGAGAGATGATTGTACAAATCCCGATGGATGTAGTGAGGATTGCAACTCCTTTGGTTATTTATTTTGTGCTGATGTTCTTGGTAAGTTTCTTTTTGGGCAAAAAATTAGGTGCAGATTATTCTAAAAATGCCGCAATTTCTTTCACTGCTGCCGGTAATAATTTTGAATTGGCGATTGCCGTTGCCATTGGCGTTTTTGGCATCAATTCGGGGCAAGCATTTGCCGGAGTAATTGGTCCTTTGGTGGAAGTTCCGGCTTTGATAGCTTTGGTAAATGTGGCGTTTTGGTTAAAGCGGAAATGGTATCATTAATTTAATCACCGATAATAAAAAAGACACTGCTTTTGAATGGTCTTTGTATTAAATAGTATTGTTGATAAAAAATATTCGGCTATAAATTATTTTGCTAAAAGAATCTCCTTCAATTTCCTCATACCTTCCGATCCACCGCATTTAAAACAGTTTTCAGAATTGGTGTATGAGTGTTCTAAATTTGGATCAATCACGTAAATTTCGCAATGTTCAGGAACGTAGTGGATAAGTCCTGCCGCAGGATAAACTTGCATTGAGGTGCCGATTACCAAAAAAATATCAGCGGTTTCTACAATCTTGGTTGCGTTATCCATTTCAGGAACCATTTCACCAAACCAAACAATGTGTGGACGCAACTGAATACCTTCTGAATTCAAATCACCTAAATTTAGGTCGTTTTCCCAAGGTATGATATTGGAATCAGATTTGACAGGTCTTGCTTTTAAGAGTTCACCGTGTAGGTGAAGAACATTTTGTGAGCCGGCTCTTTCGTGCAAATCGTCTACGTTTTGTGTAATAATGCGAACCTCAAAATTCTGTTCTAATTCGGCTAAAATTTTGTGAGCATCATTGGGTTGTACTTCTTTTAATTGGCGTCTTCTTAAGTTATAAAAATCCAAAACCTGTTGAGGATTTCGCGCAAAACCCTCAGGAGAAGCAACATCTTCCACACGATGATTTTCCCATAATCCGTTGGAATCTCTAAATGTTTTTATGCCGCTTTCTGCTGAAATTCCTGCACCGGATAATACAACGAGTTTCTTTTTCATAATTTCAGAATTGAGTCTAAAAATAATTATTTTTTTATTAATCCTTCGGTTAATGATTTCCATTGGAATTTACTACCCGCAATCATTCCACCTACAGCTACCAGAAAGTTTCGAACTTTTTCCAAAGTGGATAAGTCTTCGGTGTTGGGTTTTTCGTTTCTTCCGTAAACCTCTGCAGTAATTTTGTTGCCTTCTCTTTTGATCATAAAGTTTGAAGTGGCTTTATCATCAAAAAAATGTGCAGTTTTATTGTCCGTTGTTGTCGGATCTTTTGTTGGGCGCACACGAATGTAAATACATTCAGAATTTTCACTCTTTTCTTCCTGCAATTCTTCAATCTTCACCCAATCGAAACCATTTCCGGTTAGATTATTAAGTCCGGGAATTTGTATTCTGAAGTAATTTCCAATTTTCGGATTTTCCAAAAGAAGCTCACCTTCACCGTTACGAAGTGAAAACGACGCTTTTTCTTCTCCTGCAAAAAACTCCCAAGAATTTACATCCAGAAATCTCTTTTTCACTGTTTCGAAGTGATTAATGGCTTCGTCTTCCGTATTTAAAGTGATTTCAGAAATGGTATTGCTTTGTGCACCAATTTTTTGTTGTGGAATTTTTTCCTCCATAATCAGAAAAACTTTGTCAAAGTTTTGAATTTTGACAAAGTTAGATGTATTAATTTTAGTTTTATTTTATGCCGGAACAACAGGAAATAGTTCTCTGTCCCAATTTCTACCGGCTGCAATAGCATTTACAAAATCTATCGGTTTTTTGTCAATAATTAATGCGGGATCATCTTTATCCATTTATTTTAATACCTTGATTGGTAGTTAAAAATTGACCTTCTGGATTAGAAACATTTTTTTGAAGGTCTTCTGTTTTTTTGTTGACGTTATTTTCGTCTTTTTTCTGATTTTTCATATGATTTTCGTGGTATTGTAATTTGATACAGTCCTCTTTATAAAAAACGGACGAAAAAAACGGTCCGAAGACCGTTTTGCATTATTTTGCTTTGAGATTGATCTCTGATTTAGCAAGTTTCGTTAAATCTTTGTCGCACGTTTTTTCTTCTGCTAAAGATTGAAGAAAAAGATTGAGAAGATCTTTATGTTTTAGAAGTTTGGCATAAGTTGCAAGTGTTCCGTAAGTAGCAATTTCGTAATGTTCTACTTTTTGTGATGCTGCGATAATTGCTGCATCTCGCACTGCACCTACTTCAGTTTCTTCCAAGATACCTTCAGCTTCTTTCAGCAAGCCATCCATAGCATCGCATTTTACGGCTTGAGGTTTCAATTTTAGTGCTTTGAAAGCTTCTTCTAACCTTTTAACCTGACCCTTGGTTTCTTTAAGGTGGCCATTAATTGCTTCTTTAAGATTTTTAGAAGTTGCATTTTTGTGCATTTTTGGAAGATTTTTTACCAGTTCTTTTTCAGCCCAGTACATATCTTTCATTCCATCTACCATAAAATCTTTCAGCTGCTCTGCTGCATCTGCCTTAGGTTTTACTTTCCCGGCAGTTGTTGTTTTTTTTGCCATAATTTAGTTGTGATTTAATTGTTATATCAAAGTTATTCAATATAAACTAAAAAAAATGACAAAATTGCAATTATATAAAATTATCGTTATAAAGTATAAAAAAATAAACCCTTAATATTGATTTTTTTTAAATTTCAAGATCTGCATTGTTAAGTCGTAATGAATTTAAGATCACTGAAAGCGAAGAAAAACTCATAGCTGCTGCTGCTATCATCGGGCTTAAAAGGATTCCAAAAACAGGATAGAGTAGACCTGCAGCTACAGGAATTCCTAAAGTGTTATAAATAAAAGCAAAAAACAGATTTTGTTTAATATTTTTCAATAATTTTTCACTTAAAATTTTTGATTTTGCTATACCAAGTATATCGCCTTTTAGTAGGGTGATTTCAGCACTTTCAATAGCAACATCACTTCCCGTTCCCATCGCAATTCCAATGTTAGATTGTGCTAAAGCCGGTGCATCATTAATTCCATCACCAGTCATTGCCACAATTTTCCCTTCGTTTTGGAGCTTTTTTACCATCTCCATCTTGTCCTGCGGAAGGGCACTGGCAATATATTTTTTTATACCAAGTGTGTCGGCAACCGCTTTTGCAGTGTGTTCATTATCTCCTGTAATCATCATTATTTCGATGCCTTCTTTCTGTAAAAACTCTACCGCTTTTTTGGAGGTTGATTTTATCTTATCTGAAAATGCTAAAAATCCTAAAACCTGATGGTTTTTGGCTAAATATGAAACAGTTCTTGCCTTATCTTGATTTTCGGTCACTTTTAGTTTTAAATTTTCAGGAATCTGAATGTTAAATTCTTTAAGTAACGCTTCATTTCCAAGAAATATATTTTCTCCATCTATAACACCTTTTACGCCTTTTCCGGTGATATTCTCAAAGTTTTCAACTTTCTTAAGATTAATTTTATCGTTTCCAGCGTTTTTAGTAATCTCATTTTGATTAGAAAAATACACCGCATCCAAAACAGCCTTTGAAAGTGGATGCTCCGAACTTTGATTTAAAGATGCAGCGAGTTTTAAAACTTCACTTTTATCACTGATATCAATGTTTTCTATAAGTTCTAAAGACGGTTTTCCTACTGTTAAAGTTCCTGTTTTATCGGTTATTAGCACATTAATTTTTGCCATTTGTTCCAATGCTTCGGCATTTTTAATTAAAATTCCGTTTTTAGCACCTTTTCCGATTCCTACCATCAAGCTCATTGGTGTTGCAAGTCCAAGTGCGCAAGGACAAGCTACGATAAGCACTGCTACAGCGTTTACCAAGGCCAAAATCATACGGTTTTCTCCACCGAAAATAAACCACAGAATGAATGTGAGAATAGATATACCTATTACGGTTGGAACAAAAATTTTCGAAACTTTATCTGCTAATTTTTGTATTGGTGCGCGGCTTCTGCTCGCCGCATTTACCATATCGATAATTTTGGAAAGTAAGGTTTCATTGCCTACTTTTTCTGCAATCATCAGAAAGGTACCATTACCATTGATGGTTCCGGAAGTTACTTTATCATTCAAAATTTTTTCTGCCGGAATTGGTTCTCCGGTAATCATACTTTCATCAATGCTCGAATTTCCTTCGGTAATTTTACCGTCCACAGGAATTTTTTCACCCGGTTTTACTCTTAATATATCACCAATTTTTACTTCGGAAAGTGCTACTTTTTTCTCTGTTCCGTTCACCACTAAATTAGCTTCATCCGGCGAAAGATTCATCAGTTCTTCTATGGCTTTTCCGGTTCTTTGGTGGGCTTTGGCTTCCATCAATTGGCCCATAATTACCAACGTTAAAATTACGGTTACAGCCTCAAAATAGAGTGGAACCTTTCCGTTGTGCGCCATTTCGTGAGGTAGAATATTCGGGAAAAATAAGGCTACTAAACTGAAAATAAATGCTGCTGAAACACCCAATGCAATGAGTGAAAACATATTTAAGCTCCATCTTCTGAAAGAAGCGTAACCTCTAACCATGAGAAACCAGCCTGCGTAAAACAAAACCGGAAGCGTTAATAAAAGTTCCAGAATTCCTTGAACCTGATGTGAAAATGGCCATTTAATCCACATTCCACCCATTGATAAAATAAAAACCGGAATGGTGAAAGCTACGGCAATCCATAACTTTCTCGATAGAAGTTTCACAGTATTGTCTTCCGCAACATCACCTGCTTTTCCTGGAATTTGTACCAAATCCATCCCACAAACGGGACAACCTACATTGGTATCATACACTTTATCACCTTCGCAAAACATCGGACAGTAGAATTTACCTTGTTTATCAGCTGTCGGTTGATGATTGTCGGTTTTAGGAATTTTGTGGTGATGATTTCCGATAACTGACAACTGAGAACCGGCAACTAAATCACTCGTAATTTCCTCCAAATGCATATGACAAACCGGACAACCAATATCTGAATCATACACTTTATCACCTTCGCAAAACATTGGACAGAAATATTTCCCAATCTTGGATTCAGGATTGGAAATTTCAGTCTCAAACGTTTTTACATTGCTTTTAAAATCGGCTTTCTCTTCAATAGGAACTAAGTACATATTGCAAACAGGACATCTTTCACCCTGTTTGAAATACAGTTTTTCACCTTCACATTCCATCGGACAATAATAGACAGAACTTGGTGAAACTCGATCTTTTGGTGGTATTTGATGATTGTGTTGTTTGTGATTTTCCATAATAATTCTTTACAAATGCAAATGTCTAACAATGTATTTACAATTTGTTACAAGTATTGGGAAAAGAGTTATAAAATTCAGAAAGAATCCAATGATTGACGGATATTGCTCTTCGATTTTTTGAATTCTGTAGGCGTAAAACCGGTAATATTTCTGAATTGTGCTGAAAGATGCTGAACGCTTTTATAGCCTAATTTTCCTGCAATTTCAGTGAGAGAAAACTCGTTATAGAAGAGTAATTCTTTTACTTTTTCTATTTTTTGTTTAATAAAATATTGCTCCAACGTTATGGCATTGTTTTGAGAAAAAAGTTTAGAAACAGAGCTGTAATCACGGTTCATATTTTCGCCGATGTATTCTGAAAGAATAAAATCTTCAGCAATATCCAAGTCTGAAATTTTTATTATAATCAGGCTTTTTACCGCTTCAATCTGCTTTTGTGAAAAGTCTTCCAGAATTTCGAAACCCAACTTTTTTAATTCAAAATTTAATTCTTTAATTGCAGTTTCAGATAATTCATCTTTTGTTTCTATAAAACCTAAATCAACAGTATTCAACTCAATTTCTAAATTTTCAAAAATTTGAGAAACGGCGATAATACACCGATTACAAACCATATTTTTTATTATGATTTTCATTGGTTTTCCTTCAATCGATCTTTCACATATTCAATATGTGTTTTTCCGTGTTTGGTTGGTTTTCCGCTTTCATCGACGCCTACAAAAACAATTTTATCAATAGTGATAATAGTTTCACGCGTCATCATATTTCTAACTTCGCACTTTAAAGTTATGGAAGTGTTGCCAAATTCTGTAGCTTCTATCCCAATTTCGATAATGTCACCCTGTTTTGCGGAGCTAACGAAATTGATTTCTGAAATAAATTTTGTTACGCATCTTGGCGTTTCCAGTTGAACAATAGCGTAAAGTGCTGCCTCTTCATCAATCCACTGCAATAATCTTCCACCAAATAATGTGTGGTTGGGATTTAAATCTTCAGGCTTTATCCATTTTCTGGTATGGTAATTCATAATTTTAAAATTGTATTCAAATTTACGGATAAAATTAACCTTGTCAAGGTTTTAAACCTTTACAAGGTTAATAGCAGAAATAAACAAAATCTATTAAGACCGTTTTGTACGCATTGCTTTTACTTTTTTCACCGAACCATCTTTCAGAAAATTCTGATAGGTCTCACTTTCCATTGGAACTAATGAAATTTTTCCTTCAGAATTATTATGAATTCCGAAACCATAACGTTTTGTAAGAGGTGAACAACGCATACATGCTTGACCTTTGGAAAAAAACAGGCTACGCTCAAACTCTTTTTCACCATCTGTAATTCCTTTCTTTTCTGCGAAACTTTCAAAAATAACATCATCTGAAGTGTATTGGTAAGGACTTTTAATCAGCATTTCATAATGAAGGTTGGCAATGGTTTTCTCTTTCTTATTTGGCGGAATTTGTGATTGTGAAACCGGACAGTCTTCAGCAATTTCAATAAAAGTATTGGTATAGTTGGTGGTGTGCTGTTTCATCTTTATTTTTGTGCTAAAGTTTAAAATTATGAATTTTTCGCCAATTATTATCGGGACAATGCGCTGGGGAATCTGGGGAGCAAACCATTCGGAAGAAGAGGTACAACAACTTGTGGAAACCTCTTTAGAGGAAGGTTTTAATACTTTTGATCATGCCGATATTTACGGTGGCTACACTACAGAAAAATTGTTTGGTGATGCGATTTCAAGTATGAATTTGCCTCGTGAAAGTTACCAGTTGATTTCAAAATGTGGAATAGAATATCCAGGTGGAGTGAAGCCTTATGAAATAAAATCTTACAACTATTCCAAAGACTATATTTTAAAATGTGTGGATGAAAGCTTAAGAAATCTGAAAACAGATTATCTTGATGTTTTGCTTTTACATAGACCATCTCCTTTAATGAATCCTGAAGAAATTGCCGCTGCTTTCGGAATTTTGCGAAGCAACGGAAAAGTAAGAGATTTTGGGGTAAGCAATTTTACCACTTCTCAGTTCGATTTGATACACCAATATTTTCCTTTTTTGATTACTAATCAGGTTGAGATTTCTTTGAACGAAACCAAATCCTTTTATGATGGTACTTTAGATCAAATGATGATGCACCGATTGAAACCAATGGCCTATTCGGTTTTAGGAAATTATTTCACCACAGAAAGTGAACAGAATACCCGAATAAAAGAAGTGTTGAATAGCCTCTGTGAAAAATATAACGGAGAAGAAAACCAAATTCTCATATCTTTTTTGCTGAAACATCCTGCTGGTATTGTGCCGGTTATTGGAACTTCGAAATCAGAAAACATCAAAAAGTTTAAAAAATCTTTGGAGATTGATTTGGAAAGGGAAGATTGGTTCAGGCTTTTAGAAGCGAGTACTGGAAAAAGGGTATCATAAAAAATCCGGTTTCAGAAAAACTGAAACCGGACCTAAAAAAATTATGAAAACTATTTATAAATCGTCAGCATTACCCATAGAATCCAAGTTATGGCTCATTCCACGTCTTTTCCATGAGTAAGTTCTTTCGGAAGGAGAGATGTAAATATCATTCCTTGCCTTATTCAGTATTCTTGCTTTTTCAGCTTCGGTAATGGTATTGCTGTTGGTTGAGATAAACTCTTGTTGAACTTCAGTTACATAGTCTTTGGATACATCATTTACATCAATCGCACCGTTACTGTTCATAATTTCGCGGGCTTTTTCTGCACGATCCAAATCATCGGTATACACTGTAACGACGTTACTTTTAGTACCTGCATAACTGTATTTTCTTTTTTCGGTTTCGTCTTCTCCGAAAAGCCAATCCCAAAATCCTGATGTTTTTTCATCTTCTTCATACTCAAAATCTCTTTCAGAATCGGGATTATATTCACCGGAAGTGCTGTAATTTGAAATGTTATAGTTTTCTTTTTCAAAGCCGGCGGTATCTAATTGATTTGAAGCTGTGCTTGCCATTTCATGATTGGGAAATAATCCCACTACTGTATAAACCATAATTTTAATTTTTAAGGTTAATATTTTATGATTTGGTATTTTGAAACCAACAAAAACTATGACAAATAGGCCAAAGAAGAGAATAATTATAACTATTTAACACAATTGAATTATTATGCTAAAAATATTAAAACTATTTAACATAATATTAAATGTTTGATTAAAATAAAAGCGGAAAATTAATTTCCGCTTTGTTCTGTATTATCTGTTTTTCCGGTTTCCGCCAAGTCGGAGGATTTTTTGATGTCTTTTTTTTCTATATCCGGTGGATTTTGCTTTTCATTAGCAGCCGGAAGGTTAGGGAAGTCCTGATTTTGTTTTTTTGTTTCAGCTTCATTGGTTTTTTCCGGTTTTTCTTTTTTGTCTGGGTTCATAATATTTTGTTTTAAAGTTTGGTGGTGTCTATTTCTCCCGTTTTATCTTCAATGGTATAGTTTAAGGCTTTTGCCAGTACAAAAATTTGGTTTAGGTTTTCAGAAAGCTGTTTTCTTCCTAAATCCCTCAAATAATTTTGATTGACGGTTTTTACAGCATTTTCTTTGGCATTATTCTGTATTTTCTTTAAGTCATTCTCATTAAAACGATCAAAGAAAGAATCGTCCATATTCTGTATTTCTACACTGGGAATGATTTTGATGTCTGCATTGGGTAATTCACGGATAATCAGTTTTTTGTTGATGCTGTCTACATCAATTTTCATTTTATTCAAATCATACGAGACTTGTGCATTGGTTTTTGTAAAGGTTACAATTTCCTTTTCCATATTGGGAAGTAAGCCACCCAGAAGTTCAGAAGTAACTTTGGTTTTCTGCATACTGCTGAAATCTTGTTCTACCACTACCATTTTATTCATTTTTTTAATTTGATTGGTAATGATATAGAAATCGTTTTCGATGTTATCGTCTTTAGATTTAAAAGACTTCAATGCGAAAAATAGGAGCAACATTAGCAATACTCCTCCTAAAAATGCAAGTATGATATTTTTGTTCTTCAAAACTTATTTTTTAAATAAATCTTTTACTGTTGTATCGTTCTTTTTTACGATTTCAAGAAGATCTTTTTCTATAAATCCTGTCTTTGGAAATTCAATAATTCTGCCAAATTCCTTTCCATATTTTTTTACGATGATCGTTGGTACTCTTTGGATGTTGTAAAGACCTTCTTCACCACTTGGAGATTCTTTCTTGCGGTTTACAGCGATAATGGTCAATTTTTCTTCAGGATATTTCAGTTGATCCAAAATTTTCATCAATCTCGGAAACTCTCTGTGGCTATCACCACACCATGTTCCTAGGAAAACAACAAGCTGATAAGTGTTGAATTTTTCTTTTTTTAATTGAGACATTGTTGCCTCATCCAATGCATATTCACTATATTCTTTATTGTACCAATCGCTATAAGGTTCTTTTTTGAATTGGTCTTGCGTTTGTGAACCAAGCAACATTTTACCGTCTGTTTGTGTATCAACTTCACGGTTTACCACAACTTTTTGTGCATCACAGGATTGCAAGGTAACCGTAAGTAATCCTACAGTTAATATGGATTTGATTAAATTTTTCATAATTTATGGTTCTAAAATTGATTTTAAATCTGCTGGTGAGTAATTGATACTTTTTAAAACTTTATGATCAGATTTGCGGTGGACATTAATTTTTTCTCCGGAAATTTCTGAAAAAGCTTCTTCACCTTTGTTTTTGTAAAATTCAATGGTTTTATCGGCTTCATCCTGCGATGAACAAGCTTTAGACATATTAGAGCGCTGCACTTCATTGAAAAGTTCAACAAATTTATTCCCCAAACCGAACTCTAAAACTGCACCACTTAACACATATTGCAAATCACATAAGGCATCTGCAATTTCAGTGATGTCGTTATCGGCAATCGCTTGTTTCAGTTCATCCAGTTCTTCCTGCAAAAGCATAACTCTTAAGTCACATCTTTCTTTCGAGGGAATCTGTGGAGTATCGAGAATGGGCGCATTAAATGTTCTGTGAAATTCTGCGACTTGGTTCAGGCTGTCTATTTTTTCCATTAATTTTTCTAAAGTTTCAACAAATATAAAAAAAGCACCGGAAACCGATGCTTTAAGATTTTTATAATGAATTTTTTATAGTCTTGAAATATCTCTCCCGATAACCAGTCTTTGGATTTCAGAAGTTCCTTCACCAATGGTACAAAGTTTAGAGTCTCTGTAAAACTTCTCTACAGGAAAATCTTTGGTGTAACCATAACCGCCGAAAATCTGTACTGCATTATTTGAAATTCGTACACAAGCTTCAGATGCGTATAGTTTTGCCATAGCGCCTTCGCGAGACATTTTCATTTTGGCATTTTTCATCGTAGATGCTCTTCTGATGAGTAGTTCCGAAGCATCAATTTCTGTTGCCATATCTGCTAACATAAAATTTACAGCTTGAAATTCGTTAATAGGTCTTCCAAACTGTTGTCTTTCTAAAGAATATTTTAATGCTGCTTTATAAGCACCTCTTGCAATACCCAAACTTAGGGCAGCGATTGAAATTCTTCCACCATCTAAAATTTTCATTGCTTGCTTAAAACCATCACCCACTTCACCTAACCTGTTTGAATCCGGAACTCTTACGTTATCGAAAATTAATTCTGCAGTTTCAGAGGCTCTCATTCCCAGTTTATTTTCTTTTTTGCCGGAGGTAAATCCTGGCATTCCTTTTTCTAAAACAAAAGCGGTAGAATTATTTTTAGCACCTTTTTCTCCGGTTCTGGTCATTACGACAGCAATATCACCGGAAATGGCGTGTGTAATGAAGTTTTTTGCACCATTAATAATCCATTCATCACCATCTTTTACAGCAGTAGTGCTCATTCCTCCGGAATCTGAACCTGTATTGTGTTCCGTAAGTCCCCAAGCACCAATTACTTTTCCTGAAGCCAATTGTGGAAGCCATTTGTGACGCTGTTCTTCATTACCAAATTCATAAATATGGTTGGTGCAAAGTGAATTATGTGCTGCTAAAGAAAGACCTATAGAAGGATCAACCTGTGAAATTTCGTCCAGAATTGTAACGTATTCTTGATATCCAAGTCCAGAACCACCATATTCTTCAGGAATTACGATTCCCATAAATCCCATTTCACCCAGTTGGTGAAAAAGTTCTACAGGGAAAGTTTGGCTTTCGTCCCATTCCATAATATTTGGGCGGATGTTTTTTTCTGCAAAATCTCTCGCTGTTTCTGCAATCATCTGTAGGTTGTTCTGTACTTCTGTATTCATAAAAATTGTTTGTCCAAATATACTAAAAATTGTGATTTTTTGGGATGTTTCTTATTGTGGATAAGATGTTACCATTTAACATAAATATAATATCTTTTTGTACTGAAAATGAGGTAAATTTGCTTCAAATTTTCAATCATATGAAGAAACTTTTACTGTCTTTATTTTTTCTGCCATTTCTAGTACTTTCACAAGCACCTCCAGGTTATTATGATGCTGCAAATGGTCTCACAGGATATACTTTGAAATCTAAACTTCATGAAATCATATCTGCCAATAACTATAACTGGAATTATGATAGTGATTTAATTGATTTTTATAAAATAATAGATATTGATAAGTATTACGAAAATGACGGCTCTTATCTTGATATCTACACCGAAAAGCCTGGCGATATCGAAAAATCTTTTTTTCCTACAGATGCCAATGCCTTTATAGGAAGTGCAAAAACAGAAGGTGAAGGTCTAAACAAGGAACATATTATACCTCAAAATGTATATTATTCAAATTATCCAATGGTGTCCGATTTATTTAATGTGATACCTGCAGATGCAAGAATAAATCAATTGAGAAATTTTTATCCTTATGGTATTTCTAAAGCCACAGTTTCAAATGTTTATTACAATTTTACAAATGGCTCTAAAATCGGTAATAATGCCGATACTTCCGAATATACAGGTAGAGTTTATGAGCCTGTAGAAGCTTTCAGAGGTGAAATTGCAAGAAGTGTACTTTACTTTGTGGTGCGTTATGAAGGTAAACTTTCTAGTTTCAGATATTTTTATAATTCATTGGTGGGAACTGTAACCGTTGCAAACGATGTAAGCACCTTAAATGGGACAGAAGAACAGGCTTTAGATCCTTGGTATCTAAAACAAATGCTGAAGTGGAATCGTGATTATCCTGTATCCCAAAAAGAAATTGACAGAAACAATGCAGTATATAGTATACAGAAAAATAGAAATCCCTTCATTGATCATCCTGAATGGGCTGATTTAATTTGGAACCAAACTCCGGATACTGTTTTGCCTAATGCGCCAACAAATCTATCTTTAGTGAAAAAAGGCGCTCAATTTCTAACAGTTACTTGGCAGACTTCTAATAGTAGTGATGTTATTGGCTATAAAATATATAAGGATGGTGTTTTAGCGGGTTATACCAAAGGTAATACGTTCACATTAGATAAGTTAGCACCATCTACAACCTATAATATTACCGTAAAAGCTTATGATAACGCCTATCTTTATTCTACTGATAGTAATTTGTTACAGGAAACCACTTTGGCAACCGATTCGTATGCTAAAGACCTTATGATTACAAAATATTTGGAAGGAACAACCAATTCTAACGATAAAATTTTTAATAATGCTATTGAAATTACAAATAAAACCGGTTATGATGTCAACTTAAGCAATTATACCTTAAGTATTCAGAATTATAGTGCTGCTACTTCTGGATATTATTTTTCGGATGCTTATCAGTTTGAAGGCGTTGTGAAAGATGGTGAAACATTTGTGGTGATTAATCCTGAAGCTAGTTTTTCCTGCTATAATGTTTCGCAGGCCAAATTTGTAACAGCTTCTCCTGCAATGATGTATTATGGGGCACAATATCTCGAACTTTCATACAACGGAACTGCTGTGGATGTTGTAGGGTTTAAAGATACTTCCAATACCAATGGAAATAAATCCTTATACCGCAAAAGTGATATTAATCAACCCACAAATGCTTTTAACACTGCTGAATGGGATGAATATGCTATGAATTATTGTGCAAACCTTGGTGTCCTGGCAAATGATGAAATAAAAGTTACTGATCATAAGATTATCATTTATCCTAATCCTGTTACAAAAGGACAGCTCTTTGCTGATGGTAAAGATATTTCTAAAGTTTCTACAGCCAAAATCTTTGATATTTCAGGTAAATTAATGAGCACTGAAAATAATCCTTTCCGCAGTAAAAATTATATTGATGTTAGCAGTTTACAAATGGGTATGTATATATTAGTTCTTGATAATCAATCATTTAAATTTATTAAAAACTAATTATTAGCGATTTATCTTATATCAATAAAATATAAGTGTTTTAGCTAATATTTTTAATATATAAGCCAATAATCTTATAATTTTGTTTTATAAGTTTATTTGCTTATTTTTGTGGTATGATTGCAGTAATTACCGGCGACATCATAAATTCTGAAAATTCCAATTCAGAAATCTGGATCGATTCCTTGAAAAATTTACTTTCAAACTGGGGTAAAACACCCGAAAAATGGGAAATTTACCGAGGTGATGAGTTTCAGATAAAATGTGAAATTGATGAGGTTTTCAAAATATTTCTTGCTATAAAATCACTGATTAAATGCAACGAAAATCTCAATGTAAGAATGGCGCTAGGAATTGGTAATCAAAATTTTTCTTCCGAAAAAATCACAGAATCCAATGGTTCAGCGTATGTCAATTCCGGCAGATTACTTAATGAAATTAAAAATGACGGCAAAACGCTTTCTATAAAAACAACCAAAGAAAGTGTAGATTACGACTTGAATATGGTTTTCAAATGGGCTTCAATCGATTTTGATGGTTGGACTCCTGCAGTTGCGGAAATCATACATCTTTTTATTATGAATGAAGGCATCACGCAAGAAGACATTGCCAAAAGGCTCAACATAACTCAGTCTTCTGTTAGCCAACGCCTTAAGCGAGCCAATTTGGATCTGATTACCGAAACCAACAAATACTTCAAAAAAAAAATAGCCGAACTGTAGAATGCTCTTCATTAAACTCATATTGGCACATTTATTAGGGGATTTTATTTTTCAGCCTAATACTTGGGTTGCCGATAAAGAGAAGAAAAAAGCCAAAAGCATCTATTTGTATCTGCACACTTTATTGCATTTCACACTCATTATGATTTTGCTGTGGAATCTCAATTTGTGGTGGGTTGCAGCCATTGTGGCCATAACACATTTCCTGATAGATTTGGCAAAACTTTATTACCAAAATCCCAAAACAAGAAAAAATTGGTTTTTTATTGATCAGTTATTGCATATTGCGGTTATCGGTATCGTGACGTTTTACGTTAATCAGTTCGATTTCAGTTTTATCAATAATAGGAATTTTCTTAATATAATGGCAGGAGCGATCTTTGTTACAGTTCCGGCTTCTATCATAGTAAAAATGCTCATTTCAAGTTGGACTCCCGTAACACCAAATCCAACCTCACCACAAACAGAATCTTTAGCAAACGCCGGAAAATATATTGGAATTCTAGAACGTCTTTTGGTATTTATTTTTATCATCGTTAATCATTGGGAAGGCGTAGGATTTATGATTGCTGCAAAATCAGTGTTCCGCTTTAGTGATTTGGCAGAAGCAAAACAGAGAAAACTGACAGAATATGTGCTAATAGGAACTTTATTAAGCTTCGGAATAGCCGTTGTAACAGGAATTTTAGTAAAAATATAAATTTAATAAAAAGTAAAAAGGAAGGCTGAAATGCTTTCAAAAAAAAATTGAAAGATGAGTGAAAAACGTGAAATGCTTTATGAAGGTAAAGCGAAACAAATTTTCTTAACCGACAATCCTGAAGAAGTGGTTGTGAAGTTCAAAGATGATGCTACAGCATTTAATGCACAAAAAAGAGGTTCATTCGATAGAAAAGGCGAGATGAACAATGCTATAACCACTTTAATTTTTGAATATCTAAAAGAAAAAGGTGTAGAAACCCACTTTATAAAACAGCTTAACGATAGAGAACAGTTGGTAAGAAAAGTGGAAATTATCCCTCTGGAAATGGTGGTAAGAAATTATGCAGCCGGAAGTATGGCGCAGAGATTAGGCGTTGAAGAAGGCCTCAAATCGCCGGTAACTATTTTCGATATCTGCTACAAAAAAGATGAATTGGGAGATCCGCTGATTAACGATTATCACGCCATTTTCCTTGGCGCGGCTACCAGAGAAGAACTGGACGAAATGTATGCCTTAACCGGAAAAATCAACGAGTTATTGAAAGAGTTATTCGATAAAATGAATATCATTCTGGTGGATTTCAAAATTGAATTAGGAAAAACATCAGACGGAAAAATTGTTCTCGCTGATGAAATCTCTCCGGATACCTGCAGACTTTGGGATAAAGACACCATGAAAAAATTGGATAAAGACCGTTTTCGTAGGGATTTAGGAGAAGTAACCGAGGCTTATGTTGAGATTTATGACCGATTAAAAACAGCCTTAAACAAATAAATTTCTGAAAAGTAAATAATGAAAGATTTAAAAGATCAGAAAGAAGAATACCTAAATCAGTTTAAAAACAGAAGTTACGGGCGAAACCTTTTCCGCACTCAAGATGAAGAAAAGTTTGATGCTCCTAATGAAGAATGTGGCATTTTTGGACTTTATTCAGAGAATGATACCGATACATTTTCGCTTTCACAGTTTGGGCTTTTTGCATTACAGCATCGTGGTCAGGAAGCTTGCGGAATTTCTGTAATGAACAATAATAAAATCTTCAACATTAAAGATGAAGGTTTGGTGCTCGATGTTTACAAAGATATTGAAGAGCCGGAAACCTTTATGGGAAATGGTGTTATTGGACATACGCGTTACACCACAGCAGGAGATAAAAAGAAATACAATTTTCAGCCATTTTTTGCAAAGAATGAGTATGACCAAATTATTCTTTCAATTGCACACAACGGAAATTTAACCAATGCTAAAGAACTAAAAAAAGAATTAGAAGAAGAAGGTGTCGTATTCAAAGCAACATCAGATTCCGAAGTCATTTTAAGACTTATACAAAAAAATCTTGATCTTGGTTTACGTGGTGCTATTAAAGCAACAATGGATAAAATTGAAGGCGCTTATTCTGTAGTTGGTATTACCAGAAATAAATTTTTTGCTTTCAGAGATTTTCACGGAATTAGACCTTTGGTTTTAGGTGCTGTGGATGAAAAAACCTATGTTGTAGCTTCTGAAAGTGCAGCTTTAGATGCAGTTGGTGCACAGTACGTTCGGGATATATTACCTGGAGAAATTGTGTACACCAGCGAAAATGATAAAGGTCTACAGTCATTTCTGGTAAAAGACAATTGTGAAAGACATATTTGTGCTTTCGAATATATTTATTTCGCAAGGCCAGATTCCACAATGGAAGGCATTAATGTACACGAAATACGAGAAAAATCCGGTGAGAAAATATGGGAACAGGCTCCTGTTGAAGCAGATATTGTTATTGGTGTTCCGGATTCAGGAGTTCCCGCTGCTATTGGTTTTTCAAAAGTTTCAGGCATTCCGTTTCGTCCGGTTTTAATCAAAAATAGATATATTGGAAGAAGTTTTATCGTTCCAACACAGGAAATGCGAGAAAGGATTGTCAACCTTAAGCTTAACCCGATTATATCTGAAATAAAAGGTAAAAGAGTAGTGATTATTGACGATTCCATAGTTCGTGGAACCACATCAAAGCGCTTGGTAAAAATTCTAAAAGATGCCGGTGTGAAGGAAATTCATTTCAGAAGTGTTTCTCCGCCAATTATTGCACCTTGTTTCCTTGGGATTGATACACCTTCTAAAGATGACTTAATCTCCGCCAATATGTCTGTAGAAGAATTGCGTAGATACTTAGGTGTTGATTCTTTGGAGTTTTTATCAATGGATAATTTGAAGAAAATTTTAGGTTCAGACCGTCACTGCTTTGGTTGTTTTACCGAAAAATATCCTGTAGATAAAGGTGAAAATATAGATTTATTCAGATAGTTAAAATAAAAAAGTCAGGAAAGAATCCTGACTTTTTTTATTTAATGTTTAATTAAATTAGAATTTAACTCCTAAACCAACTTGGAAAGTGTTGTTTTTGTTATTAGCATCAGAACCCCACTTATCGTTATTAGTGATGTCGTTCATACCTGCTACATATCTTGCATTAAGACCGATGTTTTCAGTAACATTAAAACCAAGACCTAAACCAACTCCAAAGTTGAATTTGTTGAAATCGTCAGTATTTAAAGTACTAGTAGTATTATTGCTACCTGCAGTATACTTTTGATTTGCGTTTACCATAAATCCGAATTCAGGACCTGCTTCAAGGTAAAATTGAGGTGTTGCGTTGTACTGGAACATTACTGGAACAGTAATATAATCCAAGTTAAGAGTTGAAGAATATTTAGTTCCTAAAACAGTTGTTTCAGTTTTTGCACCAAGGTTATTGTATAGTACTTCAGGTTGGATGCTGAATCCTTCTGCAATTGGAGCATTCATAAATAAACCTGCATAATACCCAACCTTAGATTTTGCATCATCAAAACCATCAGCAGAGATAGAAGAAACGTTCATACCTGCTTTTGCACCAAATTGTTGAGCGAATGTTAATGAACTAACTGCGATTGCCGCTCCTAAAAATAATTTTTTCATAATTTTTAAATTTTAATTAATCTTTTTCAAATTTTACTGATTGGTTACAGACAAGGACTGTGCCAAAAACCAAAAATTGACCTAAGAAAAAGTTATAATATTCCCACTTGTCGAATATGTTTTAGGTATAAAATTTATTGTGAAACCTTTACTAGTGGGAGTTTTTACTTTTATAAAATTCTAAACATTTGTTTATGTTTTCTACTGAAGTTTGATAATCATAAACCGAATTTCCAATAGATTTTAATAAAGAAAAATTGATTTTTCCATGAGAATTCTTCTTGTCATTCAACATTAATTGTAAAATTTCTTCTTTATTAAATTGTTCAATATTGATATAAGGATAGAATTTCGAAATGTTTTGAATGATGATTTCGGAAGTTTTCGAATCGATTAAATTTTCAAGATAGGAGAGATGTGTTTCGCAAATCATTCCCAAAGCAACACATTCGCCGTGAGGAATTATTTTACCGGATTTTAGAAATAAACCTTCAATTGCGTGACCAATCGTATGCCCGAAATTCAATGTTTTTCTAATGTTCTGTTCTTTAAAATCTTTTTCTACGACATTTTGTTTGATCTGCATTGAACGTTCTATGAATGGAGAAACGGTTTCGGGCGAAAGTTCATTTATGGAAATTAAATCGTTCCAATGCTTTTCATCCGCAATTAATCCGTGTTTCAGCATTTCAGCAAAACCACTTCTTAATTCTTCAAAAGGCAAGGTTTTTAGAAATTTTGGATAAACGAAAATTTGTTCGGCTTGTGCGAAAGTTCCGACAATATTTTTCAGAAACTGATGGTCAATTCCTGTTTTTCCGCCAATTGAAGCGTCACACATTCCCAAAAGTGTGGTTGGAATATTGATGAATTTGATGCCGCGTTTATAAGTTGAAGCAACAAATCCGCCTAAATCTGAAATAACGCCGCCGCCTAAATTGATAAGCAGTGATTTTCTGTCGGTTTCAAATTCTGAAAGAATTTCCCAAAGTTGTGTTGCAGTGTCGATGGTTTTCAGTTCTTCTCCGGCTTCAATTTCAATAATTTCAAAAGGAATTTCGGTTTCGAGGTTTCCTAAAAGTGTCGGAAGACAGTATTGATGGGTGTTTTCATCAACCAAAATTAACAACTGACTTGGTTTTAATTCAGAAATATATTGATTAAGTGATGTGAAATTTTCGTCTAAAACTGAAATCATTGGGGTTAATATTTCTACAAAAGTAATAATATGTTTTTTTAAAATTTTAAGAATTCATCAAGTATTATTAAATTTGATTCCGAAATTTTTCTAATAAATAATATGTCAATTTTTAACGATACTCAAATCGCTTTTCAGGATAAAACAACAGAGCAACTTAAAAAAGCTTATTGGATGTTTAAAATGATAGAACATCCTCATCTTACAAGTTTGGGCATCAAAGCGCTAAATTTTACTATTCAAAATAATTTTCCATTTGTTGAAAGTATTGTTCGCAAAACATTATTCGATCAATTTGTAGGTGGTGAAACGCGAGAAAAAAGTATGGAAGTGGTGAAAAAACTTTTCAAACATCACATCGGAAGTATTTTCGACTATGCAATTGAAGGCAAGGAAGAAGAAGCAACTTTTGATCATACTTGTGAAGAAATAAAACAAAACATCAAATTTGCAGAAGGTAATCCTGCAATTCCGTTTGTGGTTTTTAAACCAACCGGTTTTGGAAGATTAGATTTGTACGCTGATGTTCAGGCAGGAAATGAATTAACCAGCAGCGAAAAAGAAGAATGGAATCGCATTGTAAACCGTTACGAAGATGTTTGTAAAATGGCTTTCGAAAGAAATGTGGTTATTATGATTGATGCAGAAGAGACTTGGATTCAAGGCGCAGTAGATAATTTGGTCAACGAAATGAAAGCCAAATACAACAAAGAAAAAGCGATTGTTTGGAACACGATTCAAATGTACAGAACCGGAAGATTAGAATATTTGGCAGAAGATTTAAAAAGAGCCAACGAAAAAAACTATCTTTTAGGTTATAAATTTGTTCGTGGCGCATATATGGAAAAAGAACGAGCCAGAGCCGAAGAATTAGGATATCCGGATCCAATACAACCAAATAAATCTGCGACAGACGATAACTTCAATGCAGCCATTGATTTTGTGATGAACAATTTAGATAGAGTTTCCGCATTCTTCGGAACTCACAACGAGAAATCTACAGAATTGGTGATGGATAAAATGAAAGAAAAAAATCTTCCCAACGATTTTGAAAAAATTCATTTCGGACAATTGTATGGAATGAGCGATAATATTACGTATTTTTTAGGTGATAAAAATTACAACGCCACAAAATATCTTCCTTACGGACCTGTAAAAGATGTTGTGCCTTACCTTACAAGAAGAGCGCAAGAAAATACGTCTGTTGCTGGACAAACCGGAAGAGAACTTGGATTAATTGAGAAAGAGTTGCAGAGAAGAAAAGGACTTTGAATTTGAAAATTTCATAATTTGAAATTTGAAAATTCAGTTTTTAATTATTGAAACAAAAATATCAATAGGAGCGGGATTTAGCCCGCTTTAATTTTTGATTTTTCCGCTTGGCTTTAGCCAAAATTTATGAAGTAAAGTTTTATAAAGCGTAATATATATTTCCTAAATTTGTAAAAAGAACAATGTCATTCTGAACGAAGCAATGCGGAGTGAAGAATCTCTTTAATCAAAAGATTCTTCACTTCATTCGTTTTACTCATTTCGTTCAGAATGACATTCAAGAATTTACAAATCAACCAATCCGAAATTGAATTTCGCTCAAATCATTCTTCCGCTCAATTTAAAAGGAACTTTTACCTATAAAGTTCCACAGGATTTAGTTGGAAAAATTGAGGAAGGAATGCGCGTTCTGGTTTCATTTCGAGGTAAGAAAATCTATACGGGAATTGTTGCAGAACTTCACGAAAATGAACCTGAAAACTTCAAACCGAAAGACATCATCAGTATTTTAGACGATGCACCAATTTTACCAAAACAACAGTTGGAATTTTGGTTTTGGCTTTCCGAATATTACCTCTGCAATCTTGGTGAAATTTATCGTTTTTCTTTTCCGAGTTCTTTAAAATTGGAGAGTGAAACTTATCTAAAATTAAAACCAAATGCTGTTATTGATTTTCAGAATTTGGATGTGAATGAAATGTATTTAATTCAAGCGTTGGAAGTTCGGCAAATGGTAAATCTTTCAGAAATTGAAGCCTTTATCCCCAAAAAAGACATCATTAAAACCATCAATTCATTGATTGATTTACAATATATTGAAATTGATGAAAAAATTGCTGAAAAATATAAAGCCAAAGAAATTGCTTACCTCAAGATTAATCCGGAAAAATTAATCATTAATAATTTACCGGAAATTCTACTTTCGCTGAAGCGTTCGCCAAAACAGCAGGAACTACTTCTTTTAATCATTGAAAAAGAAACTGAAAATCTGGAAAAACCAATCCGAAAATCTGATATTTTTGAGGAAGGAAATTTCGCGCATTCTCAATTAAAATCATTGGTTGATAAAGGTTTTATTGAAGAATATTTTCTGCAAAAAGACCGCATCGAAAGTTATGAAGGAGAAACCGAAACTATTGAAGAACTTACAGATGCTCAAAGACACGCTAAATCTGAAATTGATAAAGCTTTTTCAGAAGGAAAAAATGTTTTGCTTCATGGCGTAACTTCTTCCGGAAAAACCCACATTTATTTAGAAGAAATCGAGAAAACTATCAATGAAGGTCATAATGTTTTGTTTCTGCTACCCGAAATTTCTTTAACCAAGCAAATCACCAAAAGATTAGAAAAAAAATATGGGAAACAATTGGGTTTTTATCATCAAAAGCTCACAGATTTTGAAAGGGTAGAAGTATGGCGCAAAATACGTAACAATGAAATCAAAATTCTAATCGGAACCCGAATTTCACTGTTTTTGCCATTCCAAAACTTAGGGCTTATAGTGGTTGATGAAGAGCATGACACTGCTTATAAGCCACGTGAAGTATCTCCCTATTTCAATGCGAAAGATGCGGCATTGGTATTATCCGGTTTTTATGATGCTAAAGTGATTTTGGGTTCAGCAACACCGTCTGTAGAAAGTTATTGGCTGGCGAAAAATGATAAATTAAAATATGTTCCGCTTAACGAACGCTTTGGAAAAGTAAAATTGCCGGAGTTTGAACTGGTAGATTTTAAAGAAGCTCAAAATTCCAAAAGCGTAAACGGTAATTTTTCTTTGAAAACGCTTGAGGAAATTCGTAAAGTTTTAGAAGAAAAAAAACAAACGATTGTACTTCACAATCGCCGTGGCTATGCTAATGTTGTAGAATGCGAAAGTTGTGGTTATGTTGCATATTGCAGCAATTGTGATGTGGTGATGACATACCATAAATACAGCAACGAACTGAAATGTCATTATTGCGGACACAAAGCAACAAAACCTAAAACCTGTCCGAAATGCTTTTCTGAAAATCTCAATACCAGAGGTGTTGGCGTTGAACAAATTCACGAGGAAATTTCTAGAATTTTTCCCGACGCAGAAGTTGATAGAATGGATGTAGATTCGATGCGAAAAAAGTTTTCCTACGAGAAGCTTTACGAAAAAATAGAAGAAGGTGAAACTGACATCATCGTCGGCACACAAATGATTTCCAAAGGTTTGGATTTTGATAATATCGAACTCGTTACGATTCCAAGAGCAGATCAAATGCTTTATGTTCAGGATTTTAGAGCAGAAGAAAGAGCTTATCAGTTAATAATACAGGTTTCCGGAAGGGCAGGACGAGTTTCCGGTAACGGGAGAATTCTAATTCAGACTTATAATCCGCATCATTCTGTATTTCAATTGATTAAAGAGAATGAAGTAGATAAAATTTATCAATATTTTCTGGATGAAAGAAAGAAGTTTCATTATCCGCCATTTACTAGAACCATTTTGATTGAAATAAAACACAGAAAAGAAGATAAAGTAGACAGAGCTTCTCAATTTTTAACTTCAATTTTAAGAAAATATCTTCCTCACGAATGCGTTTTAGGTCCTGAAAAATCGCCAATTGGCAAAATTAACCTTCTTTATCAATATCAAATTTTACTTAAACTTCCACGTGGAAAAAATTATACAATATTTAAGAATTTTGTAACAGAAAGTTTAGAGGAATTTGATGAAGTTACCGCTTATCAAAGTATCAAAAAACATATTTATGTTGATTTTTAACAATTTTTAACACTTTTTTTAGAAATTTACCATATTGTAAGGCTCTGACATTCAATAATAATATTTACTTTTGACCGTTTGATTATTGTTTTGGTCAAATCTTGTTTAACTTCCCTGTTATAGAGATTATCAAAAAGTAAAAGAATATTTGAATGATTAGAGTTAAAAATTATATTTCTACCCTTGCTGTTGTTGTCTCGGGATTAGCCTTTTCGCAATCGAGCAACATACCTTCTCACTACACCACAATGTATGAGAATCAGACAAGAACCTACGCTTCCGCCGATAACGAAAAAATAGCATTAAGTGTAAAAGACGAAATCGACATCAATATCAATCGTTTGATGAGTGATCCTGTTTTGCGTAATGCTAATTGGGGATTTGTAATTTACGATCCAAAAACACAAAAAGTGGTTAGTTCTTATAATGAGAATAACGCTTTGGTTCCGGCATCTACTACAAAACTTCTTACAACAGATACCGCACTTTCGCTTCTTGGTCCAAAATTTAAATGGATTACACAGTTAGAGTATGCAGGAGATATTGATGCAGACGGCACACTAAACGGAAATCTTTATATCGTAGGTAGTGGCGATCCTTCATTGGGAACTCGTAAAGCAGGAGCTAGTTCCTACACTGACATTGTTTCAGATTTTATTTATGCAATGGCTGACAAAGGAATTAAAAAGGTTACCGGCGACATCATCATTCAAACCGCAGTTTTCAAAGAAAATAAAACCGCTTCATTACCTTCAAATATTGTTTGGATGGAGCATAACAACTATTATCTTCCGGTTGGTACTACACAAGGTGTAGATCCACGCCACGAAAAACTGACTGTAAAGCAACATAATCCTTTCGAACAAACTAAAAAATACTTCTATATTTCGCCATACATCAACAAACTGGTTTACGCTGATAAATTTGAAGGCAACTGGATTACGACAAGTCTTCCTGATGCACCAAATTACTTGGCAACGGTTTTAAGAAATTCTATGATTAAAAGCGGAATTCCGGTAGTAGGAAAGGTTACTGCAAAAATGGTTGACCGTGATCCTGAAGCCAGAAAAACAATTACTGCGTACAAATCACCAACTTTGAAAGACATAGTTTATGAAACCAATCAGGTAAGTGACAATGCTTTGGCAGAAGCGCTTTTGAGAATGGTAGGTTTCCAAAAATCAGGTGATCAAACTTTGGAAAGTGGAAAAGCGGTAGTGGTAGAAAATTTGAGAGGGAAAAATTTCGATACTTCATCTTTAGTTTTTATAGATGGTAGCGGACTTTCCAGAAGTCATAGAGTGACGCCAATTTCTCAAGCTAAATTTTTGGCAAACGAAATGAATGAGCCTTATTATAAAGATTTTATCGAATCTTTACCAATAGCAGGACAAACCGGAACTTTAAAGAAAATGTTTTTTGGAGATTCTTACGGACAAATTTATGCAAAAACAGGAACTTTAAGTAAAGTGAAAACACTTGCAGGATATATTAAAACAAGATCAGGCAGAACTTTAACATTCTCTCTTTTAATCAATAACTACGCAGGTTCTGTAGATCAGGTGAAGGACAGAATGGAGCAATTGCTAAATCCGACAGTAAATCTTTAACAAATTGAGATTTAATTATATTAAAAACTCTCATCGATCGATGAGAGTTTTTAATTTACCTCCTTTATTCCAAGGATCTTTGTAATCAACATTCTCATATAAGAAGTCCTATTGATAGAATTTTAAAAATGATAATCCAGAAATACCTGTGGTTTGCTCACATCAATCAGAATTGTATCATTGCTTATTTTATAGTGTTTTTAAAGGGTAATTCAGGAAGATTTAATTAAATTTGTGAAATTCAAAATTTAACTTATGATTTCCAATAATTTCCTAACCACGCTTCAGAATGAACTTCAGAATATTGATAATGACGGGCTTTACAAAAGAGAACGTATCATTACCTCTCAACAGTCAGCAGAAATTGTAGCCAACGGTAAAACCCTTCTTAATTTCTGCGCCAACAATTACCTTGGGCTTTCAAACAATAAAGAAGTAATGAAAGCATCTCAGGATATGATTGAATCTCACGGTTACGGAATGTCGTCTGTTCGTTTCATTTGCGGCACACAGGATATCCATAAAGAATTGGAAGCTAAAATTTCCGAATTTTTAGGAATGGAAGATACCATACTTTACGCTGCCTGCTTTGATGCTAACGGCGGTGTTTTCGAGCCGTTGTTTACAGAGGAAGATGCCATTATCTCAGATGAACTGAACCACGCGTCAATTATTGATGGCGTAAGGCTTTGCAAAGCGGCGAGATACCGCTACAAAAACAATAATATGGAAGATTTGGAAGCGCAGTTGATTGAGGCTTCCAATCAAAATCATCGTTTTAAAATTATTGTAACCGATGGCGTTTTCTCGATGGATGGAATTGTGGCTGATTTAAAAGGCGTTTGTGATTTGGCCGAAAAGTACGATGCATTAGTAATGGTAGACGATTCTCACGCAACTGGATTTATTGGTAAAACAGGTCGTGGAACACACGAAGCAAATGAAGTAATGGGAAGAGTAGATATTATTACTTCTACACTTGGCAAAGCTTTGGGAGGTGCATTAGGAGGATTTACTTCCGGTAAAAAAGAAATTATTGATATGTTGAGACAGCGTTCCAGACCATATTTGTTTTCAAATTCATTGGCGCCGGGAATTGTGGGGGCTGCCATAAAGGTTTTGGATATGATTTCTGATGATACTTCGCTTCGTGATAAAGTGATGGATAATGCAGAATACTTCAGAACTGAAATGAAAGCCAAAGGTTTTGACATTCCTGATGGTGATGCTGCAATAGTTCCGGTGATGTTATACGATGCGCCTTTAGCGCAAAAAATGGCAGAAAGAATGATGGATGAAGGCATTTACGTAATAGGATTTTTCTATCCTGTAGTTCCTAAAGGCAAAGCCAGAATAAGGGTGCAGCTTTCTGCGGCTCATACCAGGGAACATTTGGATAAAGCGATTACCGCTTTTGAAAAAGTGGGAAAAGAACTTGGCGTTATCGCATAAGATAAAAGTACTAACCTTCCTAATTTGGGAAGGTTTTTTTTAAAAATTTATCTCTACATTTGTAGAGTAAAAGTTTTGAAATGAATAAATTTTTTTCATTATTAATAATACTTTTGGTGACATCCTGCGCACCAAAAAAAGTGAATCAGTACATTAAAGAGAATGGTTCACAACTTCGCCAAGGCCTTTGGATGGAAGATTATGATATTGACGGAGGAAAACTTCATGCGAAAGGCAAATATGATAAAGGTGAAAAAATTGGCGTTTGGATCATGACCTTTCAAGGCAAAAAATATCAAAAAGATGTGATAAAAAACGGTATTATAAAAACTAAATTTTATCATCCGAACGGAAAAATAATGGAAAAAGGTCAGAGCAGGACCGATATTTCATCCAACGAAAGGCACTGGTATTATTTTGGTGACTGGAAATATTATGATGATAAAGGCAAACTTCAATTCATCAGGAAATATTCAGAAGGAAAGAAAATTGACAGTATAAGCTATGGAAAAGTTAGAAAATAGCCTTAAAAATTGAGATTAAACTCATCGTAATCACCAGTATACCGATAATTACAAACATCCTTCTGACGGGCAGTTTTGCCGTCAGCATGGCTGAAAATGGTGCCGTGATAATTCCGCCAATCAATAACCCGAGAACAATATTCCAGTGCTGGATGCCGATGGTAAACACAAAGGTAACGGCGCTGGTAATGGTTAAAAGAAATTTTGAAAGGGTAGAGCTTCCTACGACGTAACGCGGCGTCCTGCCGTCTTTCATCAAAGTTCCGGTTACAAGCGGGCCCCAGCCTCCGCCGGCAAAAGAATCTATAAATCCTCCAACCAAACCAAGAAAACTGAGGTTAGTTCCTGATTTTTGCTTCCGGATTTTCTTTTCTTTCTTTTTGAAAGCATTCCTCAAAATATTAATTCCCAGATAAAGCGTGTAGCACGAAATAACAGGCTTAACAATGTGGGCATAACGCTCACCGAAATAAGTAAGTGCAAAAGCGCCAATTATAGCCCCTAAAATGGCGGGCGGAGCCAGGGCTTTTACTAATTTTTTATTTACATTTTTCAGTTTGTAATGGCTGATGCTGCCAGCTGCAGATGTAAATGTTTCTGCCGAATGAATGCTTGCGCTTACCACGGGAGGAGCCACATTCAGCATTAGTAAAATCGTAGTACATATCACGCCGTAACCCATTCCCATACTTCCGGCCACAATTTCTGCAGTAAAACCTACAGCCAGCATCTTATAAAAAATATGGTTATCACGGTTCAGGAATTCTGTAATATCGGGAAAAAGCTGAAACTGAAACAGAAGATAGGAGAAAATCCCCATAAACACCAATACACCAATAATCCCCAAATAAATGTTAGCACTGCGCTGTACTGCTTTATTGACTTTTGAAAGGTTTTCAAATTCGGTATCCCTGAGTTTAATTTTCTCTTTATCTTTCAGGTATTCCGCAGTAATTTTATCAAGTTCATCCAGTTCTTCCTCAATATTTCGCATCAATGGATTTTTTTTCACCATTTTCAGGCGGGTTATAAAATCCTCAGTATCTTCAGGAATACTTTTTTCAATAATTTGATTAATCCGGGCAGCGATCTCCGGCGTGTATTCGTTAGTGGAAATACCGAGCTTCAGGTTATTCTTTTTTATGACTGAAACCAAAGAAAAATCGCTGATCTGTGGTTTGCCAATAACGTTTACAAGAATATTTTTACCTGAAATAAGCTGTAAGATATATTCCTCATATTCAAAATCTTCAGTAGAAATTATTAATAAAGAAAGGTCACGGATGTCAGATTCTTGTAGTTTCCGTTGAAAAAGCAGGATGTTCGGCTGGTCTTTTGCAAATGCCTTTACCTCCTCAGAAATTGCAGCATCGAAAATCCTTATCTCGCCTTTATTAGAATTGCGGCAAACCGATTTTATAAATTTAAATACCTTTTCACAACTCCCAACAATGTAAACCGGCATCCTTTCGAGGTTTAGAAAGAATGGGTGCATTTTGTTGTGGTGATATAACGGCATCGGGATTTTTACAAAATCATTACGGCACCAACGGTTGAATTGCTGGTTTCATCAACCAAAATAGCACTTCCGGTAGAATTGTTGTCTTCAAAAGAATCAAAAACCAGCGGAGTTGCTGTCTTTATACGCACTTTCACCACTTCGTTCAGTTTTGCTGAATCGGTTACAGGAATTTGTTCCAGCGTATTGACATCAATTCTGTATTCAATTTCTTTTACAATAGCTTTTACCAAACGGCTTTTGTGCTGAAAGAAATATTTGTTCCCTTCGTTCAGTTCCTTTTTATCAAGCCAGCAAACAATAGCTTCGATTTCATTTTCTACTTTGGGCTGGTTGTCGGATTTCACAAAATAATCGCCGCGGGAAATATCAATATCTTCTGAAATATGTATAACAGCGGGTTGCTGTGCAAAAACCTCATCCACTTCCCGGCCTCCGGTTTCCACTTTAGAAATTGTGGTTTCTATGTTTTGAGGCAGCACGGTAATGCGGTCTCCTTTTTTGTATGTCCCGGAAATAATATGCCCGGAATATCCTCTGTAATCGTGCAGCTCATCGGTTTGCGGCCGAATTACAAACTGCACCTGAAACCTTGAATTTTCATAATCTACATCCTGGCTCACTTCAATATTTTCAAGAAATTCCAAAAGGGAAGGGCCCTGGTACCAAGGCATTTTTTCAGATTTATCTACAATATTGTCTCCATGAAACGCAGAAATTGGGAAATAGTCTACTTTTTTCAGGCCTAAGCGTTCTGCAACTTCAGTGTAATCCTGTTTAATTTTATGGAATATTTCTTCGGAATAATCAACCAGATCCATTTTGTTAACTGCAACCACCACGTGTTTCATTTTCAAAAGCGATGCGATGATAGAATGACGCCTGGTTTGTTCAATAACGCCCTGCCTTGCATCAATTAAAATCACAATAAGCTGCGAATTGCTGGCACCGGTAATCATATTCCGGGTATACTGTACGTGGCCCGGAGCATCTGCAATGATGAATTTCCTTTTTGGGGTTGAAAAATAGCGGTACGCCACATCAATAGTGATTCCCTGCTCACGCTCTGCACGTAATCCGTCGGTTAAAATGGCCAGATCAATTCCATCAGCATTTTTATTTTTGGATTGTTTTTCCAAAGCCTCCAACTGGTCCACTAATATGCTTTTGCTGTCATAGAGCAGCCTACCTATCAATGTGCTTTTACCGTCGTCTACACTTCCTGCAGTTATAAATCTTAATAAATCCATTTTATCATAACATTAATAAACAATCACCGATTATTAATTTTTTTTAATTTTTTTAAAAATATCCTCCTTTTTTACGGTCTTCCATTGCGGCTTCGGTCACTTTATCGTCAATCCTGGTTTCGCCACGCTCTGATATTCTGGAAGCGGTAATTTCGTTTACGACTTCGTCCAGTGTTGCCGCATTGCTTTCTACAGCTGCTGTGCACGTCATATCGCCGACGGTTCTGTAGCGTACTTTTTTGGTTGAAATTTTATCATTTTCATCAATTTGAATAAAATCTGAAACCGCAATCAATTGGCCTTCATGTTCTAAAACTTCACGGTCGTGTGCGAAATAAATACTTGGTAATGGAATGTTTTCTTTCTTGATGTAATTCCACACATCCAGTTCTGTCCAGTTTGAGATAGGGAAAACGCGTACATTTTCACCTTTATGGATTCTTCCGTTATAGATGTTCCACAACTCTGGGCGTTGCAGTTTGGGTTCCCATTGCCCAAATTCATCCCTCACCGAAAAAAAACGTTCTTTGGCACGAGCTTTCTCTTCATCACGCCTTGCACCGCCAATGCAGGCATCAAACCCAAATTCTTCTATAGTGTCTAATAATGTATGGGTTTGCAGCCAGTTTCTGGAAGCAAATTTGCCTTTTGGCTCGGTGAGTTTTTTCTCACGAATGGTGTCTTCAACCTTCCTTACTATAAGCTCTGCGCCAATCTCTTTAGCAAGATGATCCCTAAAATCCAGTGCTTCCTGAAAATTGTGCCCGGTATCAATATGCACCAGGGTAAAGGGGATTTTCATTGGGGCAAAAGCTTTTTTTGCCAGATGTACTAAAGTGATTGAATCCTTGCCGCCACTGAAAAGCAGGGCAGGTTTTTCAAATTGTGCTGCTACTTCGCGCATAATGTAAATGCTTTCCGCTTCCAGCTGTTCAAGATAATCTAATTTATAAGGGTTCATTCAGAAATTAATTAAAATTTAAAAAAGTCGTTGCAAACAGGAATTCAATTTCTAAGATTTATGCAGTCCACACTCTTTTTGAGAGGCTTCCCACCACCAACGGCCGGCTCTCGGGTTTTCGCCCGGTTCTATTGCCCGTGTACAAGGCTGGCAGCCAATGCTGATATATCCTTTCCTGTGAAGCGGCAAATCCTGCACCTTATTTTCTTCAATATATTTTAAAATATCATCGTAAGACCAATGAATCAGCGGATTGAACTTGTACAATTTTTTTTCATGGTCAAATTCAATCATCGGCATATTTTCACGGTTTTCAGATTGCTCGGCTCTTAAGCCTGTTATCCATACTTTTGCGCCTTCCAGTGCGCGGTTTAATGGTTTTACTTTTCTGATGTAGCAACATTCTTTACGGTTTTCTACAGAGTGGTAGAAGGCATTAATCCCTTTTTCGTTTACAAATTTCTCAACATCAGCAGCTTCAGGGAAATAAACTTCTGTTTTGGTTTTATATTTTGAATTGTTGTTTGAAAGCAGCTCGTAGTGCTCATAAAAAAGCCTTCCCGTATCCAACGTGAACACCTTTACAGGGAGTTGATTTTTAAAAATTACATCCGTAACGACCTGGTCTTCCTGGCCAAGAGATGTAGAAAATACCACACCCTGAGGGAAAAATTGGGTAATTAATCTTAAACCTTCTGATAATGAGCTTTCTTCCAGTTTCTGTATATCGTCTGCAGTGAGCATTTTTAAAAGATTTGATTTGCAAATGTAATCAAAAAAATCTACCAAATTGGTAGACTAATGCTGCAAAAGGGAAGTTCAATCGGTTAAATCAAGAAGGGTTTTCTTTTCCAAGATTGCAAGGGAGGCATCGCGCACTTCGATCAGTATATCGTGCAAACCGCAATGTTGTTCATTGCAATTATCACAATTTTGATAAAAATTCAGGCTCACACATGGCAGCATTGCGATGGGGCCGTTTATCAGCCGGATAATTGTGGCCAAAGAAACCTGTTCAGGATTTTGATTCAGAAAATAGCCGCCGCCTTTTCCTTTTTTACTACCTAATATTTCAGCTTTTTTTAGTTGGAGAAGGATATTTTCAAGAAATTTCAGCGGTATTTTTTTATTTTCAGAAATATCTGAAATTAGAACCGGGCCTTCATTCCGCTTATCTACAAGATAGGAAAGGGCTTTGAAGGCATACTGAGATTTTTTGGAAAGCATTATTTAATTACTTTTGCTGTAATCAAAATTAGTAAATGTTTTCAAAACAGGAAGCCCAGCAGTTAAAGAAAGATTTTTGGATCGCCTTTGGGAAGTCGTTTCCCCGGAAATGGATTTTGTATGACACTAAAATCAAAGATTTTTCATTTAAATTTTCCGCAGATAACAAAAAAGCGGAAGTTTCTCTGGATATTGAAATGAAAGACGAGCTTTTTCGCAATGCCTATTACGAAAAAATCTGGTCGCTGGAAGATATGCTGAAAGATTATGTAGGCGAGTTTTATAAAGACGAATTTTACACATTAGAAAACGGCAAAATCATCAGCAGAATTTGGGTAGAAAAGCATGGTGTTTCCATTTTCAATAAAAACTCATGGCAAGAAATTTTTGAATTTTTTGTTGATAAAATGGATGGTTTTGAACGTTTCTACTACGATTTTGAAGATTTCATAAAAGATGTTTAAAGCAATTCATCTTCTTAATCTTTTACCTAAATTTTTTCTTTCTCAACCAAAAAAACAGCGCTCCCAAACCTCCGATAATTGCTAATGGAACAAGTAAGTTAATTAATTGCCATTGCGATTTTTCTTCATCAATTCTTTGTCTGTCGAGTAATCTGGCTTCTATATTTCGGTTGCGAAGTTCAATCAAATTGCTGTCGTCCAAAAGCCAATCTAAACTATTTTTCAAAAATTGCTCATTGCCAAACTGTTGATTAGTTAACAAATCGAAACCAAGCGGTAAAGGTTCGCCTTTCACCAATTTATTTCTTCCAACATCGCCGTCTGCGATAACAATCATTTTATTTTCAGTGCTTTGCCCTTTGAAATTTGGAAATGTATTTTTTTCAGTTCTTGTTGCGTAACCGGAAGTAAATGGACCTTCAAGAGAAACGGCAAAAATCTTTGGAGTAGTTGGCTTTTCGTTTTGTCCAAGACTATCTACTGATGCAATTTCTTTCAAATCAACATAATTTGGAACCTGCTTCAGCAAGGTTTTGGTACTGGATTCATATAGGACTTTTGTTTTTATTCCAGGTCTTCCCAAAGTATCTATAGATGTTGGAAATTCAAATTTTACCGGGTTGATATTGTTGGTAATAGGATTTTTATTTTCGGCAATTCCCAACGGAAAATAAGGCCACGGTAAATTTGTAAACTGAGGATTTCCCTGTACTTCACCCGTTACCAATCGTAAAAGGGCAAATTTCTGAACATCTTTTACCAATGCAGAATTGATTCTAACCCCAAAATTGAAAAAGAAATCGGTCATATTATTATCCACCGGAAATGCCATTATTTTTTTGTCTTTGGATACGTTCAGAGTGTCCATTTCCGCATTTACAGCGTCTATCATCCAAAGTGTTTTCCCGCCGTTCATAATGTATTGGTCCAAAATCACTTTCTCCCCATCGGTAAAAGGTTTTCTAGGTTTTGCAATCACCAATGCGTCAAACTTTTTCAATTTTTCAACATCAGGCATCGTCAATTCACCTGTTTTGGTTGGTATTACAGGACCTACATTATAATTTTCGAGCGCCATATCTACAAAGCCCCGAAACTCGTCAGGTCTTAATTCATCGTGGTTAACAAGAATTCCGATGTTTTTTTTATGTTCCTGTGTGATGGTTTTGATGTTCGAAATTAAATTGTATTCCAAACCTTCAATCGATTTATTGATTTGTCCGTCCAAATCAACTCCGGTTTGTTGAGAAATCAAAGAATGTGAAGATCCAAAACCATCATACTTCATCACTGCATAAGGAAAAAGTATGATTTCAGAAATTTTCCCATCCTTCATATCTGAAAGTTTGGAAGGTTGCATTCCCATTGCCATCAGTGTGTCCTGTGACATTTTGGTTTTCAGCGGGTCGATAAATTTATAATCGATTTTAGGATTTATTTTTCTGAATTCTTCCAGCATAAATTTCGTTTCATTTTGCAACTGCTTGAAATTTGCCGGAAAATCACCTTCCAGATAAACCTCTACTGTTAAAGGCTTTTTTACAGATTTTAAAACTTTTATGGAAGAATCGGAAAGGGTGTAGCGTTTTTCATTCGTAAGATCAAAACGGCTTGAGAATATCCCTAATGTTCCTAACAAGAGAATAACTGCAAAAATAATATATGGTAAATGCTTTATATTCATTTTCAAAATTCAGAAATTATTTTTTCTTCTTTACGAAATAAGTCGCAAGGAAAAGGCAGATAAAAATAACCAGAGCGAAATAAAATACATCTTTAGAATCTATCAATCCTCTGGAAAAGCCGATGAAATGTTGATAAAACCCAAGATTTGAAAGGTAAAAATCAGCACCACCTAAAAGTTTGTAACTCGCCAATTGTTCAATCCCGAAATAAAGAATGAAACACATGAAAACGCCCAGCAAATAAGCCATAATCTGATTTTGAGAAAGAGAAGAGGCTAAAATTCCCACGGCAGCAAAAGCCGCTATCAACAAGAGCAATCCAAAATAACTTCCCAAAGTGGCGCCCATATCCAAATTACCGGCAGGAACACCTAAAACATAAATGGTGTAAAGATAAATGAGGGAAGGAATGATACAAAGAACTCCCACTATAAAAACCGAAAGGAATTTCCCTGCAACGATATTTGAGATTTTAAGTGGTTGAGAGAAAAGCCAGTTTAAAGTTCCGGTTTGTTGTTCTTCTGCAAACGACTTCATAGAAAGGGCTGGGATGATAAACATTAATAACCAGGGACAAAGTGCGAAATAACTTTGTAGAGAAGCTATCCCAATGTCAAAAATATTTGAATCGTTATCGAAGAAAAATATAAAAAGTGTTCCAATTAAACTGAATGCTGCTATTATCAACCACGCGCTCCAGTTCCCGAAATAACTCCAAAGTTCTTTTTTTAATATAGCTTTCATTATTTAATAACCCTTTTTATTCCGTTCTTTAGGATGCTTTCATTAAAATTAAAAATTATTGATTATCCGTTTTTAATCATAACCTGTAATATTAGCAATTATAAGCCTTTCAAAGAGGCTATCTCCAAAATATCTTCGATTTAGCTTGTAGATGAATTCGTTGAGATAGAGTTGAAGATAC
>JAEXAR010000017.1 GCA_023394415.1 Bacteroidota bacterium
AAATAACTTTTTACTATTTTTAAACCTACATAGTTATGATCGACAAAGAAGAATTATTAAACAGCAAGGATTTCTACAAGTCCTTTAAGAGCGGAGAGGATTTGACATCCTTCTTCAAAGAAATGCACAAGCGTGCCGTAGAACATATGCTTGATGCCGAACTAGATGCACATCTTGACAATGAGAAGCACGAAAAAACCAAAGGCGGAAATTACCGAAACGGACATGGAACCAAGAAAATTAAATCCTCTTTTGGAGAAGCAGAAATAAGAGTTCCCAGAGATCGTGAAGGTAGTTTTGAGCCTGCATTGGTTCCGAAAAGGCACAACATTATCGAGGGTCTGGAAAACATCATTATCTCCTTTTATGCCAAAGGCATGAGCGTAAGCGACATCGAGGAGCAGATCCGTGAGATGTATGATTTTGAAGTCTCTACTTCTACAATTTCCAGAATTACCAGTGCCGTAGCAAGCGAGGTTACTGCCTGGCAAAACCGCCCGTTGGAAGATTTATACCTGATTGTCTGGATGGACGGTATCGTCTTCAAGGTTCGGGAAAATTCAAAGGTCATCAACAAAACCGTCTATCTTGCAGTGGGCTTAAACCGTGAAGGCAGAAAGGAAGTTCTTGGAATGTGGCTTGGCAAAAACGAGAGTTCAAGTTTTTGGATGAGTGTTTTGACTGATTTAAAAGCCCGCGGCGTGGAAGATATTTTGATTACCGCCACCGACAATTTGAATGGGTTTACCCAGACCATCAGAAGTGTTTTCCCTGAGTCAAAAACGCAAATCTGCGTGGTTCACCAGATACGAAACGCCTGTAAGTACGTCGTTTGGAAGGATAGAAAAGCATTTTCATCCGATATGAGGCATATTTATACCGCGCCTACAAAAGACGCAGCAAAGGCTGCCCTGGAGGACTTTGCCCAAAAATGGGAAGGAAAATATCTCTACGCCATTCAATCCTGGAGAAATAATTGGGATGAATTAACCGTCTTTTTTGAGTTTCCTATCGAAATCCGCAAAATCATCTACACCACGAATTTAATAGAAAATCTCAATGGGAAAATCAGAAAATATACCAAAAATAAAATGTCTTTCCCGACAGATGACGCCGTGTTGAAATCGGTATATCTCGCACTTAAAGAAGCAACTAAAAAATGGTCAATGCCCATCCAAAATTGGGGTATTGTTTTAAACCAATTTATGCTTATTTTTGAAGAAAGGCTCAGATTATAAAATCCAAGCCCTAACTTTTTAACTTACACACTTCGTGGGATAGTGTCATTATAAAAGAAAAAAAACATCCCAATAAGGATGTTTTATGCAAAACTTCTTTTAAGAAATTATTTTGTTATGTCGCCATCTCCGTCGGTAGCGTCTTTAGCAGCATCTTTTACTTCATTTGCACCTTCCTTTATTGCATCACCAGCCTTATCCAATGCTTTTTCTGCAGCATCATCTACTGAATCTACTGTAGCGTCATTAGTAATTGGAACTGAATCGTTATCTACTACAACCGCAGTTGCTGTAGAATCTCCATTTTGCATTTCTGTAGTTTCTGCTTTTTTGCATGACATTAAGGATACAGCTGCTACTGCTCCGATAATAAAAATTGATTTTTTCATAAAAATGTAATTAAGTGATTTAACATAATCCGACAAATATACACTTTTATGTTAAATAGAATGTTTAATAATTTTCCTCCTCTCCTTTCATCTTTTCAGCATTTTCAGCCATAATTACCGCGTCTAACATTTCCTGAATGTCTCCGTTCATGTAAGCGTCCAGGTTATAAATCGATTTGTTGATTCTGTGATCGGTAACTCTTCCTTGAGGATAATTATAAGTTTTAATTTTTGCAGAACGGTCACCGGTAGAAACCATTGTTTTACGCTGTGCTGCAATATCACCTACCACTTCCTGAAGTTTAATGTCGTAGAGTTTGGCTCGAAGCATCTCCATCGCCAACTCTCTGTTGGCCAACTGTGAACGTGCCTGTTGACAAACCACCACAATACCTGAAGGCTTGTGAGTTAACTGCACTTTAGTTTCAACCTTGTTAACGTTCTGTCCACCTGCACCGCCAGAACGCGACGTCTGCATCTCTATATCTGCCGGATTGATTTCTACATCCACTTCTTCTGCTTCCGGTAAAACGGCGATGGTAATAGCTGATGTGTGAACACGACCTTGTGATTCTGTCTCCGGAACTCTTTGTACGCGGTGAACACCGGATTCAAATTTCATAATTCCATAAACGCCATCTCCTTCCACTTTCATAATCAATTCTTTATAGCCTTTTGCAGCTTCGTTGGAATCGGTAACTTCGTGACGCCATCCTTTTGTTTTGAAGTACATTGTGTACATTCTGTAGATGTCTTCCACAAAAATAGCAGCTTCATCACCTCCGGTTCCTGCGCGCAATTCGACAATAACGTTTTTATCATCAGCCGGATCTTTTGGGATTAGCAGTACTTTCAGCTCTTCTTCTAAATGTGGAATTTTATCAATGGCTTCCTGTTTTTCCATTTTCGCCAAGTCTACCAAATCTTTATCAGAACCATCTGCAATGATCTCATCAGATTCAGTAATGGTATCTAATGCTCCTTTGTATTCATCATAAACCTTCACAATTTTTCCCAAGTCACTGTACTCTTTGTTGAGCTGAGAATAGCGTTTCTGATCGGTAATAACATCAGGTTGAATAATTAAATCAGCGACTTCGTTATAGCGCTGTTTTATAGCTTCGAGTTTCGGTATAAGTGACTTTGACATTTTTTATGGAATTTAAGATGCCCAGATCTTGGAATTTAGATTCTGAATCTTGTTAAAAATTGAGTGCAAAGATAGGGAAAAGTTAGAAAATTGAGATTGTTTGGTTTATAAGTGAAACTTCTTTAAATTATTCTTGTAAAGAATGAGGAAAGATATTATAGCCCCGATGGAAGCATTTGTTTGAGGTTATTTTTGCGGCAGCTTTGCTGCCGCAAAAAGAAGCGAGTGTGTACAGCGGGTTGTTGAGTTATAAGAATAGAAAAATCGTTATGCTTCTTAAATAAAATCAGTTCCTAAAAATTAGGAACTGATTATAATATATTGTTTTGCTTTGAGTATCCCTCTTTCCGAAAATAAGGGGGAAGAGCGATATCACCAATTAATGATGATCGTGATGAATGAAAGGGCCTTCGCCTTTAGGATTGCTGTAAATTACTTCAGCACCTTGTTCTACTACAGTTTTACGGCGAATATCTTCAGGATCGAAAGGTTTTGTTTTACCAAAATATTCTGCAAGACCTTGTGTAAGCCACATTGGAATTACTACCCCAAAGAACATAAAAATACACCAGAAACCAATAAGGAACATTGTTATAAAAAATACGAACCACAGAAACTGGTAAAAAGGCCACAATTCTAATACTGTCAACATTTTTTTTAGATTTTGAGCAAAATTAAGTTATTTTCTACTATTACAAAAGTTTTAGTATTGATTTTTATCCTGAATTTTGATTTTAAATTTAATCATCATAAAATTATCTATTACTTTTATCTCCTTTGTAGAGAAATTGAAGACTAAATTAATGGGCTATACTTGCAAAAAAATCATTTCCTTTGTCATCGGTAATGATGAATGCAGGGAAATCTTTTACTTCAATTTTACGCACAGCCTCCATTCCTAGTTCCTCAAAGTCAACTACTTCAACTGATTTGATATTTTCTTTTGCTAAAATTGCAGCAGGGCCTCCAATGGAACCCAAATAAAATCCTCCGTGTTTTGCACAGGCATCAGTAACATCTTTAGTACGATTACCTTTGGCCAACATCACCATACTTCCTCCATGCGACTGGAACTCATCTACATACACATCCATTCTTCCCGCTGTGGTAGGCCCGAAACTTCCTGAAGGCATTCCCTCTGGTGTTTTAGCCGGACCAGCATAATAAACCGGATGATTTTTGAAATATTCAGGCATTGGTTTCCCGCTGTCTATAATTTCTTTAATTTTTGCGTGGGCAATATCACGAGCAACGATTAACGTTCCGTTAAGTTTCAAACGTGTTTTAATTGGATATTTTGAAAGCTCCGCTAAAATTTCCGGCATAGGCCTATTTAAATCAATATTTACCGGTTCTTCTAGATGTGGTGGCGTTTCAGGCAAGAAACGTTGCGGATTTTGCTCCAATTGCTCTAGAAAAATTCCTTCTTTGGTGATTTTGGCTTTAATGTTTCTATCTGCTGAACACGAAACACCCATTCCTACAGGACAACTTGCTGCGTGCCTTGGAAGTCGAATAACACGAACATCGTGAGTTAAATATTTCCCTCCGAATTGCGCTCCGATTGCCGATTCCTGACATATTTTTTGAATTTTTTTCTCCCACTCCAAATCACGGAATGCACGTCCTGTTTCATCTCCGGTTGTTGGAAGGTTGTCATAATATTTTGCTGAAGCTTTCTTCACTGCAGACATTGTTGCTTCCGCAGAAGTACCTCCGATAACTAAGGCTAAATGATATGGTGGACACGCTGCTGTACCTAGATCAAGAATTGAAGCTTTAATCCATTCGGTAAGAGATTTTTCGTTTAGTAAAGATTTTGTTTTTTGGTAAAGGAAAGTCTTATTTGCTGAACCTCCTCCTTTTGTAAGAAACAAAAACTCATAAGAATGTCCCTTTTTGGCATAAATATCTATCTGTGCCGGAAGATTGGAGCCTGAATTTTTCTCATCAAACATCGTTAACGGAACAACCTGTGAATATCTTAAATTCTTATTTTGGAAGGTATTATAAATTCCTTTACTCAAATATTCTGCATCATCAACTCCTGTGTATACGTTTTCACCTTTTTTAGCAACACAAATCGCTGTTCCGGTATCTTGGCAGCTTGGAAGCGCACCTTCAACAGCAACCGAGGCATTTTGCAATAAATTGTAAGCAACAAAACGGTCATTATCCGTAGCTTCAGGATCATCAATGATATTCCTTAAACTTTGCAGATGGGCTGAACGAAGCATAAAGGAGACATCTTCCATCGCCTTTTCAGCAAGAAGTTCGAGGCCTTTTGGATCCACTGTAAGAATTTCTCTGTCGCCAAGTTGTTCAACCTTAACGTAATCTGAAGTAAGTTTCTTGTATTGGGTATCGTCTCTCTGAATTTGGAAAGGTTCCGCGTAATTGAATGCCATTTTTATTAGAAATTTTGAATGGTAAATTTAAGGAAAATTGATGGGAATGTAAAACCGCTTTTCATAACACGTGTTTTAAAAATAAAATTCAATCCTTTGAGTAAATACAAAAATTTTAATCATAGAAGAAAAAATAACTTACTATTTTTGAGAATACTAATCAATTGATCTATGTATTTAAAAATGAATTGGCTAATTTTATAAAAAATCATTAATATGGAATTCAGAACAGAACACGATACGATGGGTGAGGTGCAAGTTCCGGCAGATAAATTCTGGGGAGCACAAACTGAACGTTCTCGTCATAATTTCCGAATTGGTGAAGAAGGAAGTATGCCAAAAGAAATTATTGAAGCATTTGCTATTTTAAAGAAAGCGGCTGCGTTTACCAATGCGGACTTGGGTGTTTTATCCACTGCAAAAAGAGATATGATTGCCAAAGTTTGTGATGAAATTTTGGAAGGAAAACTTAACGATCAATTCCCTTTGGTTATTTGGCAAACGGGAAGTGGCACACAAAGCAATATGAACATAAATGAAGTGATTTCTAATAAAGCTCATGTGAATAATGGCGGAATATTAGGAGTAAAATCCGAAATACATCCGAATGATGATGTAAACAAATCGCAAAGTTCAAATGATACGTTCCCAACAGCAATGCACATTGCTGCCTATAAAAAGGTGGTAGAACATACTATACCTGCGGTTGAAAAACTTAAAACAACTTTGGATGAAAAGGCTAAATCGTTTAAGAATATTGTAAAGATTGGCCGAACCCATTTAATGGATGCAACGCCTCTAACTTTAGGGCAAGAATTTTCAGGTTACGTTTCTCAACTAAATTTTTCAGTGAAAGCCATTAAAAACACTCTTCCCCACCTTTCGGAATTAGCTTTGGGGGGAACTGCTGTAGGAACCGGACTGAATACACCGAAAGGTTATGATTTGAAAGTCGCAGATTACATCTCAAATTTTACCGGGTTGCCTTTCAAAACGGCAGAAAATAAATTTGAAGCACTCGCTGCTCACGACGCCATAGTAGAAACACATGGTGCGTTGAAACAACTTGCTGTGGCTTTGTATAAAATTGCACAAGATATTCGATTGCTTGCATCGGGACCACGTTCCGGAATTGGGGAAATTTTTATCCCTGAAAATGAACCGGGCTCTTCCATTATGCCTGGAAAAGTAAATCCAACACAGAACGAAGCTTTAACGATGGTTTGCGCACAGGTTTTAGGAAATGATACCACCATTTCTTTCTCCGGAACACAGGGAAATTATGAATTAAATGTTTTTAAACCTGTTATGGCGTATAATTTTTTACAGTCGGCTCAACTTTTAGGAGATGCCTGTATTTCTTTCAACGAACATTGTGCTGTGGGAATTGAAGCCAATGAACCAAGGATAAAAGAACTGCTAGATAAATCTCTGATGTTGGTAACTGCTCTGAACACACACATTGGATACGAAAATGCCGCTAAAATTGCCAAAACCGCTCACAAAAATGGAACGACCTTAAAAGAAGAAGCCATCAATCTTGGTTTACTATCCGCTGAACAGTTTGACGAGTGGGTAAAACCGGAGAAAATGGTTTAGTTTTTTGTAAGAGAGTTTGGGATTGGAATGTTGAGAGTGTTTTGGGTTTAAAAATTCTCAATCAAATTTAAGGATTTTAAAATCATAGCTTTTCCAATTTTCAGAGTTTGGATTTCTAATTCGAACTCTCAAAATCTCCCACTCCTAATCTCTATTACTCTTAAATAACCTCTTCAGAAGTTCCGGCGAAGAAACTCTCTAATTCCTGCAATGTTTCAGGGCTGGTTTGAATGTCGCGTACGATGACACCTCTGTTAAGAAGTACGATACGATTGCTGACTTCAGTGGTGTGTGCCAAATCGTGACTAGAAATAAGAAAAGTTACCTGCTCATTCTGCGACCAGTCTTTGATCAGTTTTTTGAGTTTGATTTGTGTGGAAGGATCAAGGTTAGCGAAAGGTTCATCGAGAATTATAATTTCAGGGTTTCCGATTAGTGCGCCTACAATTCCTACCTTTTTTTGGTTTCCTTTGGATAGGTCTCGGATGTATTTCTTTGCATTGAGGATTTCACCATTGAAAAAATCGTTGAATTGCTTCAGAAATTCATCTACTGTTGCTTTGTTTTGTCCACGCAGTTCGCCAAGGAAGTAAAAATATTCTTCCGGTGTAAGATAACCAATGAGAAAGGTTTCATCAATAAATGAAGACACTTTAGTTTTCCACAGTTCGGATTCGTTAACCTTTATTCCATCAATGGAAATGAAGCCGGAACTCGGCTCAATTAAATCCAGTAAAAGGCTGAAAAGAGTGGTTTTTCCGGCGCCGTTGTTGCCTACCAATCCAAAACTTTCGCCTTTTGGAATTTCAAGATGCTGAATATCTAATACTTTTCGGTCTCCGTAAACTTTTGAAATATTTTGTATTGTAATCATTTCTATTTTGTTTAATGTGGTTCAATTGGTTCAAAGTAATTAACGATATTAAATAATTTTGAACTTTATACTTTCTGCTTTCCTGCGTGAGCGATGGTAGCGGAAATCCTTTTTTTGTTGGCGGCAGCAAAGCTGCCGCCAACAAAAAAAGATTGTAGCGGACGTAGCGACCCGAGCTTTGGGAAAAACCATTGGTTTTTATGCAGCTGCGAGGGACACGCCCAAAAAATCTAAACTTTTTTAAAGGCTTCCAAAGTTGAATATTTTTCGGTTTTATATACTTTTACAATAACATCAAAAATTTTGTTGCGCAGAAAGAAGCCCATAATTCCTAAAATCCCAAGGGCTACCACTGCAGGAATTTGTCCGGCAAAAGCTTTTACCAAAGCATAAACCGCCATTGGCAAGAGTAATTGTGGTATCATAAGCAACATGATTTTCATATTGAAATTATTGGTGCCACCACTGAATGATTTCGAACTGGAATTAAGGTCTATTGCCTTCTTATTATAAGCTCCTGCCAAAAGTGTAACGTAAGAATTAACACCCAAATTATACAATCCTGCACCCAAAACCGTCAGCCAAATCTCGAGACCAAAATAAAGATAACCAACTGATAATATGAGCGATATGAAAATTCCCAAAACAATGAGCGACCATTTTGCTTTTAGGTATTGTTTATAAGGCACATTCTGCGTCATCATTAGTGGATAGTACGAGCTGTCCCAAGCCGGAACGCGCTGCCCAAACATCATCATAAAGCCTCCTGTAACAAAAATTGCCGCAAAAAGTTGCATAAAATCAGATTTGTAAGCTCCGTTAAACAGTAACAACCCATAAAATAGAAATGCAATACTCATAAAAAGTGCCGAACGTGCTGCTTTACTACGCTTAAGAAGCCTAACATCATTGTTGATGAAGGTTCCTGTAACGCCAAAACGATTCAGAAATTCGATATTTTCGGTTTTTCCTTCTGCCTTTTTTAGTTCAAGGCCTTTGTCGAGGTAGAAATTATTTTTGATATTTTGATGTGCAAAATAAGCTGTGATTGCTGTGAGCACAACCGGAATTAAAAATACTCCCGGTGTTTTGTAGAAGGAATAGAATATTTTTTCTGAAACCTCCGTAAGATGGATGACTCCATAATATTCTAACGCGCCTAAAACTATAATTACGGCTGCAACAGCGAATAAGACTGTATCTTTTCCGTTGAGCAGAATATTGAGGAAATTATTGAAATAAAACACAAACATAATTCCCACTACAAACATCAAAACATTCACCGGTGAAAGCCCTGCATCGAAAATGAGGAGACCTGCAAACGGTAGCAGAAAGAACAGATTCAACCAATTGAAAATGCTGAAAAATGTTTTGAAAATGGTATAATTTACAAGGTTGGTTTTGGTAATATTTTGAGTAAGAAATGGTTTAATATTTTGCGTTGGCATTTGCTGAACAAAGTACCTCACCACCAAATCGAGAGCCCAGTAATAAATGAAAAACCTACTGAAAAGCATTAAAGGTTCAATCCCGAATTCTTCGGTTGAAAGTTTATAAAAAATAAACGGCATTGCAAGGAATATCAAACTGAAATAGATAATTCCAAACACCATAAGGATTTTCATCACAAGATTAGCTCCAAATTGAGGACTCCGTAAAAAACTTTTTATTTCGAGGGTAAGAAGACGCCAATACATAGTTTGAGTTTTCTTTATTAGTGCCAAAAAAATTATAATTGTTACATCTTTCTACGGTTTAAAGGGCAAATCCTTACCGGTTTTCATATCTATAGGAGTAAGTTTGTAGCCCATTTTCATGAGTTGCGCTATCAAGCCAAATTTATATTGCAGATGCATAACACCTACCGAAATAAAAGCATTATGCTTATCAAGGATTTCAGGCAATATTTTCATCCAGTTGTTGTTTCTGTCTTTTAGAAGAGTTTGATGAAATTTTAATGGCACTCCTGAATTGAGATAATATTTTTGCTTTTGGTCATAAAATTTAACGAAACTTTTCCTCATTTCATTTTTAATGGTGGGATGTCCCAGGCTGTCCACAACTTGATTCATTGATTTCCTGGCAAGATAATCTGCGATTTTACCGGACTGTGATATTTCTTCGAAAACCTCTATTTGCTGCTGTGTTTTCTCCAAGTAAATGATTTCTTTATTGAGATTGGACGCCAAATGAAGAAAATATTTTTCAATATTCTCTCCCTTTTCGGAAGGATGATTGTAAATGGTGTTATGCTGTGCAGCCATCCCTACAAACTGGAACGGAGTAAGCTTTAACGAACCTTCTCCCAGGTGCTTCAACGCTTTATTTCGTTGTTCAGCAGTGAGCATTGCTAATAATTTTTCATTATCCGGGCGTTTTTTAAAAAGTTCTTCATTCTGTTTTGAAATGTTTTGATCCACCTCAAAAACGACGGCATCACTTTCCTCCATTTTCTGTTTGATAATAGGAAAAGTTTCGGCATAATGAGAAGTTAGATAATGATGGGTTCCGTTCAAGTAAGAAACATGGGAATTTTTGGGATTTTCAATTCGCCAAAGAAATGTGTCTTGCGAAAAAAACATTGTTATAGGAAGAAGAAAAGCCAAAATGTGAAGAAGTTTTGTTTTCATAACAATTCATTTTAAGATTAAAAGTAGAAAATTTCCAGAAATGACGAGTAGTCAATCTTGTAAATGATAAGTATGCAATGAATAATCTTTTGTTACAAAAGTTATTTCATCAGTTCTTCTGCCTGCTTCAGCGCAGCATCGGTGATTTTGGAACCGGAAAGCAACTGTGCAATTTCCTGAAGTTTTTCTCCTGAATTTAAAGGAATGATGTTGGATTGTGTTCTGCCTGAAATTTCTTCCTTCAGCACTTTGTAGTTGTTATCACCTTTTGCGGCAACCTGTGCCAAATGTGTGATCACAATCAGCTGCATATCTTTTGACATTTCGCGCATTACATTACCCATTTCTTGGGCAACTTTTCCGGAAACGCCGGTGTCGATTTCGTCAAGGATTAACGTTGGGAGTTCGGCATTTTGGGCCATAATTTTCTTTACGGCAAGCATCACTCTGGAACGTTCACCACCCGAAATAGCCGTCTGAATTGGCTTTAAAGGAAATCCGGAATTGGCCTGAAAAAGTATCGCAATATTTTCTTTTCCGAAGGAATTAAATTCTTTGGAATCCGTCAGTTGAACTTCGATTTTGGCTTTTTCTAAACCTAGTTGCTTCAGAAGTTCCTCAATTTTTTTGGTGAAAACTGGCGCAGATTTTTTTCTGTTTTCTGAAAGTTTTTTTGAAAGATTTTCTAAAACTTTATAGGATTGGGAAAGTTGTTTTTTAGTTTCTGAAATATAGTTTTCAAATTCTGCAAAACCGCTTTGTTCACCGGAAATTTGCTCACGAATTTCAATCAGTTCTTCAACAGAATTAACATTATGCTTCAGAAACAACGAATTGATTTTGTTGATTTTAGAATTGAGTTCTTCCAAAAGTTCAGGGTTCATCTCAATCTGTTCCGCCCTGTTCTGAAGTTCAAAAAGTATATCCTTCAACTCCACAAAATTTTCTTCAAAACGCTGTTTTAGTTCAGAAAATTCGTGGGAAAGATCTGCTACTTTTGAAAGTTTGTTTTTTGAATCTAAAAGCGCATCCAAAACACCGATTTCTTCAGCATCAAACCTTGCAAAAATATTGGAAAGGTTTTCTGAAATAGAACCGGCATTTTCTTGCGTTGAAAGTTTGCTTTGCAAATCTTCCAAATCAGTTTCATCCAGATTCATTTCTTCCAACTCATTCAGCAAGAACACTTTGTAGTCTGATTCCTTATTGCCTTCTGCAAGTTGTTTTTTCAAGTTGTCCAAAGATTTTTCCAGGGTTTTTGTTTTGGAAAATTCTGCTTGATACTCCGTAACTAAATCTTTATTTTTTGATAAGCCATCAATGATTTTAAACTGATATTCTTCCGAAAACAAATGGGATGTTTCAAACTGTGAATGAATGTCAATAAGCTTTGCCGAAAGATTTTTTAGCACATCTAAAGTAACGGGAACATCGTTAACGAATGCTCTGGATTTTCCTGCAGGAAGGATTTCGCGACGAATAATGGTGTCTTCTTCAAAATCCAAATCATTATCCAAAAAGAACTGTTTTAGATTTTCAGAAACTTTAAATTCAGCTTCTACTACGCTCTTTTTATCCGTATCCGCAATGGATTTCAAATCTGCTCTTTCTCCCAAAATAAGACGCAAAGCACCGAGAATAATAGATTTTCCGGCACCAGTTTCACCCGTAATTACCTGTAAACCTTTGTTTAAAGTAATTTTAAGGGAATCAATCAGCGCAAAATTTTGTATAAAAATTCGGTTGAGCATAATGCAAAAATAAGGAAACTCCCAGAAATAAGGGATTTATTATACACAATAATTAATTTTCAAAAGTGTTCCACTTAAATGAAGCTGACTTTTTTAAAATTGTTTTACGATTAATTTATTTCCACTTATTCCATTTGGTTTCGGAATCTTTAGGAGAAAGTGTATTGAAGAAGTTTTTCAAATCGTTGATATTCACATTTGCATTATTACCGTTAGCGAAAATATCGTATACTTCCTGTTTTTTAGTTTCGATGAACACATTGAAAGGATAATTCATCTGGAAGTTGTTTTCATAGTACTTTAGATTCAAAAGCGATTCCGCAATTACTCTTTTGGCAGAACTTTGATCTTGATTCGACATATTATCCAAACCATTTCTGTGGTAAGCGTAGAACGTGTTTCTAAGCACTGTGTTTTCCTGTTTCATAATGTTATCAATCAGGTTTCCTCTCGTTCTAGGACCTTCTACAACAGACCAACCTCCAAATTTCTGATTTTGAGAGTTTTGTGATATTTTTTGAGCTTTTGTAAACCATTCTTGTCCTCCATTTGCCCGAAAACTGTCGCCGTCATAACCTAAAATCGTGTACACATAAAAGCTGATAACATCAATTAAATTCTTCCCCGAAAACTGTCTTTCATTAAAGGTAAGATTCTCATTTTCGTTATATTCAAAAGAAAAGTTGGTATCATTAATATTGATAAGTGGAGACTCGTAGGTTGAATTAAAAACTGGACGTATTGCTTGTACCACAATCGAAGATTTATACTGATTATTGCCTTCTTTAGAGTTGATCACAATTGCAAAATTACATTTGATTTTTTCAAAATTCTGTAGTTTTTTACCCGTCCAAGAAGTATTGTTGATGAAATCGCGAAGGCTTTTCTCTAAAGTTTTATAAACCTGCACATTACTTCCGCCAAGCTGACTGTAATTCACCTGCACATTAGCCAAAAGCTCCTGTGAGAATGAAAAATTAAATGTCAATAAAAATGAGAATATAAAGAGTAATTTTTTCATCAAAATTTTTTAATACAAACGAGAATAATGGGTTTTTATTTTTGGCTTTAATTAAGTTTTTCTTCTACAAAATCCAGAATATCTTTGGCAACATCGTCTTTAGATTTTAGAGTAAATTCCTTGTTTTCAGTTTTGGTTAAAATCCTAATTTTGTTGGTATCATTTTTAAAACCTGCACCTTCATCACGAAGAGAGTTTAAAACAATCATATCCAAATTTTTCTTTTCAAGTTTTCCTTTTGCGTTTTCTTCTTCGTTTTGGGTTTCTAAGGCAAAACCAACTAAAAACTGTTTCGTTTTTCTTTCGCCCATTGTCTTAAGAATATCAGGATTTTTAACCAATTCGATGATTAAATAATCATCACTTTTCTTAATTTTTTCCTTGGCCACTTCTTTTGGAGTATAATCTGCAACCGCCGCACTTGCGATAGCAACATGCACATTTTCATAATACTTAAAAACCTCATCAAACATTTCTTTGGCTGAAGTTACCCGATGCAATTCAATATTTTGATGAGTGGTGTTTTGTGAGGAGGGACCTGAAATTAAAATCACTTTCGCCCCACGTTTTGCAGCTTCTTCCGCAATAGAAAACCCCATTTTACCGGAAGAATGATTGCCTATAAAACGTACAGGATCAATAGCTTCATAAGTTGGTCCCGCTGTAATGAGGATGGTTTTAGCTTTTAAACTTTGGGAAAGTTGTTGTGCTGAGGAAAAATGATTGTTTACAATTTTCAAAATCGTTTCAGGTTCAGCAAGGCGTCCTTGCCCAATTAATCCACTTGCTAATTCCCCATTTTCAGCCGGAATAATGGTGTGTCCGAAATCTTCTGCCAGCTCCAAGTTTTGTTTTGTAGAAGGATGCGCATACATATCCAAATCCATCGCCGGAGCAATAAAAACTGAACATTTTGCAGACATATAGGTTGCTATTGCCAGATTATCACATTGCCCATGAACAATTTTGGCCAAAGTATTTGCAGTACAAGGTGCAATAAGGATTAAGTCTGCCCAAAGTGCTAATTCCACGTGGTTATTCCAAGTGCCATTTTCTTTGTAGAACTCACTCAAAACCTCATTTTTGGAAAGAGTGGAAAGGGTAAGTTTTGAGACAAAATTCTCTGCGGAAGGCGTAAGAACTACTTTTACTTCAGCTTCATTCTTGATAAAATCACGAACCAGATGATTCATTTTGTAAGCTGCAATTCCTCCGGTGATAATGAGTAAAATCCGTTTTCCTTGTAATGACATTATATCTTTTTTATATTTAACGAAGTTAATGATTTTAATTTTTTCAAAACCTCCAAAAACAACAAAAGTCACACCTGAAATAACCGGTGCGACTTTTGTCAACTATAAAAACACAAACTATTTCTTTTCTTCTGTTTTTCTGTAGTAGATATCTTCATTCATCCATTCTTCAATAGCAATTGAAGTTGGCTTTGGAAGTTTCTCATAATGTTTTGAGATTTCGATTTGCTCTCTGTTTTCGAACACTTCTTCCAGAGTAGTGTTGTGAACTGCAAATTCATCTAATTTTGAATGAAGTTCTGAGCGTATCTCAGCATTAATCTGTTCTGCTCTTTTCCCCATAATTACGATAGCCTCATAAATTGAGCCTACTTTTTCTTCGATTTTGTCTCGGTCGTAAGTTATAGTTGTTACTTCTGCTTTGGTATCTTTTACACTCATTTTCAGTGATTTATTTATTATTAGGGCTGCAAAGATAATTAATTTCTTTTAATTTTGAAAGTGGCACCTTCTGTCTGCGTCTGTGCATTTGCACTGTCTCTTTTTAATTGTTGTGCTTTAGCTTCTGTTTCTTTCAATATTTTATCGTCTGCTTTCTTTTTATCTTTTGCATCAATATCTGCCTTTACTTCTTTTTGCTTGGCTTCAATTCTTGCTTTTTCTGATTCTACCTGTTCTTTCAATTTGGCAAATTTCACCTTTTCAGCTTCCAAATCTTTTCTGAAATTCATTGCCGTTTTATAAGAATCTGTATTTGGCATTTCTTTTTCGATAAATCTGGTATAAGCAAGAGCATTGTTTATTCTATCTTCCTTTTTGTCATAAATAGAGTTTATCGCCAAATGATATTTAGACTTTAGGATATAGTCGTAGATTTTCGGGCGAAGTTTTGTACTTGGAAAATCAGCCAAAACATTTTCAAAAGCAACATCAGCTGCTTTATATTCTGTCATTTTAAAATATTGTCTGGCGTTTTCATATGCTTTGAACTCCAATTTATAAGAAAGCTCATCAATCAGTTGATTGATGTTTTTACCTCTTTCTGAATTAGGATAGTTGTTAAGGAAATTCTGTAATTCGTTAATGGCAGATTCTGTATTTTTCTGGTCGAGATTATAATCCATAGATCCTTCATAATAGCAAAGCGCTGACATGTAAGCAGCTTCTTCAGCTCTAGGATCTTCTGGAAAAGTCACTGAAAAATTCTTGAAATGGTGTCCCGCAACTCTATATTGCTTATCGTAATAATTGGCATAAGCCGTGTTGAAGATTACGGTTTTAGCATCATCAGTTCCGGCTACAAGATTCGGAAGTCTTTCATAAAGAGCAATGGCCTCTGTCCATTTTTTGTTGGCGAAATATTCGTTAGCGGTTTGTAGGATTAAGTTTTTGTCTGCACTTTTCATGGCATCATCAAACTTCTTATTGCAGGCACTTACCAAAAACACCAAAATAAACAGGGTGAATATTTTTTTCATAAACGGTATCAAAATCGTATGTCTATTACATTTTCAATTTGCAAAAATAGGATTTTTTTGCCAATAGATTTTTTTTTATGATACTTTAACGTAGTTATGCTTCAGGTTGATATCCCAAAAGTGAAAAAATAGTTTGATAATTACTGGCTTTTACTTTTTCTTCAGCATTTTTAATGAAATCTTTTTCATCACCCGGAAGGTACATTTCGTAAAAAATTTTATTTCTAATGGCAAAAACTGCAGTACCAATGATTATGGTAAGAACGTCCTCCGGTTTTGGTGTGTGATGAAAAACTCCGGAAGCCACACCTTTTTTGATAACCTCGTCTATTTTGTCTGTTGCAGTTCTGTAAAATTCTACCAGCTCATCTTTTACCAACTCTGTATGCCTGATTTCCTGTTTCACAAATGCGTGAAAATAATTGTACTTAAACATTTGGCTCACGATAAATTTGATGATTTCCTTCATCTGCATTTCAGGTTTGCCTTCTTTTATGGTGTGTGCAAATTCCGCAAAGCTCTCTCTGGTGCGCAAAACACGGTATTGATAAAGGTAGGCCAACATCTTTTCTTTTGAGCCGAAATAGTAAGAAATCATCGCCACATTAATATTGGCTTTTGAAGAAATATCTCTCACCGAAGTACCGTCGAATCCTTTTTTCGCAATCAGTTCTTCGGCAACATCAAGGATTTTAATTTGCTTATCTGTAAATTTTTTTCTCATATCATTTTTGTTTGAGTAAAAATATCTTTTTTTCTCTTAATAAACAAACGTTTAAGAGAGCAAAATAAATTTTTGTTTAATTTTGTATATGTCTTTTTTCGACTTTCACCATCATAAAAAATACCAAAACGGAATTTATAATCTCAATTTGCGAGAGAATATTCCGCAAAATTATTTCTCAGTTGGAGTTCATCCTCAAGACATTGACAATCACTTGGATGATAACTTCAAAAGAATCAAAGAAATATCGGTTGATAATCATTGTATTGCTATTGGAGAAACCGGTCTAGACGGGCTAATTGATGTTGATGAAAAAATTCAGGAAAAAGTTTTTGAAAATCATATTATTTGGGCAAATGAGATTAGAAAACCGATCATCATCCACTGTGTAAAAAGATTTTCAAAGCTATTGAAGTTTTCTAAAATTGCAAAAGTTCCTTTAATTGTACACGGCTTTAATAAGAAACAAAGTATCGCCACCGAACTTTTAAATGCCGGATTTTACCTATCGTTTGGAAAAGCGGTTTTGCAAAATGTATCTTTGCAAACTCTGGTTAAAGATTTTCCAACAGAAAAAATGTTTTTGGAAACAGATGATGCTGATTTCGACATAGCAAATCTCTATCAAAAGGTTTCTGAACTGAAAAATATCTCTACAGAAAATCTTCAAAATCAAATTTTAGAAAATTTAGCACGAATACGCAATTTATGAGCAAAAAGTGGCTTGAACGCACTGAACTTTTAATTAAAGAGAAAGGACTTGAAAAACTTCAAAATGCCCATGTAATGGTAGTTGGTTTGGGAGGTGTAGGTTCTTTCGCTGCCGAGTTTCTCGCTAGAGCAGGAATTGGCAACATGACTATTGTGGATGGTGATACCGTAGATATAACCAACATCAACCGACAATTGCCAGCACTTCATTCCACAATTGGAAAGACGAAAGCTGAAATTGTTGCGGTAAGACTTTTAGATGTTAATCCTGAACTAAATCTGAACGTAAGAACCGAATTTTTGAACCCCGAAAATATGGGAGAAATCCTGGATTCTGAAAATTTAGATTACGTTCTAGATTGTATCGACAGTGTTTCCCCGAAGCTATCATTAATAAAAGAATCGCGTAGAAGAAAAATAAAAATCATCTCGTGTATGGGTGCCGGAGGAAAAATGGACGCCACAAAAATTCAGGTAAAAGACATCAGCAAAACCCATAACTGCTATCTTGCAAAACAGGTGAGAAAAAGGCTGAAACGCGAAAGTAATATTGTAAAAGGTTTTAAGTGCGTTTTCTCCACGGAACTTCAGAATGAGGAAAGCTTGAAAATGACAGACGGAACCAACTTTAAGCGTTCTTTCTACGGAACTATAAGTTTTATCCCGGCAGCATTTGGTTTGCACGCTGCAGGAGAAGTAATCAATTATCTATTGAAACGAGAGGGATAAATGCAAAGCTGCAAAACCAATTAAATAAAATTTCGATTAAAAAGGCACAAAATCAGAGGTTTTTAATTTAAACTACTTTAATATTCGCCTTAAAACCAATAATTTAGAGCTAAATTTGAGCCTTTGCATTAAATAAAATGAAAGAATTTGGATATCCAAGACAGGAGAAACTAAAACAGAAAACAGAAATTTCACTTCTCTTTGATAAAGGAAGGTGGAAAACCTGTGGGAATATCCGAATTATTAGTCTAAACGATGATTCGCTATCAAATCAAAAAATTGGTGTTTCCGTATCAAAACGAAATTTCAAAAAAGCTGTAGATCGCAACCGAGTAAAAAGACTCTTACGAGAAGTTTATCGACTCAATAAAGATACTTTCACAGAGCGATTTGGCAACAATTCACTTTCGATGCTTTTTTGGATTTCGAAAGACTTACCCCAACATTATAACGAGGTAGAACAGGACTTTCTAAACCTCTGTAAATCAAAAAAATAAATTTTAACATTTATTAGCACGCTTTTTGTAAATTTGGGTGTAAATAAACTATAATCTTTTAAAAAAATGTTAGATAACATTCCTTATTTACCTTATGCCATCAGTGCTTTTATTGGTATTGGTTTGGCTGCTGCAAGCGGTTTCAGAGTGTTTTTACCAATGTTTGCAGTGAGTTTGGCCTCATACATGGGTTGGATTCCTATGAATGACACTTTTGCTTGGCTATCAGGGTTACCAACGCTTATCACAACGGGTATTGCAACTGTTGTAGAAATTTTAGCGTACTACATTCCTTATGTGGATCATTTGCTTGATACGCTTTCAGTACCTTTAGCGACTGTTGCAGGTTCAGTTTTGTTTGCAAGTCAGTTTGCTGACATCGGAACTTTTCCGCAATGGGCTTTAGCTTTGATTGCAGGTGGGGGTACTGCTGCAGCAATTAGTTCCGGATTTGCAGGAACACGGGCTGCTTCTACAGCAACAACCGGAGGATTAGGAAATTCCGTCGTCGCAACTACTGAAACAGCCGGAGCCGGAATTATGTCAGTACTTGCAATGGCAGCTCCTATTATTGCAGGGATTGCAGCGATTATATTAGTTATTGTAGTTATCATTTTAGGTAGAAAAATCTGGAATAAATTCAGAAACTACAATAGTGATCGTCCCTCGAAAATTATTGAGGTCGAAACTGTTGAAACAAGGCATTTAGAATAAAATTTGATCCTATAAAAAAATGATTCCTCTGAACTTTCAGAGGAATTTTTTTATTAAATGTAGGTTGTATTTATTAATTCAATTTAAAGCATTCTCACAATTACGTTAATCTACTTTTGGAAGAACATTTTAACCGCTACAATAAACATTAGCACAGCGAAAGCTTTTCTCAAAGTTTCCTGCGACAGTGAAATTGCGGTTTTGCTTCCCAAATAACTTCCCAAAACAAAACCGGCTCCGAGTAGAAGTGCCGTTTTAAAGTCTACATTTCCGGCTTTATAATAATTCATCACCCCAAAAATCCCTACAGGAATCATTAGTAATGCCAAAGTTGTTCCTTGCGCTTTATGTTGAGTAAAACCAAACATCAATACCAAAACCGGAACCATAATAATACCACCACCAATTCCAACAAGTCCGCTTAAATAACCTGCTATAAGACCTAAAATGATAAGGCCAATAATTAATGTAATGTCCATTTTCATAATAATTTAGATTGAGACGCTTCGGCAAGCTCTGCGTGACAGTCGTTAGGTTTATTTATTGGTTCGCAAATCTTTTACTTCAGAGATTTTTTCGGCAAAGTAATCTGCTTTTTCAGGATGTTTTTGTTGCAAAGCTTCATAGGCTTTAATGGCTTTGCTGTAAAGCCTTTGTTCTACATAAAGTTTCGCCAAAGTTTCGGTCATTAAGTGTGAAATATCGTCTGCTTTTTCTTTTACAACAAAATTGATTTCTTCTTTTAATTTAGAGATTTTAGGTTCGTTTTCGATAAATTTTTCTATCGCTTTTTCCTTTATTTCTTCTTTAGAAACTTCCGGTTCTTTTCGATCAATTTTCAACCAATTTTGCCACGTATTAATGAACTGTGGTATGTTACTGTCTTGAGTTTTTACTTCTTCAACTTTTGAAATTTCCGGTTCTACTGTTTTTTCTTCTTCAATTTTTGAAACATTTGGCGCAAAAAATGACACATTAAATACTGGTCTCTCTTCGGATTTTGAAACAGTTTCTTCAGGTTTTTCAGATTTTAATTCCACTTGCTCTAAATCATCTGATTTATTTTGAACTTCCTGTATTTGTTCTTCTTTTTGAATTAAAGCATCGGGAGTATTTGAAGATAAAGACATCGGTTTCCATTGAGATTTCTGTGCTGAAAGGTCTTTTACCTCCGGTATTTCTTCATTTGGTTTAGCAACTTCAACATGTTCTTCGGTTACAATTTCGGAAGATTCCTCAACGTTAAGATCTTCAATTTTTTCTAAAGTAAATCCTTGAGTTTCTGCGAAATTGGTTTCAAAACTTATTGGTTCGTCCTCAACCACTTTCTTATCATCAGGTTGGGATTGTTTTTTTGCTTTTATTTTGGCCTCCACTTCTGCAATGAGGCGCTTCATTTCCTCTTCGTGACGATTAGGCGTTTGTTTTGGTTGATAGTTATTAATTTTATTTTCTACCGGAACGGCAACATTTGGCATAAAAGTCTCAATCCCGTGGAAACTTAAATCTCCTGAGTTTTCTTCAAGCGAATCTCCAGAACCAAGTTTTTCTAGAATTTCAGTATTTTGAATTTCAATTATAGAATCTACACTATCAATTTCAATATCTGAGTTATTGATTTCAATAATTCTTTCCTCTTCATAAACCATTTCTTGTGGTTCTGAAGATTCTTCTATTAGTTCTTCCGTTACATTTTCCTGTGGACTTTCATTTACTGAATTTTGAAGGTCGTTAGAAACATTTTCGTTTAAGAACTCTTCTTCACCTTCAAATAAAATTCTATTGCGTTCACCGTTTATTTCAACAAAACTTGGCTCCTTAAAATTGTTGATTTCAACGTTTTCAGGCGTTTTTGTCTCTAACTCTTGATCCGAATTTTCTTGTGGAATTGAAGATTCCGGAGTGAAATTACTTTCTGTTACATCAACTGCATTTTTATTGATAAAGTGGTAAAGAATTTTTTTATCAGTGGTGTAAGCAGCTGTTTTAGAAAGTTCTTTTGGGTAACTTTCAATATTAAACTGATGCGTCCCATAAAGATATAATGCTCTGATATTCTGAATATAAGGCTTTGATTTAATCTCACTTTCAAGCAATTTTAAATCTTCGGACTGAATCTTCTCAGGATTTTTTAATAATTCTAAAACTCGCGCATTCATTTACCAATCTGCTATAATGTCGTTGAAAATTTTATTAATGATTCTTTCATTCACAATTTTAATTTGTGAAGCCTCTATCTGATTGATATCCAAATCACTGCTGAAAACAGATTCGTCGGAATATGTTCTGTCGAAACCCTTTTCAGGCTCAATCGCATTTTCGTAATGTACTTTTACAGTAATCGTCAGTTTGTTTTGTGCCGCTTGTATTTGTCCACCTGTATTGGTACCAACCGGAGAGGAAATAGTAGTTGGTGAAATGGTATAATCTGTTATTTCGCCTTCGATTAAAATATGTGGAGCTTCCGTTGTCCCTTTTAATGTGGTTCTTTGCAAAAAGCGATTGTTGATATCAATAGTAAACTGCTGCGCCAAAGTGGGATTCATTAAGCCTGCAGAATTGTTGATAAAATCCTTAATCTGGATGGTTTTTACATCCTCATGAAGGGTGTTTCCTTTAAAATTGTACACCGTACAACTTTGAAGAAAAAAGAAAAACGATAAGAATAAAAAGAATTTTAAAAAATTCTTCGGACTTCGTGCTTCGGACTTCGGACTTTTTTTCATTCTTCTAAATTATACTGTTTTATCTTTCTGTAAAGTGTTCTTTGAGAAATTCCCAATTCGTCAGCGGCTTTATTTCTTCTACCCTTGTGTTTTTCCAAAGCTCTTACAATCAATTCTCTTTCGTTATTTTGGAGTGAGAGTGAAACCGGTTGTGTTTCTTCAATTTCAATATCTTCCACATCTTCATAGTCGTTTTCATTGGGATTTGAAATGATGGTTGGGTTTACCGGATTTCTGTTTCCGTTTTCAAAATATAAAAGAGAATTTGGATTGGCATTCTGGGTTTCAGGCGTATAAATTCTGTTGATTAAATCCTGCTCCTGATTGCTGAAACTTCCGTTTCCTCTGTTCTTTATCAGTTCCGAAGTTAAGGATTTTAAATCATTTATATCGTTGCGCATATCGAAAAGGATTTTGTACATAATTTCCCTTTCTGAATGAAATTCTGAATTTGAAATTGAGCCCGGCTGATTTTTCTGAACCACTGCAGGAAGATTAGTCTGCATCGGAATATATTCTGCCAAACGCACAGAATTGACTTCTCTTTTTTGTTCAACAACCGTCATTTGCTCTACCAAATTTCTTAACTGACGTACATTTCCCGGAAATGAGTAGCTCTCCAGATAAGTTACGGCATCATCAGTAAGTTGAAGTTCAGGCATTCTGTATTTTTCAGCAAAATCAATCGCAAATTTTCTAAAAAGTAAGTGAATATCACCTTTTCTTTCTCGTAAAGCCGGCATATCGATTTGAACGGTGTTCAAACGGTAATATAAGTCCTCACGGAAACGCCCGTCTTGAATGGCTTTCATCATATTTACATTGGTAGCAGCCACAATTCGCACATTTGTTTTTTGCACTTGTGAGGATCCCACTTTCATAAACTCACCACTTTCTAAAACACGAAGCAACCTAACTTGCGTTTGTAAAGGAAGTTCACCGACTTCATCCAAAAATATCGTTCCGCCATCAGCAACTTCAAAATAACCTTTTCTGGTGGAAGTTGCTCCAGTAAATGCGCCTTTTTCGTGCCCAAAAAGTTCGGAATCTATTGTTCCTTCGGGAATTGCACCGCAGTTTACCACGATGTAAGGTTGGTGTTTTCTCTTAGATTCGGCGTGAATAATTTTTGGAATAAATTCTTTTCCGGTTCCAGATTCTCCGATAACCAAAACAGTAATATCAGTCGGCGCAACCTGAATTGATTTTTCTAAAGCGCGGTTTAAAGCGGGATAATTCCCGATAATTCCGAAGCGGTTTTTTATGGATTGTAGTTCGTTCATTTTTAATTCTTTAATAGAATGTTTTTTTTGAATAATTCAATTTTAAATCATTATCCTTTTTCATATTTCTCCAATTCTTTTTCAATTTCCTCAATCGTAGGAAGTTTGCTTTTCAAGTTTTCAGGTAAATTTTGAGTTAGAATAAATTCGCTCACTCCAATAGGTTTTGACATTCCTCGCAAAGCAAATTCTACCTCCAAATTATTTTTGGATTTGCAAAGCAATAAACCAATCGTTGGATTATCGTCGGATTTTTTTAACAAATCATCAATGGCTGAAAGGTAAAAATTCATTTTTCCTGCAAATTCAGGGACGAATTTGGTGTTTTTCAAGTCGATAACGACATAACATTTCAAATGAATGTGATAAAACAGCAAATCAATATAATAATCGTTCTCCGTAATATTGAAATGGTATTGTCTCGCGACAAACGCAAAGCCTTTTCCCAATTCTAAAAGAAATTTCTGAACGTGTTCAATGAGTTGGTTTTCAATGTCTTTTTCACGGTGCTTTTCGTCCAAAGAAAGAAACCCAAAAATGTATGGGTCTTTCAAAACTTGTTGTGCTAAATCTGAAAAAGGTTCAATTAAAGTATTTGAAAAATTGTTGATTGATTTTCCCTGTCTTGCAAATAATCCGTTTTCTATTTGTAAGGCAAGAAGATTTCTACTCCATTGATTTTCAATGGTTTTTTCAATGTAAAAATTAGCTTCTTCCAAAGATTTTGACTTGGAAAAAATAAGAATATTGTGTCCCCACGGAATTTGTGCAACAAGTTGTTGCGAAAATGTATTTTGCTGATTATCAGAATCATCAAATTGTGCAACAGGCTGTTGCACAATTTCACTTGAGGTTTTATCTTCTAATTGGGCAACAGCTTGTTGCCCAATTGTATTTTGATTGTAAAAATTGTAAAAATTTCTACAATAAATTAGATTTCTAACTGAAAATCCCGACATTTCGGGAAACTCCTCCTTCAAATCTTTTGAAAGATTATCAATCAATTTGCTTCCCCAAACTTTTTCTTTTTCGGAAATTATTTTTCCTAAATCCCAGTAAAATCCGATTAGAGCCACATTCACAGCCAACGTCGCTTTCAATTGGCTCACTCTGATTTTAGATTTTAAATCAATCAGCCAATTTTTATAATCGTTATTGGAAATTAGTTCTTTCATACAAATGATTTGAGATTTGAAATTTGAGATTCCTTTGGTTAACCTTATAGGTTTCTGAAACCTATAAGGTTTCCACCGTTTTCCCCAAAAGTGTTCCCTGTGTATTATCGTACACAAAAACAGTCACAATGTCGCCGATTTTTTGTCCTTCTAATTTATCAAAAACACAAACTGCGTTTTGGGAATTTCTGCCTTTCCATTGGTTTTCATTCTTTTTGGAAGTGCCTTCAATCAAAATTTCGTGATTTCTTCCGGTGTAAGATTTCATTCGCATTCTGGAAAGTTCGCCTTGCAACGCGATGACTTCTGCTAATCTTCTTTGTTTTATATCTGCAGGAACATCATCTTCCATCTTTTTGTGAGCAGGAGTTCCAGGTCTTTCGGAATAGGCAAACATATAACCGTAATCGTATTCCACTTCTCGCATTAAACTCAAAGTCATTTGGTGGTCTTCTTCTGTTTCGCCACAAAAACCGACAATCATATCTTGTGAAAATGCAATATCGGGAATGATTTCTTTGGCTTTTTTAATGAGATTCAAATATTCTTCTCTTGTATGTTGGCGGTTCATTTTTTCTAAAATTCGGTCGCTTCCGCTTTGAACAGGAAGGTGAATATATTTGCAAATGTTGTCGTGTTTCGCCATCACTTCGAAAACATCGGTCGTCATATCGTGCGGATTGGAAGTGGAGAAACGAATTCGCATTCCCGGAACTGCATTAGCAACCATATCAAGCAATTGTGCGAAATTTACTGCCGTTAATTTCTGTAAATCAGAAGCATTTTTAAAATCTTTTTTTGCGCCGCCACCAAACCAAAGGTAAGAATCCACGTTTTGACCAAGCAAAGTGATTTCTTTGTAACCGTTGTTCCACAAATCTTTACATTCTTCAACAATCGAATGCGGATCGCGGCTTCTTTCTCGACCTCTTGTAAACGGAACCACGCAAAAGGTGCACATATTATCGCATCCACGAGTGATGGTAACAAACGCTGTAACTCCGTTTCCGCCTAAACGAACCGGATTGATGTCGGCGTAAGTTTCTTCTTTGGAAAGAATAACGTTAATCGCATCTCTTCCGTCTTCAGTTTCCTTTAATAAATTGGGTAAATCTCTGTAAGCATCGGGACCAACAACCAAATCCACCAAATGTTCTTCTTCCAAAAATTTGGTTTTCAAACGTTCCGCCATGCATCCAAGAACGCCAACGGTAAGATTTGGATTTTCTTTTTTCTGATTTTTGAATTGCGAAAGGCGCATCCTTACAGTTTGCTCCGCTTTTTCACGAATGGAACAAGTATTTAAGAGAATTAAATCTGCTTCTTCAACATTCAAAGTCGTGTTATAGCCTTGTTCGTTGAGAATTGAAGCCACAATTTCAGAATCGGAGAAATTCATTTGGCAACCGTAACTTTCCAAAAATAATTTTTTAGAATTTTCGGGTTTTTCAGCGATGGCAAATGCTTCGCCTTGTTTAGTTTCGTCTATGTATTTTTCTTGCACGTCGAGTTTTTTGTTTCGGGTTTCAAGTCTCACGTTTCAATTTTCCTCAACTTGGAACTTGAGAACAAAATCTGAACTTGAAACTAAAAGTTAGTGTGCAAAGATAAGTATTTTTGTGACAGAATGGCAGTTTTTCACAAGCCGGTTGAGAGTTTTATTGTTAAAGGTAGCTTAATGCTAGTTTTATATGCGACACCTTTATATTTCATGGGCGTCCAATTTATTTTCATTTTTTGAATAGTAAATATGGTTTCCTCGATAAGTTTATTTCCTTGAAACTCGTCTCCTTTAGTTACTTGTCCTTGTATATTGCTAACCTCTCCATTAGGTTCAATATCAAAAAAAATATCAACAGAGTATTCACCATCTCGTAAACCAGGAATGATAATGTCATCAAAAATCCTTTTCCTAAAACCATTAATTCCACCATAAGGAAAATCAACTTTCGTTATTTCTTCCATCATATATCCCGGCTTATAACTTTCAAAAAAATCATTAGGATAAAAATAAAACTCTGTAAGAGCAGAATATTTTTTGCCATTAACTTCAAGAGGTTTCCATTTGTGCAAATACTTAAGGACTTCTTTAGACATATCGGAAGCACATTTATTTTTTGCAATGTTATCAGAATCAAAATCTTTTACATATTTAACAGTTCCTTCCGCTGTAATTAGTATTTTCTGAAGATAAAGCTCTGTTTTGCTATCACATTTTTTGAAGTTATTTTTTAACAATACTTCTTGAATATCTTTATAAAATTCCTTTTTTCCACCAATATAAAAATCATTACCTGCGGGATAATGTTCTACAATTTGGGCATTATATAAAACACTTAGGACTATTAACAAAAAAATATACAATAATTTCATTTCTTTTTTTTAGACAATATTTACAAATCAAAAACCTCGGTTCTGAAATTGATTTTCATTCGAATTTTAGAAAAAATTGGTGCTCCACCACAGTTTGCTGGATACCATTTGGTTTTGAGTCTTTTTATCACAAACTTCATATCCTCATAAAACATATTTCCGTTGGTGACATTGGGTTTCAATTCAAAATTCGAAATATCGCCCTGCGGATTGATTTCAAATAGAAAATAGAAAGTCCCGCTTAAAGCATAGGAATCTTTATCTACAAAGTTGAGCATATTGCTAAAGAGTTCCTGTTTGAAAGCATCCTCTCCATTTACAGGTTTTGCATAAGAAACAGTTTCACATCCCGAAATTCTAAAATGCTCCATCGGAAAGTTCATTTTAGCAGAAAATAAACTTCTCCCATTTTCTGAAAGAAATTCGGTATCATCCACATCTTCAATCATAAATTGGGCATTCAAAACAGTGGACATCAAGAAAAATAAAACAAGAGCTAATATTCGGTACATTTTTTCTATTATTTGATTAAAGATACAAAAAAAGACTCTTTTCAAGAGCCTTTCATCTATAAAACTTCAATCTGATTTTTCAATAAGTCCTCAAATTCATCACGTTTTCTGATTAAAAGTGCTTTTCCGTCGATAAACATTACTTCTGCCGGCTTCAGTCTGGAATTAAAGTTGGAACTCATCTCAAAACCGTAGGCTCCGGCATTTCTGAAAACAATGATATCGCTTTCACGAACTTCATTGATTTTTCTGTCCCAAGCAAAAGTATCGGTTTCACAAATGTTTCCTACCACTGTGTAAATACGTTCCGGACCTTTTGGGTTGGAAAGATTCTCAATCACGTGATAAGAATCGTAAAACATCGGACGAATGAGATGATTAAAACCTGAATTAACGCCAACAAAAACCGTTGCCGTTGTTTGTTTAATAACGTTGGCTTTTACCAAGAAATGTCCTGATTTGGATACCAAATATTTCCCGGGCTCAAACCAAAGCTGAAGGTCTTTTCCACTTTCTTGCAGAAAACTATTGAACACTTTTTCTACTTTTTTTCCCAAAGTATTCACATCGGTTTCTATATCACCTTCTTGATATGGCACTTTGAAACCGCTTCCCATATCAATATACTTGAGATCCGGGAAATGCTCGGAAAGCTCAAACATAATTTCAAGACCCTGAAGGAAAACATCGGCATCTTTAATTTCACTTCCGGTGTGCATATGCAAACCTTCAACTAAAAGATTCGTTGATTTCATTACGCGTTCAATATGACGCATTTGATGTATGGAAATTCCAAATTTCGAATCAATATGACCTGTGGAAATTTTATGGTTTCCTCCGGCATAAATATGTGGGTTTACACGGATAAAGATGGGATAAGAGTTACCATATTTATTACCAAACTGTTCTAAAATAGAAATATTATCAATGTTGATATGAACTTTGAAAGCCATAGCTTCCTCAATTTCAGCAAGATCAACACAGTTTGGAGTGAAAAGAATTCTTTCAGGAGAAAACCCTGCTTTTAAGCCAAGTTTCACTTCATTGATAGAGACACAATCAAGATTTGATCCCAGTTTTTCAATATATTTTAGGATATTGATATTCGTGAGAGATTTACAGGCGTAAAAAAATCTTGTATTGTCCGAGAATGAACTTTTGAGTTTCTCGTATTGCTCTTTTATAGACTCTGCATCGTACACATAAACCGGTGTCCCGAATTCTTCAGCGATGTGGAGTAAGTCTTGGTTTGTCATATTATATATTTTAAAAACAAAAACAGGTTCTCAATGAGAGCCTGCTTCACAATTATTTAAAGAAAACGGCTCAATATTACACAGGTTTTTTAGAGAACTTTGTTCTTCCCTTTTTAATAACCTTTTTAGATGTAATAACCGCGTTCATATTAGATTTTCTGAAAAATTTTCCCAAAAATAAAGGTTATCATCCGATTTTGCAATTTTTTGATATAAAAAAATCTATTTATCAGGCATTTGGAATACCTCTACCTCATCTTTGAGCAGAGCTAATTTTAAATCATTCTGCAAATCCACAGTAGATACCGGTAAATTAATTTTTAGTTTGTTGAGTTTTGCTTTGGTTTGAATTTGAGTATGAAATTCATAAAAACCGAAAGAAGTAAGCTTTCCCTTTTCAAACAGGATGAAGGCTTTTTCGCCCAAAGTTCTTCCTGCTGTCGACCAGATTTCATTACGCTTTTTTAGGTTGATTTTTTTGGTGAATTCCTTAATGTCAGCATATTCATCTTTTGATTTGATGAGGTTCAGCGCTTTTAATCCTTGGGTAAAAGATTTAAATCTCACTAAAGGCTTGGCATTTTCATTAAGCGAATTTTTTTCTACCAAATATTTACCGTGACGGTGATACAAACCAAATGGCAAACTCTGTTTTTTTCGGATGCCTTTGGTTTTCATCAAAAGATTAGCAACAACCTGATTTCCTGTAAGTTCATAATGAATCTGTTCTGAATTATCTTGTATAGGCTTACATTTTTTTGATTTTGAATTGAAAATTTTTTTCGCAAAACGGTTGATGTCATCCACAAAATCTGAAAACAAAATTTTACCATCAGCATCCTGAAAATAAATAATGCCTTTTTCGTTTGGCAAGTCCTGCGTTAAATCTCTAATTTTATTAACATAAGATTTGGCATTGGTTTCGTCGTGTTGCTTTTGGATAATTTCGTTTTTGGTATCCTTTGAAATCAACAGTTTAAACAAATCCAAAGTTGCTCTGGCATCACCTCCAGCTCTGTGATGCTCAACCAAAGGAATCCCAAGAGATTTCACCAGTTTTCCTAACGAGTAGCTTTCTGCATCAGGAATTAGCTTTTTGGCTAAAGGAATGGTATCTAAAGTATTAATTTTGAAATCATAACCCAACCTTTTGAACGATTGGCGCAGCATTCGGTAATCGAAATCGATATTGTGTCCAACCAATGTAGTACCCTCTGTAATTTCTATCACTCTTTTGGCAATTTCGTGAAATTTCGGGGCTGTTTTCACCATTTTTGGGGTAATTCCTGTGAGTTTTTGCACAAATTGCGTGATATCTTCTTCGGGATTTACCAATGATATAAACTGGTCCACGATGTCGTGCCCGTCATATCTGTAAATTGCGACTTCAATAATGCTTTCTTTCCTGAAACCTCCGCCGTTGCCTTCTATGTCTATGATTGAATACATTTTATATGAAAGAAAATTTCGTCAATCACTTGACGAAATTTGTACTATTTTTTTTAATTTATCTTCTTCTTCCGCCCAAACCAAACATTCCCAAAATAGCTTTAGCGCCTTCACGCATTAGTGTATTGGTAAAAGTTCTTCCGGCGCGACTTGTCATTACTTGTTCAAACATTCCCGGATCTTCTTTTACAGATTTAGTTTTCATTGTTGCCGGCGCTTCCTGAACCGCTTTTTCCATTCGTGAAGTCAGCATTTCGTAAGCAGAATCTTTATCAACCGCTTGTTCATATTTGGCAACCAAAGCCGAACGTGACGTTAGGTCTGCAACTTCATCATCTGTAAGTACATCCATTCTTGATTCCGGGGAAATAAGATAGGTGTGAACCAAAGGCGTTGGAATACCTTTTTCGTCAAGTGCCGTTACAAATGCTTCTCCAATCCCAAGATTTTGTATTAACTGTCCAGCATCGTAAAAATCTGTAATTGGGTAATTTTCAACGGCTTTATCAATTTCTTTACGGTCTTTCGCAGTAAATCCACGAAGTGCGTGCTGAATTTTCAAACCTAACTGTGACAATACATTCTCAGGAACGTCACCCGGAATTTGAGTGATGAAATAAATCCCTACACCTTTGGAACGGATAAGTTTCACCATGGTTTCAATTTGCGATAACAAAGCTTTTGAAGCTTCATTAAATATTAAGTGTGCCTCATCAATAAACAGAACAAGTTTAGGCTTTCCTGCGTCACCTTCTTCCGGGAACGTCATATAAATCTCTGCAAAAAGCGACAACATAAACGTTGAAAACAGCTGTGGCTTGCTTTGGATGTTACCAACTCTTAAGATATTTACAACACCTTTTCCGTCTCTTTGCTGCAATAAATCTTCTACATCAAAACTTGGCTCACCAAAAAACAGCGCAGCTCCCTGTTGTTCCAATGCCACAATTGAACGTAAAATCGCTCCAAGTGAAGCCGGCGAGATAGAACCATAATTATTGGCTAAATCTGCTTTACCTTGTGGATTATCGGTTACATATTGCAACACTTTTTTCAAATCTTCAAGATCAATAAGCGGTAAGCCTTTATCATCAGAATATTTGAAAACAATTGCCATAATGCTGGCTTGCGTATCGTTTAACTCTAATATTTTAGAAAGCAAAACAGGGCCAAACTCTGTAACGGTAGCTCGAAGCTTCACGCCACGCTCTCCGGAAATCGTCATCAGCTCTACAGGAAAAGATTGAGCCTCCCAGTTTAGAAGTGTTTTACCATACCTCTCATCTATTATAGCATTCTTGGTTCCGGGTTCTGCAATTCCCGAAAAATCTCCTTTAATATCAAGAACCAAAGAAGGAACCCCTGCGTGTGAGAGTTGTTCCACAAAAACTTGTATGGTTTTGGTTTTCCCCGTACCTGTTGCTCCAGCGATAAGGCCATGTCTGTTAATGGTCTTTAGCGGAAGAGTAACGTTGACTTCCGGAACAACCTCCCCGTCTAAAATGCCTTTCCCTAAAATGATGTGTTCGCCTTTTGGTGTATATCTGGCATTTAAATCTGAAATAAATTTTGCTTTGTCAGCCATTTGAAGTTTATTTTTTGCAAAGGATAAAATTAATAATTATCTGTCAGATTTTAAGGAATATTTTTAAACTGATATTTGAAAATTTAAAAACTACATCTATACATTGAAAAATATTCATAAATACTTTAAAATTATAAACTAAACCCATTATAAGAGAATTAATTGGATGGAGGTTTCATAAAAGAATTTAAGTTTCATCTCATTCAGGTTTATCTGAACCTTTAGATGCCTTAAATTTTTAAATATCTTATGGATAGAAGAAAACTTTTATTCTATTTATACTGGAAACAGATGACAAAAATCACACGCGTTCTATGACCTTACTCATAGTTTTTGAGGTTAAAGAGAATTACTTTTGTGGTGTAAAGATGAAATCTTTTTCCATTTACATATTGTCATTTATCATTCTTATAGCCAGTTTTCAAAATTCGCTCTTGTTTTTGGATTATAACATTAACAGAAATTTCTATGAAACGCATTGTGTAAATAAGGATAAACCCGAAATGAACTGCCACGGAAAATGCGAAATTAAAAAAGAAAGCGAAAAACCAACATCACCTTTCAATCTGGTAAAAATTGGTTTTGAGTTTAATATTTTACCCAATCAGGAGATTGAAATTCCAAAGCCTAAAATACTTTGGTGTAATCTTCAATCAAATTCAAACATCACTTCTACTTTCAATATTAGTGAAGGCTATCTTCATATCCTTCCCAAACCTCCACAAATCTGATTAATAAATTCAAAGCTAAAAGCCTTTACTAAAAATATGGTATAAGGTAGAACTACTGTTTATTTAAAATCAATCAGAAAATGAAAACAAACTGTGTTTCAGCAATTGTGCCGAAGACATTATTTGCTGCTGTATTTATGCTAAATTTTGACTTAAAAGCACAAACAGACCAAGACAGCATTAATTATAATATAGAAGTTGTAAAAATCACAAAACTACTTCCTAAAGATAACAACAAAGAAAAACTACAAACGGTAAATTCAGATCTTTTGAATCACGACGCAGGAAAATTCTTAAATAACATTCCGGAAATTAATGGAATAAGAAAAGCCGGAAATTATGCTACAGATCCTGTAATGCGTGGTTTTAAATACGAACAATTAAATCTCGTCATTGATGGTGCAGCTCACGCCGTAAATGCTTGTCCCAGCAGAATGGATCCTGCTGTAAGCCAAATTAATATGAATATTGTGAAAGAAGCCGAGATTTACAAAGGACCCTACCACTTTCGCTATGGTACAGCTTTGGGAGGCAGCATCAACTTTAAAACAATTGAGCCAAAATTTTCTGAACATGTAAACTTCGGAGGCAGACTTTCCACAGGCTATGAAACCAATGGAAATGTTTTAAGAAATGAAGTTCTTGGCACTTTATCCACTAAAAATATGGTTTGGGATGTATTTGGAAGCTACCAAAAAGGAGACCGCTACAAAGATGGAAATGGTAATGAAGTGCGCTCGGCATTTCTTCGTTATAGCATCGGCACCAAAGGTAATTTAAAATGGAATGATAGCCATGTCAGCACATTGCAGGTTACCACAAATCAAGGTCGCGATGTAGAGTTTGCCGCTTTGAATATGGATTTAATTTATGATAAAACCTGGATGTTTCAGGCGAAACATTTGGCGAAATTCAATCATTCTGTTTTAAAACATTTTGATTTTAATTCTTACTTAAGTTTGGTAGATCACTCAATGGGAACACCCAATAGAATGATGGTTTCAGATGTAAAATCTCATACTTATGGTGCAAGAGGCGAACTTAAACTTCAAAAAAATAGAGCTATTTTCTACACGGGTATTGATTTCAAAGAGGAAAGCGCTCGTAACATCAGAATGATAATGCCTGCAACGATGAAACCAAGAGACGGTTCATCTTGGCAAGATTCGGAAATTCAGCAGTTGGGTTGGTTTAATGAGTTTCAGCAGAATTTAGGTAAAGGAAAGCTAACCATCTCATACAGATTGGATTATAATACCGCTGAAGCTAAAGAACTTTCTAATCTCTTCAAGACAATGTATGGAGATTCTAAAGCTGAAAATTTAAACCACAGTATGAGCTTGGGTTACAGCCACTCCCTAAATAAAAATTCTATTTTATCCTTTTGGGCTGGACGTGGACAAAGAAGTGCGAGCTTAACAGAACGTTATATCAATCTTTTTACCGTTGGAATAGATGGTTACGAAATGCTAGGAAACCCAAATTTGAAACCGGAAACCAATAATCAGGCAGATTTGATCTTTACTTATAAAAGGGAAAATGTTTATTTTCAGCTAGATGGTTTCTACTCTTATTTGCAGGATTATATCTCTGGAGTGATCAATTCTAATGTCAAAAAATATTCAATGACGAGTCCCGGTGTAAGACAGTATCTTAATATTGATAAAGCTTTCAAAACCGGATTTGAAGCAAACTTTAACTGGCAATTTCACCCCAAATACAGAACAGAAATGGCTGTAGCGTACATTTACGCCGAAGACTTAAAAACAAAAAATCCACTTCCCGAGATTGCACCTTTAGATTTTAGATGGAATTTGGTGGCCGATTTCCATCCGATTATCCTCAACTTAAAATACCGTTTTGTAGATGCCCAGAATCGTATCAATCCTAATTTTGGGGAACTTAAAACGCCTTCATTCAGCGTTTTAGATTTTGTAGTGCAGTATGAGGTGTTTCAAAATGCTTTCCTAACGGGAAACGTAAGCAATCTATTTGATAAAGCTTATGCAGAACATTTAAGCCGTCCATATTCTACTGATAAAACGAGGAGAATACTTTCACCAGGACGCAGTTTTGGTTTAGGATTCACATATTCATTTTAAAGAGTAGATTTCTATTAAAAGTTGGGCAAACTCGTTTTGCCCAACTTTATCATAAAAATACCCTTTCACTTATCATAATAATTTAGTAAATTTGTTAGATACCTAAATAATTTAGCGATGAAAAGAGAGGAAATACTCGATAAAATAATCGAGGAACAGCAAAGAGTTATCGATAATTTGCAGCAATCTGTAGAACGATATAAAACCGCATCTGATTTGGACGAAGACGACACATCGGATCCTGATGATTTGGCAAGACAAACAGAAGCGAAAGATATGCAACTGCGATACGAAAAAATGCTGGCCAAAGAGAAAAAAGATATGGCTTTTGTGCAAGGAGAGAAAGATAAATCATATACACAAGCAGAACTTGGTGCACTGATAGAAACAGACAAAAACTATTTTTTTATGGCAGTACCATTGCCAAAATTCAATGTCAATGGTAAAGAGGTTTTCTGCATTTCGCAGGAAGCGCCTATTTTTCAGAAATTGAAAGGTAAAAAAGTAGGAGATCAGTTAGAAATTGGGCAAAATATTTTTGAAATAAAATCGATTTTTTAATGGAAACCCAACTGGCTGTTTCACAGCAACTTGTAGACGAACTTTATCAATACAGTACTGTAAAAAATTACAGTTCGGGAGAGGTTATCCTGAACGAAAATGCTAACATCCGTTCCATACCTATTGTTACCAAAGGCAGCATAAAAGTTTTGCGTACCGAAGAAGACGGGCGAGAAATTCTATTATACTACATTAAAGCCGGAGAAAGTTGCGTGATGTCTTTTCTTGGAAGCTTGCACGGGGAAACCAGCAAAGTAAAGGCAGAAGTGGAAGAAGATACAGAAATTTGGTTTTTACCTACAGAAAAAGTATCCTCTCTCATTAAATCAAATCCAGAATGGTTAGATTATATTTTCAGGATGTACCATAAACGTTTTGAGGAACTTCTGGATATGGTAAACGAGGTAACCTTTAAAAAAATTGATGACCGCCTCTTTCATCTATTGCAAAAAAAAGCAGCGCTTACTAATACTAAAATTATCAATACCACTCATGAACAACTCGCTAACGAGCTCGGTACCGCCAGAGTTGTGGTTTCCCGAGTTCTAAAAACTTTTGAAGAAGACAACAAACTAAAACTCGGTCGTAACAGGATTGAGCTTCTGTAACCAAAGTTTCAGAAATCCTTATCTTTAGGCTTTATATTTGCGCAAAACTTTTCAATGCATATTTTGGGTTATTTCTTCGCAATTATCATAGGTCTGGTTATGGGATTAATCGGTGGTGGCGGCAGCATTTTGAGCGTCCCTGTTTTCGCATACCTTTTTAAAATTGATGCGGTTACTGCCACAGCTCTTTCACTTTTTGTTGTAGGTGCTACAAGTTCGGTTGGCTCTATAAGTTTTATTAGGCAAGGCCACGTTAATTTCACTACGGCTTACCGTTTCGGGATTCCGTCCATTCTTGGGATTTTATTTTCCCGAAGGCTTGTGCTACCACATTTACCGGAATATATTATTCACCGTTGGGGAATTACCCTTACCAAAGATATGTTCATCCTAATTCTTTTTGCTGTGCTAATGCTTTTTTCATCCATAAAAATGATACAGAAAAAAGAAAGAGTAAGAAAACCAAGAGAAACAGAACCCAATTATACACTTTTGGTGTCTCAAGGTCTTTTAGTAGGCATTGTAACCGGATTTATTGGAGCTGGAGGTGGATTTTTAATAGTTCCTGCGCTTGTAATGCTTTTAGGTGTTTCCATGAGAGAAGCTGTTGCTACTTCACTCTTCATCATTTCAATTAATTCTTTAATTGGTTTTGCATCATCATTAGATAAAATTACTGTAGATTGGGTTTTTCTATTGTCGTTCACCGCGCTTTCCATTATAGGAATTTTAATCGGCGTAGGTTTATCAAAAAAAATAGAAGGACGCAAACTTAAGCCAATATTCGGTTGGTTTGTTCTGGTGATGGGAGTTTGGATTATTGTGAAAGAACTTTTATTAAACTAAAATATTTAAGAAATGAAAAAAATAATATTAGCATTAGCAATCTCGGGCATCGCATTGGTTTCCTGTAAAAAAACAGAAAATCCTACCGAAAGCATAACGCCAGATTTAGAGGCTAAATCCAGCGAAGTAAGCAATGTGCAGGACACTAAAACACTTACCAACAGTAAAGGAGAGAAATTAAAAGTCACTTATTATGCCGAAGGTACAGACGTAATGGTTAAAATTCAAAAAAACAATGAACCCGAATATAAACTTTCTCCAAAAACGGTTACTTCCAATGGCAATCCGGTTTTCTCAAATGAGGTTTATATGTGGGAAATGAAAGAAGGAAACGCCGGCGGAAAACTCACTGATAAAGACGGCAACGCCATGGAATACATGGATACATCAGCAGAATAGATTTCATCTATTAGAAATGTGATTTATGTTACACATTTTTTTAAAACATAGTACGAAATTTGCATAACAAATTCTAAATAGAAAATTATGAAAGTAGAACAAATATATACAGGATGCCTTGCACAAGGTGCTTATTATATTGTTTCGGGTAACGAAGCAGCAATTATAGACCCTTTGCGCGAAGTACAACCCTACCTTGACAGATTAGCCAAGGATAATGTGACTTTAAAATACATTTTTGAAACCCATTTCCACGCAGATTTTGTTTCAGGTCATATTGATTTGAGCCAGAAAACAGGTGCGCCAATTGTTTATGGACCAACTGCACAGCCTTCTTTCGATGCCATTGTTGCAGAAGACAATCAGATTTTTGAAATCGGTAATGCTAAAATAAAAGTTCTTCACACACCGGGACATACTATGGAAAGCTCTACCTTTCTTTTAATTGATGAGGAAGGGAAAGAAACTGCCATTTTTTCGGGTGATACCCTTTTCTTAGGCGATGTAGGAAGACCTGATCTTGCGCAAAAAGCCGCAAATCTTACGCAGGAACAATTGGCAGGCTTGCTTTACGACAGCCTTCAAAATAAAATAATGCCTTTAGCGGATGACATCACTGTTTATCCAGCGCACGGAGCTGGTTCTGCTTGCGGAAAAAACATGCAAAAGGAAACTGTAGACACTTTAGGAAATCAAAAAAAGACCAATTACGCACTCAATCAGCCGAGTAAAGAAGCATTTATTGATGCGGTTTTAGATGGGCTTTCTGCTCCACCTAAATATTTCGGTATGAATGTCGCCATGAATAAAAGTGGTTACGAAAGTTTTGAAAACGTGATGAACAAAGGTCTAAATCCGCTTTCAGCAGATGATTTTGAAACGGCAGCAGAAGAAACCGGCGCATTAATTTTAGACACAAGATTAGCCGCTGATTTCCATAAAGGGTTTGTTCCTAATTCTGTAAATATTGGGCTTAAAGGTGATTTTGCACCTTGGGTTGGCGCCATGATAGTAGATGTGAAACAACCGTTATTATTGGTAACAGAACCCGGAAGCGAAGAGGAAGCAATTACCAGACTCTCCAGAGTAGGATTTGATAATGTTATTGGATATTTGGAAGGAAGTTTCGAAACTTGGAAAAAGTCAGGGAAAGAAATTGATGAGATTAATAGAATCACTCCTGAAGAATTTGCAAAGCAATACCATCCCGATGCTAAAGTGATTGATGTAAGAAAACCTTCGGAATATGAAGCAGAACATGTGAATGATGCTTACAGCAAGCCATTAGACTCAATTTCAGATTGGGCAGGAACAATAGATGACAGCGAACACTTCTACTTACATTGTGCAGGAGGCTATAGAAGCATGATTGCCGCAAGTATACTAAATTCAAGAGGAATTAGAAATTTCACAGAAGTAGAAGGCGGTTTTAACGGCATCAAAAAAACAGAAAAAGTTCCTACCACTGATTTTGTTTGCCAAAGCAAAACTCTAAACTAAAGTATTGAATAATAAGTTTTCATATATCATTACTAGTCTTTTGTTATTGCTGATGTCGTGTGCTCCAACCACTACTATCAGCAATAATCAAGGCAGATCTGTGAAACTTAATGATTCAACTTTCGTTGATGTGCGTTCACCGGAACAGTTTAATGAAAGTCCTGTGAAAAATGCCGTTAATATTCCATTGTCAGAGATAAAGAATAATTTAGATTTTTTCAGAAGTCAAAAGCATTCTATACTTTATTGTAACAGCGGAAGACAATCCGGAGAAGCATTTGAAATCTTGAAAAACAACGGAATTAAAAATATTGATAATATCCAAACCTGGAAAAACGCTTATACGATGCAAAACAATTTTCTAAACCAACTGGTTTTCAATAAAGAAAAACCCTCAACTTTTGTTATTAAAAAGACCGATAAAGTTCAGCAGATTGCAGTTGGATTAGGCGAAGGAACTTTACTTAAGAAACACATCACACCTGTACCTACAAACTTTACAATGGTAAAAGGCGAAGTTATTTTCAAAATTAATAATGAGGATTATCATTTTGCGGAAGGTGACGTATACGAAATACCCGTAAATGTAGAACACGAGGTGATTGGAAAAGGTAAAGAGAATGTTTTTATATTAACCAAAGAACTTTAAAACATTAATTATGAAAACAAATATGGGCGGAATCGACCGCATACTTCGTATCATAATCGCTTTAATAATTGGGTATTTATATTACACCGGTGCCATTAACGGAACCTTGGGTATTATTTTGATTGTTTTAGCTGGAGTGTTTGTTCTTACAAGCCTTTTGGGTTTTTGTCCTCTCTACACGCTTTTTGGTTTTAATACCTGCAAGAAAAAATAAAATGTCACAAGAAATAAGCTGTGGAACAGTATCATCAGGCGATGAGTTGAACCAAAACTATTGGAATGAACGCTGGGAGAAAGAGGAAACAGGATGGGACATCGGTTACTCTTCACCAACTATCGAAGATTATGTTACGCAGTACAGAAACAAAAATGCTCGAATTTTAATTCCCGGCTGTGGAAACGCACACGAAGCGGAGTTTCTTTTAGAAAAAGGTTTTAAAGATATTACCATTTTAGATATTTCAGATTTTGCGGTGAATATTTTGAAAGAAAAATTTAAACATAATCCTGAAGTAAAGGTAATTTGTGAAGACTTTTTCACACACAAAGGCCAATATGATTTAATGATTGAGCAGACCTTTTTCTGCGCCATTCCAACTATAATGAGGAGCGATTATGCTAAAAAAGCTTCAGAACTTTTAAACGAAAATGGGAGAATTATCGGCGTCTTGTTCAATAAAATATTTGAGAAAAAAGGTCCACCATTTGGAGGAACCGAAGCAGAATATCGTTTTACCTTCAAAAAATATTTTGAGATTGATAAAATGGAAACCTGCTACAACAGCATACCTCAAAGAACTGACAGTGAGGTTTTTATAAATTTAAAGAAAAAATGAAAGATTTTATCACCAAATATAAATTAAGTATCGCAGGCGTTTTTATTGGCGCAATACTGGGATATGCTTATTATTATTTTATTGGTTGCAACACTGGTTCTTGCGCCATTACCTCAAAACCTATCAACTCCACGGTTTATGGTTCTGTAATGGGCTATCTGATGTTCTCCGTATTTGAAAACTCCAAAAAACCACAAAACAATGCTTAATTTTTTAAAGAAACTTTTCGGCGGCAAATCTGTAGATTACAAAGAACTTATTGCTAACGGCGCACAGATTATTGATGTGAGAACGCAAGGCGAATTCAAAAGCGGGCACATTAAAAATTCTAAAAATATCCCTTTGCAGCAACTGCAAAGCCAAATAAAAAAACTCGACAAAAATAAACCGGTAATTACTTGTTGTGCAAGCGGAATGAGAAGTGCTTCTGCGAGAGGAATTCTTCAAAACCACGGATTTGAAGTTTATAATGGTGGAGGCTGGTCATCACTACAAAACAAAATTTCCTAATGCAGAATGTTCTTAAAAATTGGGATATCCGAAGGATTTTCTACCTTTTAGGTGGGATTTTCTTCATTATTACCGCTATAAAAGATCTAATTTGGTGGATTGCGATTTTTGGCATCTACTTTATGGCAATGGCAATATTCAGATTTGGATGTGCTGCAGGAAATTGTGAAGTACCATTAACGAAGAAAGAAGAAAATCAATAAGATATTACAAAAAACAACAGAAGTCTTATTGCTCATTAATAATTAATTATAACTAAAATATGTCACAAAAATTTCAAGAACTCATCAATTCGGAACGTCCGGTTTTGATAGATTTTTTTGCAACTTGGTGTCAGCCATGCAAAGTACAATCATCTGTTTTAACATCTGTAAAAGAAAATGTGGGTGATGCTGCCAGAATTGTGAAGATTGATGTAGACCAGTTTCCTGCTATAGCTGCAGAATATGGTGTGCGTGGCGTTCCAACTTTAGCCATTTTCAAAAACGGAGATCTTCTTTGGAAAGAAAGTGGCGTACACGACGTGAATACTTTGACGAATCTTTTACAACAATATTCTAATTAAAATATCATTAAACTTAATTTTTAGGAAAATTTATTTCTGGACAGATTCAGGACTAGAAAACTAATGTTATGATCGAATTTTTAAAACAACCTTGGCCTTGGTATGTTGCCGGTCCAATTATCGGACTTACAGTACCGGTATTACTTCTTTTAGGAAATAAATCCTTTGGGATAAGCTCATCCCTTCGTCATATTTGTGCATCGTGTTTTCCATCTAACATTCCATTTTTTAAATATAATTGGAAAAAGGAAATTTGGAATCTCTTCTTTGTATTGGGAATTTTAATTGGCGGATTTTTAACAATGCAGTTTCTTCAAAACCCTGAAGATATAGCTATAAATTCAAAAACTGTTGAATATTTAGAATCTAAAGGCATTTCAGAGAAAGGTGTTCTCGTACCTGCAGATTTATTCACTTGGGAAAATTTATTTTCTTTAAAAGGATTTTTATTGATGGTGGTTGGTGGTTTTTTAGTAGGCTTTGGTACACGTTACGCAGGAGGTTGTACAAGCGGACATTCTATAACCGGAATTGCAAATTTACAATGGCCTTCACTTGTTGCAACCATATGCTTTATGATTGGAGGATTATTAATGGCTAATTTTATTTTACCCTATATTTTAAATTTATAATACGATGAAAAAGGAAGAGTTAGATGATTTACAAAAAAGGGAATTAGATTCGGTTTGCGTAAATGAAAGTGAATTAGAACATCCAATGTGGTACAACTTAAAATATTTGGCTATTGGCATTATCTTCGGAATTGTATTTACAAAAGCAGAAATCATCAGTTGGTTTAGAATTCAGGAAATGTTTCGGTTTGAATCATTTCATATGTATGGAATTATTGGCAGCGCTATTATAACAGCAATGATTTCAATCTTTATCATTAAAAAACTTAAGTTAAAAAGTATTTATGGCGAACCAATAAAAATTCCTAAAAAAGAATTTAACAAAGGAAATATCTATGGCGGTTTAATCTTCGGATTGGGTTGGGCAATGACAGGTGCTTGTCCTGGGCCACTTTTTGCTCAAATAGGAACCGGTGCAACTGTTATTATAGTGACTTTGGTTTCTGCAATTTTCGGCACTTGGATTTATGGTAAATACAGAGAGAAACTTCCGCATTAATTGAAAAAGTTTTAAAATAAATTAATTACACAATAATTTCAAACTGGTCTCTATCATCCAAAAACCTAAACTGAGTTCTGAAATCTTTCAATTTTTCCAAATCTATTTCTGTTGAAATAATATTTCCCGTTTTCTCGGAAACTTCAGAGCCATCCGCAAAAAAACAATGCGAACTTTCTCTGTATAATAGATTATTTCCGTCGGTTCCAATTCTGTTTAATCCAAAAACATAGGCTTGGTTCTCTATGGCGCGAGCTTTTAATAAATGCTCCCAAGCTTCCACCCTTTTTTCAGGCCAATTTGCAACATAAATCGCTAAATCGTAATCTCCTCGGTTTCTAGAAAATACAGGAAATCTTAAGTCATAACATACTTGAAGCAGGATTTTAACTCCCAAATATTCAACCACGACTCTATCATTTCCCGGAGTATACACTTTATCTTCACCCGAATAGGAAAATAAGTGTGTCTTGTCGTATTTAACAAATGAGGCGTCTGGTTTTATAAAATACATTCTGTTGTAAAATTTTCCCTGTTCCTCAACAGATACGCTTCCACAAACCGCTGCATTTTTTTCTCTAGCGAATTTTTTCATCCAAGCTAGAGACTCTTCATTGCGATCAGCAATTTCTTCCGGTTCCATGGAAAAACCTGTGGCGAACATTTCCGGCAACAGAAACAAATCCGCTTCTCTATCTCTTAAATCTTCTTCAATTTGCTGATAGTTAAGAGCTTTCGCCTTCCATTTTATATCTAAATTTAATCCTTCAATTTTTAAACGCTTCATATATAATCTTTGTAAAATGTTTTAAAATTCACATTTTTTGCTTACAAATTACTAAACAAAAACCTCTTTGGTCTTATTTTTGAACTTGCCTTACTGAACTTATAAAATTAAAAAAATAAAGATTATGAAAAAGCTTATTGTTGCGTTCTCTCTTGTGCTCGGTTTTAATTTGTTTTCAGCGCAGGCGTGGAACGGAACAGCAGATCAAAAAGTTCAAATTGGGCTCGGAGCATGGGGTAACGGTACGGGTATCACAGGAACATACGACTACGGCATAAGCAATTTACTCTCTGTAGGTGCTGGCGCAAATTTATATTTTGACAATTATAAAGATGATAATAAAGACAATAGATTTTTTATATTTGGAAGATTAAATGCCCATCTTCAAGAGCCATTAGGACTTCCTGAACAATGGGATATCTACCCGGGAGTAGATTTAGGTCTTCTGGGAAATACCTTCGGGCTTGGAGCACATATCGGCGTAAGATATTTCTTCAATGATAAATTCGGGGCGTTCCTGGAAGCAGGTAACAACGGTAGCCTGGGGGTATCTATCAATTTATAACAACATTTTTAAAATAAATTATTATGAAAAAATTATTTTCAATGGCAGCGATAGTATCTGCCGCAGTATTCGGATTCTCTGATGCAAATGCACAGGCTTACAAAACCGGCGCTGGTGTATTGGTAGATTTTGGTGATGGCTCAACCTTCGTTGGTCCACATGTGAAACATTTTTTCAAAGCAAATCACGCAGGAGAATTCAGTGTATTGTTTGCAGATGGTGCAACTTTAGCGCAGGCAAACTATCAGTACCACCAACCTATTGGAGGAGCGAACGGTCTACAGTGGTATATTGGTGCAGGTCCTGGAATCATCTTTGGTGATGGGTTTACAGAATTTGCTCCATCCGCGATGTTAGGTTTGGATTTTAAAATTCCTGGAGCTCCACTTGATCTTTCAATGGACTGGAGACCTAGATTCATCATTGGTGACAACTCTGATGCTGAAGCGGGAAGATTTAACGCTGGTTTCAGATTTACTTTTTAAGAAAACCTCTTAAAAATAACACTAAAGGTTCCCATTTGGGAGCCTTTTTGTTTTGGCATAGTTTTGATAATCGTTACATTTGCAAAACTTTAATTTTAATATAATTTAATGACTACAGCACAACTGTTTCAGTTTTTCTTAAGTATATCAATCCTGGTTGTTTTACACGAACTTGGGCACTTTTTACCCGCAAAATGGTTTAAGACCAAAGTAGAAAAATTCTACTTATTTTTTGATCCGTGGTTTTCTTTAGTAAAAAAGAAAATTGGCGATACTGAATATGGTATCGGTTGGCTTCCACTGGGAGGTTATGTAAAAATTGCAGGAATGGTAGATGAAAGTATGGATACCGAACAACTGAAAAAACCCGCAGAACCTTGGGAATTCAGAAGCAAACCGGCTTGGCAAAGATTAATCATTATGCTGGGAGGTGTTACCGTAAATTTCTTTTTGGCATGGTTGATTTATTCGGCTCTTTCATTTTTTAATGGTGAAAAATACCACGACAATTCAAAATTTGAAAACGGAATTGCAGTAAGTGACGAAGGGCGTAAAATGGGCCTTCAAACGGGTGACAAAATCTTGAAAATTGACGGCAAAGTTGCTGACAGATTTGAAACTTCTACTGTAAACATGCTTTTCGCGGATGAAGTAACCGTTTTAAGAAAAGGAAAAGAAGTTACCTTCCCTGTGAACGAAAATGGTGTAGCAGATGTATTGAAAGCGAATGAAGCCAAGGCATATTTCTCACCGAGATTTCCGGTTGTGGTAGACAGTATTCTTCCAAAAAGCGGTGCCGAAATTGGTGGATTAACAAAAGGAGACAAAATTGTAGGAATTAATGGGAAATCCATCCAGTACTTTGACCAGCTTTCTGATGAGTTGAAAAATCTTAAAAATCAGGAAGCTGTAATTTCAGTTGTTAGAAATAATCAAACTTTAAATAATACCATAAAAGTATCTAATGATGGCACTATTGGATTTTTTCATAACAAAAAAATACAACTTGCTGAATTTGACAAAGCCGCAGTAAATAAAAAGTACTCATTTTTAGAAGCTATTCCACGTGGTTTTGTACGAACCATTGATGTGTTGGTGATGCAAGTGAAACAGTTTAAGATTGTTTTCAACAGCACCACACAAGGCTACAAAAAGGTTTCCGGCCCTATCGGAATCATCAAGCAAATGCCAGAAGAAATCAACTGGGAATTCTTCTGGGGTTTTACGGCGATGTTTTCAGTTTGGCTAGCATTCCTTAATTTAATTCCAATTCCTGGTTTAGATGGCGGTCACGTTATGTTCACCCTTTGGGAAATGATTACCGGAAAACCTGTTCCTCAAAAAGTTTTGGAACATGCGCAAATGATTGGGGTGATTTTCCTGCTGGGATTAATGATCTTAATCTTTGGAAATGATATCGTTAAGTGGATTACCGGAAAATTTTAAAGAAAATTTCCAAAAAATGTTTGGAGAAAATAAAAAAAGTTTTATATTTGCAAACGCTTAAAGCAAAAGAGCAAATTCCTCCTTAGCTCAGTCGGTTAGAGCATCTGACTGTTAATCAGAGGGTCCTTGGTTCGAGCCCAAGAGGAGGAGCAAAAGACTTACAGAAATGTAAGTCTTTTTTATTTTTTAAACTAAAATGCTATAGAAAGGCAGGTGTTTTTTATTTTTGATAAATGTATTTCATTTATATTCTTTATTCTGAATCTGCCGACAAGTTTTACGTTGGTTATACGAGCAATATTGCTTTAAGACTCCATCAACATAATGAACAGGAAAATTTTAATACATTTACCTCAAAACACAGACCGTGGGTTTTAAAAGCACTCTTTAATTGTGGAAAGGAAGAAAAATCAGCAATTAAAATTGAGAAATACATAAAAAAACAGCATAGTAGAAATCTTATTCTAAAACTGATTGATCCTCTATTTGAACCAAACGGAAATTTAGCGCAGTTGGTTAGAGTCCCGCAAGTGCGGGATTAATCAGAGGGTCCTTGGTTCGAGCCCAAGAGGAGGAGCAAAACACTTACAGAAATGTAAGTGTTTTTTTATATTTCTGTTGGAAAATCAATTTGAGAATCCGAATTAAAAATTTTCTTAGGTAGCCTCCCACAAACTGTGTAAGTTGAAAAGTTATTCTGAAAAATTTTGAGCCCTCAAAGCTCAAAAAATTTTTCGGAAATAACTTTTTACTATTTTTAAACCTACATAGTTATGATCGACAAA
>JAEXAR010000005.1 GCA_023394415.1 Bacteroidota bacterium
TACATTCACTATTACAACAATGATAGAATAAGACTCAATCTCAAAGGAAAGAGTCCGGTACAGTACCGAACTCTTTCCTTTGAAAATATTGTTTAATTTTGTCTAAACTTTTGGGTGCAGTCCAAAATGTCGGGGCGTTTTTTTTATGATCTAAATTTATTTTTTATGATTTAAAACTTACTTTTCCTGTTAGTAAATCGAAAAACATTTTGAATTCCGAAATCAACCACCATAAAGGTTTTCTGAAAGATTGTCGTTCCGTATTTTCAAATATAAACCTTCCAAGTAGCGTGAAAATCAAAAGAAATATAGGAACATACCACAAGAAACGTTCTTTACCACTAATAATAGTATAAACTAAAGCTATTATTGAGAAAATTACGCCTGCGAAATGAAATATTCTTGTACCTAATTTTTGATGTTCGGAAAGGAAATTTTTGTAAAAACTTCTGAAATTATTGGTTTTCATATTGTCAAATTCTATTTGTTGATATTATTTCAAACCGCATTCCAGAGTGAAAAAAAGTGGTAATTCTGAAACTAAATGTAAAAATCTTCTAATTTAAGTCACCGTTCAAATCCTTTTCAAGTTTACTGTGTTTCATTCCGTACCAGAAATAAATAATTAATCCTATTGCGAACCAAAGCCCAAACCAGAACCAATTATTGTGTGTCATTCCGGTTAAAAGATAAAGACAGGAAGACAGTCCGAGTAATGGAATTAAATTTAAATTTTTGGTAAATGAAAAATACACCAACACAAAATTGATCAGGATGAAAACCGTTACCGAAAGTCTGAATTCTCCTTCAGAAGGATCTTGCCAATCTAATAAATTATGAAAAAATTCAGGTTGCCAAAAGTAAAAACCTATCAGTCCAACAATAAATAAAACCGGAAAAATGTATTTTGAATTGATATAAGGCAAATGGAAACGGCCTTTTAGCTTTTCTTTTTGTGGCATTAATAAAATTCCACCATTTACCAAAACAAATGCGAAGATGGTTCCGATACTTGTAAAATCAAGAATAAAAGATTTATCGGTGAATAAAATCGGTAAACCAACTGCAATCCCTGTAACAATTGTTGCAAAGGAAGGGGTTTTGTATTTTGGATGTATTTGAGAAAACTTCTTTGGCATTAATCCGTCTCTGCTCATAGCATACCAAATTCTTGGTTGTCCCATTTGAAAAACCAGTAAAACGGTGGTAATGGCAACAATGGCTGTAACAGAAACGACAAATTCCATCCAAGGAAGATTTCCGTTTTCCGGCGCAAAGATAAATGCTAAAGGATCACCGATACCTTCAAATTTACGGTAATCTACAATCCCTGTAAGGATTAGGGTGAGTGCAATGTAAATTACGGTACTTAAAACCAGTGAAATAATCATTCCTCGCGGTAGATTTTTCTGTGGATTTTTGGTTTCTTCAGACAAGACACTCAATGCATCAAAGCCAATATAAGCAAAAAATACTCCCGAAACAGCTGCCATAACTCCTGAAAAACCGTTAGGCATAAAGCTTTTTGCACCTTCTGCATTTACTGGGGTCCAGTTGTCTGCATTCACATACGCAACGCCAACTCCAATGATTAGAAAGATTACTGCCAATTTTAGGATAACCAATAAATTGTTGAAGTTTTTACTTTCTTTCACACCAATATAAACCAAAGCTGTAATTAATCCATTGATGATTAAAGCAGGAATATCAACAATAAACTTTAAACCACCGATAACGGGAGCAGATTTCCAGGCATTGATGAGTTCGGCATTTTCTGAACCGCCTTCAAAAGCTTTTTTGGCTTCAGGATAACTGGTAGAAAGAAAATCGGGAATATGAAAGCCTAATCTTTCAACAAAACTGGTAAAATAATCAGACCAAGAAAAAGCCACATAAATATTCCCAAAAGAATATTCCATAATTAAAGCCCAACCAATAATCCAGGCAATTAATTCTCCAAAACTGGCGTAAGCATAAGTGTAAGCGCTTCCTGCAGTTGGGATTCTGCTGGCAAATTCCGCATAGGAAAGCGCCGTAAATCCACACGCAATTCCGCAAATGATATAAAGTGAAATAACTCCGGGTCCACCTCTGAAAATAGCCTCCCCAAGACTGCTGAAGCTTCCGGCACCGATAATGGCGGCAAGTCCAAAAAATACAATATCCCAAACACCTAAAACTCTGTTAAGGCTTGTAGAATGGTCGTTTTCGTTATATTTTTTTCTTCTGAAAAGTTGGCTCATTTATTGTTGATCGTGGTTAACATAAAACAAAAGTAATTATTTTTTATAATTAATTACTAAAATTGCCGTTTTAGAAAGAAAATCTGTAACTTTTGCCCCTTACAATTTATATATGATTAAGAAATTTAATTTCTTTTTTATTTTTTTCATTACAATTCAGTTTTCTGCCCAAACGAATCAGCATATTCTGAATTCAAGTGATGGCTCTCTGCTTAAAGATATAGTGTATTATTGCACGGGAGAGACCTTTAATTTAAATGTTAATGCACAGGCTACATCTACGGGTGATTATAGTGTTTCGAAGGATGTATCCTCTAAATTTGGATTTAATGCAGGGACCAATAATATTACCTTCAGTAATACAGGTTCCAATTTTAACAAATTCAGTACGCCAATTCCTATAGGATTTAGCTTTAGTTTTTATGGCCAAACTTATACACACGTTGTAGTCGGCAATAATGGAAGGCTTGTTTTTACAGATAGCCCGGAACTTAATAACCTTTCTGATAACAGTGTTTATATTGACCGTACATTTGCAGGAGATCCTTTATTTTCTCCTGTACATTCAATACTTCCTTCTTCTAATTATAATAAAGTTTATGTTGCGGATGGGAATAAAACGCTTAATCTTGCCCAAATTTTCTTCGCCTACACCGATCTTTACAAATCAACAACTACAGCAACGGAATATAAGTATCGAACAGGAACTTTTGATGGCGTAGATGGATTGTTGATTTCTTATGAAAAAGAAATTCAGAATGGCTCTGGAGGTTTTTCCGGTACTTTCTTTTACAGTTATGTTTTATTATTAAAGGACGGAAGAATTGTCATTTATGTCAATAATAAAACTGAAGACAGATACAATGCTTTGCTTGGGATACAAAATGAAACGGCTACAAAATTTAAAGTTGCAGGTCCACATAGTACAGTGGGTTATGATTATAATAATGGTAAATGGAAAAGTGAAGGTGTAGCATGGGTTTTCACACCGAACCAAAATCTGACTCCAAAAGTGGATTGGTTTGTAGATGGTTTACAGAAAAGTAGCGGAACAAGCTTCACCTACAATCCTGTAAATGCACAGGAAAAGCTATCTGTTGATATAAAGTATTTTGATGATGCCAATTTGCAAGTAGGAAATACAGAAACCAGCTCTTCCATTTTTAAACAAATTAAACTACCAGTTATTACAAAAACAGTTGATAACTGCAATGTCCTCATCAAAATTACAGATGATACTTACGATTCTTCTTTAAAATATGTTTGGTATAAAGTAGGAGTTTCAACCCCTTTATATACGGATAGCAGAAAAGAAATTTATTTAAGTAGAGTTACGGATGCAGCAGGAGATTTTTACGTGAAGGTGTTGAAACCAGATGGTACTTTCTGTTCGGTTTCTGAAAGCAATATCATCAATTTCTCAAAAGAAAAATTGCCACAACCACTCAATTTTAACACCCCAACAGTTTGTGATAACTCCACAAATCCGGCACAGAGCAAAACGGTTAATCTATACCAATTGATTTATCCAAAATATGATCCTGCTTCCGGTTTAGAACCCTACAATGTTTATTTTTACGAAGGTTCTTCCAATATTTTGGTTACCAATCCCGAAAACTATGTCTTAAATGCCAACAGCATTGGGAGTTTGAGTTTTGCCGTAAAAGATGCTAATGATAATTTTTCTTGTATTACAGGAGGTTCTCCTGTTTATTTTATTTCGGTTACAGATAAAATAACACTTACCACGTGTTCATCACTTCCGACTTATAATTTGAAAAATACTTTTGAGAAAGGATTTCCTTCATATTATAAATTTACCTATACTTATTCCGACGGAACTTCTGCCGGTGATGGTACTTCAGTAGATGTTACTAAAACGGTTAATGTTACAACATCGTTTACTGGTGCTACTTGTTCAGCCAATACCGAAATTAAATTTATTTCCGGAACGCAGATTGTTGCGCCAAAAGTTCCGGTACAGGAAAGGTGCGCAGCAAGTAGAAATTCTATAATTAATTGGTTTGATTTAGCGTTTGTAAGAAACATTCTGGATCCAACCAATCAATATGATGTGAAATTTTACAGAAAAAGTGATAATTCTGAACTCTCTGTTGATAATAATGATGGTTCACAACTTAGCGGTACAGATTTCTGGACCGGTAGAACGGGAGATTATTTAATTTATGCCAAACTTTTCAATAAAAATGATTCTTCCTGTTTTGGACAGTCTGATGATATCATTTTGAGGGTATATTTTAAGCCAAGAGTTAATACTAATCCAATTGTTCTTACCAATTGTACGGGGAATTCATTATTCAATCTCAATCAAAACGTATCTGATTTAACGGATGCTCCTTCTACCATCAATCCTAAAATTGAATATTACTCTGAAAATAATGTTTTGCTTATTTCGTCACAAATCACAACCTATGATGCTTCTCTCTTAGGCTTAAAACCTTATATTAAAATCACTTATAATGTTGCTTGTAGTGATATTGTAAGATTTGATTTACAATACAATCCAAAACCTGCTTCCAAGATCAATCAAATAGCAGTTTGTGATGAAACGATTTATTCAGCAGATCAATTTAAAAATTTTGTTATCGATAATAATTCTCAATATATATTCTTTGAGAAAGATGGCGTTACACCTTTGCGTGCAAGTTTTAGCCTATCGAATCTTCCATTACTTGTTGAATTTTACGTTAAAAATAATACAACGGGATGTATTTCTGATTTGCAGACGGTCACTTTTGTAAAAGGAAGCACTTCAGCCTTATTGAAATTGCAGACAGATTATGAAATTTGTGATGCAACGCCAGATCAATTCGATGGCAAAACCATTTTTAATTTAGATTCTAAAAAATCGGACTACACTAATGTTTCCGGAGCAATATTTAAATACTTTAAAGATGAGGCTCGCACACAGGAAATTACTAATCCGACGAATTATACTAATGATACGCCATTTAATCAAACCATTTATTTAAAAATTACAGTTCCAGGCTTTATTGATTATCCGTTTTTAATCATAACCTGTAATATTAGCAATTATAAGCCTTTCAAAGAGGCTATCTCCAAAATATCTTCGATTTAGCTTGTAGATGAATTCGTTGAGATAGAGTTGAAGATAC
>JAEXAR010000006.1 GCA_023394415.1 Bacteroidota bacterium
GAAGTGAAAGCAGAACCCCAACCCGATAAAAAACAAGAAAATCAAAATAATATGGCAACAGCACAAACAACAACGGAAACAAGCGAATATCGCTACAAGCCGGAGCAGATTGATTGGGACACAATGATAAACCTCGGATTGAGCAAAGAGTATCTTGAAAAAAGGAACCTGCTCGTCCATTTTCTTTATCAGGGTTTCACACAGGCTGTCAAGGAATTTTGTTCGGTTTATCTTACGGGCTTTGAGTTCCATAAACGTGTGGTAAAAATCACCTAACTCAATATTAAAGGCATCTTCAAATGCTTTAGCAATCAATTTTATATCTGTATTCCCATTGTTAAATACACCGTGGGAGTACAGTGCATATATGAGTTCCGTAAGTGCTGTTTTGCTTGCCGTCCATTTCAACGAATTGTTTGAAACCTTTTTAACATTGACGTTGTTTAACCTGTCTTCCAAATATACCTGTATCAGGTCATTGGCAATTATCTTGGCAACCTTGTAATCGTGCGAAGTAGAAAAGCGATGGTCTGCCTCGAAATAAAAAGTGTCTAACCACAGTCTTATATCGTGCTTCCCCCGTACAAAAAACTTCTCGTCAACGAAAGAATTATTGCTCCGGTAATATTTGTAAAAATCAAGGTTATTGTCAAAGAACCTTTTTAGCTTTTTCAGTTCTTTGACAAAATATTTCTTGGTACGCTTATTTCCATACGGTCTTCTCGTTTCGATTTTATAGATGGCATTGTAGTAGATGAGCTTTGAAACGATAATTGGCTTCTGATATTTGAAAAAGCGAATTTCTTCATCAACATTCTTAAATCCCCTTTTTAAGACATAATGTTTTACGTCAGACAGACATTTGATGATAAGTTTATAACTGCTTCAATGCGTTCTATCGAACAGTCTGTTTCAATCTCCAATTCTTTGATTTCGCTTTCCAGTTTAATCAGTGTTTGGTTATAAAATTTATCCATCCGTTATCTTAAATCTATTTTTTAAACAATAATAGAGAAGCCCAAATACTGTCATATTGGAAAGAAATTTGCATTTTCGGGCTTCTCTTTTGGAACTTTGGTTTTTCCTGGATACAGAACTAATAAGTCCACTTTTAGTGATAGTGATAGATATAATAGTGTCTAATTTTTATGTATATCAAAGCAAAAAGACACAGAGCTAAAAATATCCCAAAAAGTATCATAAAGAGCGAAGGTCTTTTCTTCTTCTTCGACAAATTGACATTTGAGGGTTTAGAAGCTCCATATCTTTTGTACGGAGGTACTTTTTGATAACTTTTGCCTTTCTTACGCATTGTCTGTTTTATTCATCATTAGGATGACCTAATCTTAAAATTTCATCCGCTGTATCCTTACCGCATTTAATATTGCCAATAATGCAACTCCCACATCTGCGAAAACGGCTTCCCACATTGTAGCTAATCCACCTGCGCCCAGTACTAATACGACACCTTTTACTACAAACGCCAATGTGATGTTTTGCCACACTATTTTCTTGGTTTGTTTACCAATATTGATTGCCATCGGAATTTTACTCGGCTTGTCATCTTGGATTACTACATCGGCAGTTTCAATAGTGGCATCACTTCCTAAACCGCCCATTGCCATACCTACGTCGCTCAAAGCTACTACAGGCGCATCATTCACTCCATCGCCAACAAATGCTACGGTTTCGTTTTTGGTTTTTATTTCTTTTACTTTATTTACTTTGTCTTCTGGCAACAAGTCGCCGAAGGCATTATTAATTCCCAATTTATCAGCAACAAATTTTACCACGGTGCTTTTATCTCCACTCAACATTGTAGTTTTTACGCCTAATGTTTTTAGTTTGTCAATCGTAATCTGTGCATCTTCTTTGATGCTGTCGGCAATGGTAATGTAGCCTGCAAATTTTCCATCATAAGCAATGGCGATTAGGGTGTAAACAATTGTACTTGGGTCTAAATCATAAACAATATTAAATTTATCCATCAGTTTAAAGTTTCCTACCAATAACTCTTTTCCGTTTACGATAGCTTTTAATCCGTGACCTGCTATTTCTTCTGTGTTTTCTAATTTTAGGGAATTGTCAATTTCTCCTACATATTGATGAATGGCTGTGGCAACAGGATGTGTACTTTGACTTTCTAAGGCATTTACCAATTTCAGAATTTCGTCTTTATTTAATTCAGGTTTCAAATTAACTTCCTGTACTTTGAAAACGCCTTCGGTCATTGTTCCGGTTTTATCCATCACAACATTCTGAATACCTGCAATCACATCTAAAAAGTTACTTCCTTTGAATAAAATCCCATTTTTTGAAGCGGCACCAATTCCACCAAAATACCCTAAAGGAATACTGATAACCAAAGCACACGGACAAGAAATAACCAAAAACACTAATGCTCTGTATAACCATTGACTGAACAAATAATTATCAACAAAAAAGTAAGGAACTACAGTAATAAGCACTGCTAATAACACAACAATTGGTGTATAGATTTTTGCGAATTTTCTGATGAATAACTCTGTTGGTGCTTTTTGTGCAGTAGCATTCTGAACCAATTCCAAAATCTTTGAAAGCTTGCTATCGGTATATGCCGTGGTTACTTTTACCTGTGCAACTGTGTTTAAATTTATCATTCCTGCTAAAACAGTTTCGCCTTTGGTTTTGGTGTCGGGTTTGCTTTCGCCAGTTAATGCTGCGGTGTTGAATGCTGCCGTTTCGGATAACAATTCGCCATCCAATCCTAATTTCTCTCCGGGTTTTAATTGAATGATATTGCCGATGCTTACAGTTGCTGCTTTTACAGTTTTAGGTTGGTTATTTTCTAAAATCGTTACTTCATCGGGTCTTTGGTCGAGCAGGGTTTTAATGTTGGCTTTGGCTCTTGTTACGGCTAATGTTTGGAACACTTCGCCAACGGCGTAAAACAGCATAACGGCAACACCTTCGGGATATTCGCCAATGGCGAAAGCTCCGATAGTGGCAATGCTCATCAATAAAAACTCTGAAAATACATCGCTTTTGCGGATGCTTTCAAATGCTTCTTTAATAACAGGAAAACCAACCGGAGCATAAGCAACAATGTACCAAACAATCCTTACCCAACCTGTGAACCAGGATTGAGGAAACCAATTATCAAATGCAATAGCAATCATCAGTAAAACAAAACTGATAATGGCAGGTAAAAACATTTGAATGGTAGATTTATCGGTACTTCCGTGGTTGTGACCGTCATCATCACTGTGTTCGTGGTTGTGACCGTCATTGTCGTGATGCTTTTCTAATAATTTTTTAGCATTGGCATCGGTATATATTTTTTCTTCTTGTGGTGTGCAGCAAAGCTGTTTGCCTTGTGCATCGTATTTATGTTTGTGTTCCATTAGAGTAGTCTTTTAGTTGTTTTTTTATAAATTAAATATTGTTCTCCGTGTTGTTTTTCCAAAAACTCTTCTTCTAATCTTATCTGAATTTGAATAACGATATAGGTAGTAAGCATCAAGAAAAATGTAAGTGCATTGGGTAGTATAAAAAATATTCCTGCAACACTGATTATCATTCCTAAAAAAATCGGGTTCCGGCTGTAAGAGAATAATCCTTTTGTGATTAATTCGGTTTTATTATTTTCATCGATACCAATGCGCCAACTGTTACTCATTTGATATTGCGCTACAGAAATCCATAGTAATGAAAAGTGTATCAGAATTAATCCAATGATTAAAAACACGTCTTTCATTAAATAAGAAATCGGCACTAAATATTGATATATTTTATCGCTGAACGAATAGATGAATACCGCAACGAAGAGCAATGCTATCAATACCTTCATCACAAAACCGATATAATCGTGTGCATTATCTGTTTTGCCAAAAGTTACGGGATTGATACCTGTTTGCTTGTAGGTGCGGTATGATGGCAGCACAAAAGCTACCATCATATACAACACCAAATACACCGGCAAATAAAATTTTAACCAAATCATAGCGTTCAATTTTTAATGTTCGTGACCACCTGCATTGCTTAGTTTTGCATTGACGAAAAACGCACCTTTTACTACAATCTTTGCATTGGCAGGAATTTCATTTACAAATGTTACTGCGGTGTAACCCATATCAGATACGCCTTTTAGCACTTCTACCTTTTCAAAATTCTTAGCCGTTTTATCTTCTTTATGGTCTTTTTCTTCGCCCTCTTTGTGGTTGCCTTCTTTTTCTCCTTCTTCGTGATGGGCTTCTGCTTCTTTGTCGGTTTGTACAAAAATGTAGTATTTGCCATCGGCATTTACAATCGCATCATTGGGTACAGCTGGAGTTGTTACATTGCTAAGACTGACAATACCAGTGATGTTCATTCCATCAATTAAACCACTTTTATTACCATTTACACGACAATGAACGGCGATGGTTTTGCTCTCGTTTTCAAAGGATGAACCAATGCTGAAAACTGTAGCATCATACTCAGCAGTAGGATTATTGGTTAAAGTAAAATGAATAGTTTGTCCAACTTTTACCTGTGGTAAATCTTTTTCAAACACCTGTAAATCTAAATGCAATGAACTGTTATCTACAATTTCGATAACCGGCGAAGAAACATCTACATAACTTCCAATTTTGGCAAAAACGTTGCTAACCGTACCATTCAGCGGACTGGTTACGACCAATGCGGATTTTAAATTTCCGTTTGATACCGAACCTGGATTGATGCCCATTAATTGTATCTGCTGTTGCAAGGAAGCTCTGCGGGTTCTTAAACTGCTTAATTCGGCAGTAGCACTTTGCAGATTTTTCTTTGCACCTGCATTGCCTTCATTCAGTTCTTTTTGCCTTGCTAATTCCTGTTCTGCAAACGTAATTCTGCTTGCTGTACTCAAATATTCTTCCTGCAATTGGATGAACTGCGGATTGGCAATGGTTGCAATAACCTGACCTTTTCTTACATAATCTCCAATTTGAACTTTCAGTGTTCTTATCACACCGCCATACAAAGAAGTGGCGTTGGCTTTATTGTTATTGGGAACTTTCAGATTTCCGTTTGCTTTGATGGTTGCTGTTAATTCCTTGTGTTCAATGGTGCCTAATTGTATGCCTACCGTTTTTATTTGTTCTTCGGTAAGTGTGGCAATGGTTGGCGTTTCTTCCTCGTGTGGTGCTTCTTCTTTTCCTGCAGTTTTGGTTTCGGCAGATTTATCTTCTGCTTTCTTATCATTTTTACAGGCAGAAAAAGCAAATAGTAAAACAGCTATGGCTGTCATCAACGTGATTTTTTTTATATTGAATTTCATTTGTACTTATTGATTGATGAATGAATAAATATTGATTACAGATTGGTTGACCTGCTGAATGCTTTTGAGGTAATTCAACTGAATATCGGTTGCGGTTTGCAAAGCAAAAAGATATTCTACATAACCGATGTCGCCTGTTTTGTAACCTAATTGTGCTGCTGAAACAATTTCTTTAGCATTAGGCAAAGCTTCTTGCTGAAAATAATTGAACTGCTTCATATCCTGCTGGTATTGCAACAAAGCATTTTGTATTTGTGTTGCCAACGTTTTCTGTTGCTGTTGTGCATTGGCTTCGGCTGCTTGCTTTCTATAATCCAAAGATTCTATCCTTGCCTTTGTAGCACCGTAAGTAATGGGAATTGCAATGCCGATGTTTACAGAATTAAACCGGTTTCCGCCATTGAAAAACTTCTCAGCTCCATTCACATTTTGAAAACCAATTAAAGACTGATTGACATACCCAATCGTAAAATCGGGTAAACCTTGTGCCCGTTCTACTTTTTTGGTTTTTTCCGCAATAACTGCTTCCTGATACAAAGATTGAATAGCAGGATGATTTGCTACTGCATCATTGTCCAGCAAATTACTGATTTGTAAAGGTTGAAAAATTCCATTTTCTACAATGATAAAATCTTCTTTAGCATTCATTAATGTTTTCAGACTGGCAACTGCATTATTTAATAACACTTCATTCTGTTTTAACAATAAATTGATTTCCCCTTTCTTAGCTTCTGCTGTACTTATATCCACTTTTTTAGTATCACCAGTTTTGTATCGAAGCTTTGCAATGCCAATAAAATCACCATATAAGCTGTCCAATTGTTGCAATTGCTTTTGATTGTGTTGCAGGTACAGGATTTGATAATAATACGTTCGTACTTGGTTTTTTAATTCTAAAACACTCAAGTTCTTCTGCAATTCTTTACCTTTTATTTCTGCATTAATCAATTGCTTTTTTGCTCCAAATAATGAAGGAAATGGAATTGTTTGTGTGACCTGAAAAGACTGGTCGAATTTTGTACTATTATATTGACCCAATTGTGCGTTAAAATCGAGTTTTGGTAATTCTCCGGCTGTTTTTTTCAAAACTTTACTCGCCTCAATTTCCAAATCAGATGCTTTAATACTTTGATTATTTTGTAGGGCAATATTTATCGCATCATCAACACTTGATAAATGCTGTGTTTGTGCATTTGCTGTAAAACCTACCAAGGATAGTAGCAATACAATGATAGTTGCAATGGGTTTCACTTTGAATTTTCTTTTTAAATTAATTTTTGAATTAAAAATGATGTAGAGTAATGGCAGAACGAACAACGTAAGGAAAGTTGCCGTAAACAAACCACCAATTACTACGGTTGCTAAAGGTTTTTGAACTTCTGCACCTGCGCTGCTGCTCAATGCCATTGGTAAAAATCCTAAACTGGCAACAGTTGCGGTCATCAATACAGGTCGAAGTCTTATTTTTGTCCCTTCGATTACTCGTTTGAAAATATCTTTCATTCCTTCTTTTTCCAATTGGTTGAAAGTGCCTATCAATACAATTCCGTTAAGAACGGCTACACCAAACAAGGCGATAAAACCAATTCCCGCACTGATGCTGAAAGGCATTCCACGAAGCATTAAAGCCAAAACGCCACCAATCGCACTCATCGGAATTGCGGTAAATATTAAACCTGCTTGTTTGAAGGAACGGAACGTAAAATAGAGCAACACAAAAATTAATAACAAGGAAATAGGAACGGCTATCATTAATCTATTGCTGGCTTCTTTCAGATTTTCAAACTGACCGCCGTAAGTGAAATAATAACCTGGTGGTAATTTTACCTGTGCATTTAATTTTTGCTGAATTTCTTCTACCACACTTTGCACATCTCTGCCTGCAACGTTGAATCCGATTACAATTCTACGTTTTCCTGCTTCACGACTTATTTGCGCCGGACCTAATTTATAATCAATCGTAGCAACTTGCGATAACGGAATTTGATTGCCTGTAGAAGTTGGTATCATTAAATTATTTACATCTTCGATACTGCTTCTGTAAACACTATCTAACCGAACAACCAAATCAAATCTTCTTTCATTTTCGAAAACCACACCTGCACTTTTCCCTGCAAAAGCGGTACTTACCACGTTGTTTACGTCTTCTACATTAATTCCATAATTGGCTAAGCGAGTACGGTCATATTCCACATTTATTTGCGGTAAGCCACTCACACGTTCTACTTGTGGAGATGTAGCGCCTTCTACTGTTTGTATAACCTTACTAACCTTATCAGCATTCAAGGCAAGCGTATCTAAATTTTCTCCAAATATTTTTACTGCAACATCTTGCCTAATACCTGTCATCAACTCATTGAAACGCATTTGTATTGGCTGGTTCTTTTCGAAAAATACACCAGGTATTGCTTCTAATTTTTCATTGATAGCATCTGCCAATTCATCATAACTTCTGCCACTTTTCCATTCACTTTGCGGTTTTAAAATAACCATTAAATCTGTCGCTTCAGGTGGCATTGGGTCGGTTGGTACTTCTGCGGCTCCGGTTTTGCCTACTACCATTTTTACTTCGTCAAATTCTTTAATAATTCTTGAAGCTTGCATTGAGGTTTCTATACTCTGGCTCAATGAACTTCCTTGTGGCAAAATGCAATGAAAGGCAAAATTTCCTTCCTGTAACTGTGGTATAAATTCGCCACCCATTCGGCTGAATAAAAAAAGGCTAAAAGCAAATATGGCAACGGTTATACTTACTAGCCAATATTTTATTCTGATGGCTTTTTCTAACAATGGCTGGTATTTTCTTTGTAGCCAATTCATCATCCTATCCGAAATAGTTTCTTTGTGTACTGGCTTCTTAGATAGGAATAAAGCACACATCATCGGGATGTAGGTCAAAGACAAAATCAACGCTCCAAAGATTGCAAAACCTACTGTTTGTGCCATTGGCCGAAACATTTTTCCTTCAACACCCACCAAAGTCAAAATAGGAATGTAAACGATTAGGATAATGATTTCACCAAAGGCTGCACTATTACGAATTTTGGAAGCTGAGGTAAATACTTCATTATCCATTTCTTGCTGTGTGAGCCTTTGTGTAGATTTCCTTAAACCTAAATGATGCAATGTGGCTTCTACAATAATTACCGCACCATCTACAATTAATCCAAAATCTATTGCTCCCAAACTCATTAAATTGGCACTTACGCCAAACACATTCATTAAAGCCAAAGCAAACAGCATTGCCAAAGGAATAGCGGATGCTACTATCAATCCCGCTCTAAAATTCCCCAAGAAAAGAACCAAAACAAAAATGACAATCAATGCACCTTCTATCAAGTTTTTTTCTACAGTACTCATTGCTCGGCCAACTAATTCTGTACGGTCTAAATAGGGTTCAATAATTATATCTTCGGGTAAGGATTTTTGAATAACTGGTAATTTCTCTTTGATGCGATTTACAACCTCATTGCTGTTTTCGCCTTTCAACATCATTACCACACCGCCAACTGCATCTACTTCGCCGTTATAAGTCATTGCGCCATATCTTACCGCACTTCCAAATCTTACATCGGCTACATCTTTAATAAAAATAGGAATACTGCCACCGTCATTTTTTATACTGATATTTTTTACATCATCCAATGAAGTTACCAAACCGATACCTCGGATGAAATAGGCATTCGGTTTCTTATCAATGTATGCACCGCCTGTATTTTGGTTATTTTTTTCTAATGCAGTAAAAATGTCGGTAACACTTACCCCCATAGCTTTTAAGCGATTGGGATTTACTGCTACTTCGTATTGTTTCAGTTCGCCACCAAAACTATTTACTTCGGCAATTCCGGGAGTTCCATATAATTGCCTTGCCACAATCCAATCCTGCATTGTGCGTAGGTCTTTTGCATTGTATTTTTTTTCACTGCCTTTTTTCGGATGGATGATGTATTGATAGACTTCTCCCAATCCGGTACTTACTGGTGCAAGTTCTGGCGTACCAATTCCTTTCGGGATTTTCTCTTCGGCTTCTTTTAATTTTTCATTGATTAATTGCCGGGCAAAATAAATATCTACATTGTCTTTAAATACAACCGTAATTACCGACAAACCAAACCTCGAAATGCTCCGTGTTTCTTCTAAATCTGGAATATTGGCAATACTTTGTTCAATAGGAAAAGTTACTAATTGTTCTACTTCTTGCCCCGCCAATGTGGGACAAACCGTAATTATTTGCACCTGATTATTGGTAATATCGGGTACGGCATCAATGGGTAGTTTTGTGGCGCTCCACACTCCCCAAATGATGAGCAACAAGGTCATTATACCGATGACAAGCTTGTTTTTAATACTGAATTTTATGATACTGTCTAACACAATTCATTTGATTAATGATTAATAATAGTGGATATAAGTTCTTTCTGTATATTGCAAAAAGAACAGCTAAATGCACGACTTAGATAGTACGCTTCTTTATTAGTGGAGGAAATGCCAAACGCCCCACCTATAAATGCATTTGCTAAAAAATATTAAGCATTAATCTTTGGCGGTTGCCAAATGTTTCCGTGGTAATTGGAAATGAAAGTGAAAGCCCAAAGTGGGAATTTTTGCTGTTTGCCGAAACTCGGCTTTGTCTCGCTTATTTTGAACGTTTGAAACGTAAAATTTACAACGGTATGGCAACAGGCGCAAGAACAAAAAGGGCTGCACACATCTTTGCAGTTCGTTTGGTCGTTGGAGATTTTAGTAAATTCTGATTTTGAAGAATTGCTTATATTTATATCGCACGCATCAGTACAGGGCATTACGGATAATGCCAAAAAATAGATACTGAATAGGATTACAAATATTTTCATCAGACTGCAAATATAAAAAATATTTTAGTGCAATCGAATTGCAAAGTTGAAAAAGTCTATTTGTTACATTTGTCGCATTTCCCCTTAAGAACTAAATTAGCTCCATCTAATTTAAAGTTTTGAGGAACTTCGATGTTCGGAATTTCTGTTTCAGTAAGGCAAAAAGTATGTTTGCAGTCGGTACAATAAAAATGAAGTATTGACATTTACATTTTATTCTACCTACTTTCAAATCCATCCTTAAATCTCAAAAAATTCTTTGCATCTTTGGGGTTTTTCTTCATCCATTTGTTCATCAGCTCAGTATTATGTAGCAGTTGCTGATAGTCTTCATCTTTATAAATAGATTGACCTTCTTTTTTAATTTCATCCAAAACCTCTTGACGGATTTCACTTTTTGATTTAATACTTTCCGCATACCATTGCTTGGTAAAAAAGATGTTTCCTGCTGTTGTTAAAACTGAAAGGAATAGTGCTGCAATCATTCCGTAAATGATAATTTTCATAAATTTTGAATTCTTTTCAAGTGCTTTATTTAGATTCAAATAATCTTCAGAGGGTATGATTTCAATGGTTTTAGGAATCCTTTCTATAAATTCATTCCTTTCTTGAGCTTCTTTTTCTAAAGATTCTGATAATTTTAAAATTGTAGCATTAAATCTCCTCATCGTAGATTCTGTTTCTCCTTTTATATTCAATAAATCTTCATACACAAATGCTGTTTTTATTCCTTGTTCGGTATTTCTTTCATTGGTTTCAATAACTTTTTTTAATAGTTCTAAGCCATTGTTTTGATTGTGTTCTTGACTACGCTCTTGATTGTGCTCTTGGTTTTCTTTTTGACTTTTTTCTTGATTTTCCATTTTATCTAAATTTCCGTTTTTTCTTTTTTAATAGTTCGTCTTCTGGTGATGAAGTGTAGGAGGGCTTTAATAATTCTTTTGCTATATTTTCAAGCTGTTTGCTCACAGATGTTGAATCTCTTTTTTCATCTTTATTGATTTGTTCTGTTGCTGTTGAGTTAAAAACGATTGTCCTTTCATTATTTTCTTGAAGTTTCTGCTTGATGTCTTTAATTTTTAATGTATTGGTGATTTCAGAGAGTTTGTATCCTGGTTTGTATTCTCTCTCGGTTTGATGGTTTATATCTTCAAACTTTACTATTCTCATTCCCGAGATTCCTACTTTTTCATTTTGTGAAAGGGTTACCCTATAACCTAGCTTTTTCATATTATTAATCAGTTCTTCAAAGCTTCTTGAAATTCTAAGGGAAGTTGTGAGTGCTTTCAACATTTGCTTTTTCTTTTCTTTGCCAATTTCAATATCAGTTTTCAGATTCATTTCTTTACAAACTTCACGAACGGCTTTCCCAAAGAGTTCTCCAATGTTGTGGGCTTTAATGGTATTCTTTCCGTTTATATTTACTCTATTGACAATAAAGTGGATGTGTCTCTGTTTGGTTGAAGAATGAATATCCAAAACCATTTGGTTGTTATCACTCACTCCAATTTTCTTCAAAGCTCTTAATGCCAGTTGTGTGAGTTCTTCATTGGATAATTGGTCTCCTATAGATTTTTCAGGTGAAATATACCCTGTCAATGCCCAGTTTTTTACATTTTTATTGCGGTCTGCAACGGTTTTCATTTCTGTAAACTGTTGTTCTGGATTCTGGCTTAATAGATTGTTTTGATATACTCGTTCTGCTGTTCCTTTGTCATTGCCATTATATTCGATGGCGATTTTGGTAATTCGTCTGGTGGTTGCGCTGTTATTCATTTTTGAATTTCAGTTATGTGGGTTTCTGCTTGTTTTGTTTTTCATACAGATATTGGTAAATTAGTTTGGTGACATTTTCTATTTCATGGAGGATTTGTTTCTTGTTTTCAAATTCAGAAAATGCTTTATGTCTCAATAAATTTTTAATTCTGATGAAATGATTTCCATATTGAAGCAGCACTTCTTCGGTTTTAAATTCATTAATCTTTAATTCTTTTTCGGTAAGAATCATCCTTACATATTTTGATATTTTCAGGTGATATTTTGAGGCTTGTTTTTCTATTTCGTCAAACTCTTTTTCGGTTAATCTTACAGAGATGACTTTTGAAAATTGTTGTGATGTTTTCTTTTTTAAACCTCCTTTTCTACCGATTTCCTGAAAATGTTTTTTTCTCTTTTCACCATCCTCTTTCTTTTCATTTTCTTCGACGGCTTTCTTGACAAATTCTTCTAAAAAGTTTTTTCCCATATTGGTGTGCATTTAGTTTTTTAATTGAATTTTAGTTTGTTTTTAAAAAGGTTTTTCAAGACATTTCTGACGATAGGAAGAAATCAAAAATCCCAATTTTGCAATTAGCGGCTACGCTTATTGTAAACATTGGGTACTTTTTGCACTAACTATCTGCCGATTTTGCGTGTGTTTATTTTATTCAGGTCTTCACATTCTCTGCCTGTGTCTCTTTTACGCATTTCCCAACTCATTAAAAACTCGTTCAGGTCTTTGTGGTTTTTGTATAGAATCCGACAGTCTTCTATGTTTTCTCCTGCATTCTTTATCATTTCAATAGCTCGGTTTCCTGCGTTGTCGTTATCAAAATACAGTTCTACTTTTTGATAATTCTGAATTAAATTTTTGATTTTTGGAATCATCGAAACGGAGTTTAGGATGATGTAATCAGAAGACTTTTTTTGCAAATTATCTTCTATGTTTTTAAAGGAAAGGAAATCGAAAAAACCTTCGAATATTCGAAGTGATTCTTTTCCATTTTTAATGGTGGAAATATCCTTTTTTCCTAAACATATTTTTGAGTATTTATTCCGAATCTCATAACCTCCAGAATCGTTTTTAAAACCAATACCAAAGTAATTTTTATCATTTACTCGATAATGAATTTCTTTTAAGAATGCGGTTTGATTTTCTACTTTTCTGTTTTTTAAATATTCTAAAAGTGCTGGATGTTGAATGTCTTTGATTTCAATTATTGTATAATTATTTGCTAGAGCTTCTTGCTTCGGATTAGAATTACTTTGATGTTGAAAAGAAGAAAAATTTTGTTGTTCTGCCCAAGCTAAAACATCTTTTATGGAAGCGTTTAGATATTTTTTCATAAAGTCAATATTGTTTCCGCCTATTCCTTCGGAATGGAGATACCAAACGTTGCTTCTTTTATTGAGTTTAAAAGAGGCGTGGTTTTCATTGGCAAAAGGATTGCGATACCAAGCTTCTTTTTCATTTTGTTTAGTTGGATGGTGTCCGAGAGAAACGAGGACTTCTTCCAACTTTATAGAGTTGAATTGTTTGCAGTTCATTTTTTTGTTTTTGTTTTCTATGTTTTTTTTAATTCCTCTTACCTAATTACCTTTTCATTGATTAACAATACTTTAAGGCAAATTTTTTCAATTACCTGTTTTTACCTACTTACCATAAATTTTTAATTAAGGTAACTTTAGGTAACTATTTTTAAAATTTAATTACCTTAATAAATCATTGATTATTAGACTTTTAAAAATATAAGGTAACTTGGTAACTTTGGTAAGTGGTTTTATTCAGTTTTTCTTTTAATGAGATAACCATACACCTGAAGTTGAGGATGTTTTATCCTTTGATATTTTAAACTGGTAAGTGCTTTTCCGATTTTCACATTATTCAATCGCAATCCTAAAGCATTGTTCATCGCCAACATAATATCGGTTGCTGTTAGAAATTCTTCCATTTTTTTCGATTTTTCAAAATGAGCTGAAATCAGTTCTTGCTCCATTGAAACTTGTGCATATTTCTCGTTTCGCTTTTCGTTTTCGACGATGTCTGAAGCAGTAAGTTCAGGATTGTAATTTTTCCTTTCAAAAGCATTATAGTATGCTTGAGCCCAGACTTTGTCCATATCAATTTCTTTGGAATATTCAAAATCAAAAGAATACACCTCAAAAATTAACCATCTAATACTTCCTGTTTCATCGGTAAGAAAATCAGTTCGATTGGTAGAACCTACAAACGAGCATATTCTTTCTAAAAATTCAGCTTTTCTTGCATAAGGCAAACGAATATTTGCACTACTTTTTGAGATGAAAGATTTCAACGTATTGACATCAGATTTAGATAAAACCGCCAATTCATCAAGGTTGCAAATCAAATTTTTACAAATGGAAATAATGCCATCTTTGTCTATGGAGATGTTTTCAGTGTAATAATTTTCTAATTTTGGTGGAATTAAAAACCGTAAAAAAGAGGATTTTCCCGAGTTTTGATGCGATGCCAAAACCAATGATTGTTTATTGACATATCCTTTGGTTA
>JAEXAR010000010.1 GCA_023394415.1 Bacteroidota bacterium
ATAATCAGAGTATTGTTTTTACAGACAAAAGCGCTTCTTATGTGGATATTGCAGATTTTGTAGAGCTTCATATTATGGAAAAAAGTTCAAAAGAAACTACCGAAGAAACTTTAAAATGGGTTCATATCGCCATTAGTAACGCCAAAAGAAATTTGTTGGGTAATTACCACAAAATAAAAAGAAAATACCTTCAACTCTATCTCAACGAATTTATCTACAAACTAAATCGAAGATATTTTGGAGATAGCCTCTTTGAAAGGCTTATAATTGCTAACATTACAAGGTTATGATAAATTACGGATATTCAAAAAAATTTTTAAAACTATTTCAAGCCGTACATTTCTCCTATGGACGCATTGAGGGTTTTATAAATTTTAAGATGTTCAGGATCGGAGATGAGATTTTCGTGTAATTGAAGAACACGTTGATCATTTCTCACAGCAGGTCCCGTTTGTGCGTCTTTTGGATTAAGGTGATGAATCTTTTCAACAGTTTCATCAATTAAAGGATGGAAATACTCAAAAGGAATGTTTTGGGAATCTGAAATTTCTTTGGCTCTGGCAAAAAGATGATTTACAAAGTTGCAGGAAAACACTGCTGTTAAATGAATATACTTGCGTTTCTCATAGTTTGACGTCATTACTTTTTCAGAAATCTTTCGAGCAGTTTTTATTAGGGTTTCAAAATCTGTATCGTTTTCCGCTTCAATAAAAAAAGGAATCTTATTATAATTTAATTCTTTGGATTTTGAGAAAGTTTGTAAAGGGTAGAAACTGGCTTTCTTGTAATCTCCGGAAAGTATCTCTTTAGGAAGCGAACCTGATGTATGCGCAACCAAACAATCTTTTTTAGTAATCATTTTAGAAACTTCTTCTACCGAAGAATCGCTAACGCAGATAAGATAAAAATCGGCATCTTGCAGTATTTCAGTTGAATATGGAATGTGATTCTCTTGCGAAATTGTTTTTAAGTCTTTTTTATTTCTTCCAAAAACCTGTTTTACGACAACGCCGTTTTGTGTAAAAGCCTTTGCAAGATGATATGCAACATTTCCTGAGCCTATAATCACTGTTTCCATTTCACAAAGATAAAAAAACAAAAAACGAATGTTTGTGATTTATTGGTTTAAAATTTGGTTACTTTAACTTCAATAAAAACCTTCCAATAAAGATTCTTTAAAAATTTGGGGATTATTTTTAACTTTAGCCAATATTTACAATCAAACCAACGAAAGCATCTGATGAAGATAAAAGACGCAGACATTATTGCGATGATGTTAGAAGAGCGAAGCCGAGAAAATGGTCTTCGCGCTTTAATGGATGCTTACCAGAGTAGGTTATATTGGCATATCCGTAGATTAATTGTAGATCACGACTTGGCGCAGGATGTACTGCAGGAAACGTTTATAAAAACGTATCAAAACTTCCATCAGTTTAAGCAGGATAGCCAATTATACACGTGGCTTTACAGAATTGCGACCAACGAAGCGCTGCAGCAACTCAATAAAATGAAGAAAATGCAGAAAACTGATGAAGATGCCGACTATTATATGCAGAATTTGGTTGCTGATAATGCAAGTACTGATGCAGATGAAATACAGTTATTATTGCAACAAGCAATACAAAGCCTGCCTGAAAAACAGCGTCTGGTATTTACAATGAGGTATTACGATGATTTACCTTATGAAGAGATGAGCAAAATATTGGATATGTCGGTTGGAACTTTAAAAACCAACTATCATTACGCCAAACAAAAGATTGAAGATTACATCAAAGGCAATTACGAAGAATAAATTTTTTCAGAAAGATGAAAAATTTTGATATAGAACAACTGGAACGTAAAAATATTTACAAAGCGCCCGATAATTTTTTCGCTGCGATGCAGGAAAATGTTTTGAAACAGACGGTTCACCAAACATCAATAGTTGAAACCACAAAGCCTGAAGCCAAAATAATTCCAATGAAAACCAATTGGATTTATGCAGTTGCAGCAGCTCTGGCATTGCTCTTGGGCTTTGGATTTTTTATTAAAAACATGAATGGCACAACAGAAAATAAACCTGTAGTAACAGAAAACATTTATAAGATTGAAAATGCTATAGAAGAAACGCCTGTATCCAACGAAACAACGCAGCCAGTTTTAGCTGAGGAAACTCAAAAACCTGCTGAAAGTGTAACAGAGGATTTAACTTTTGGAAAAACTGAAAATCCAACTGTAAGAAGACAGGTACAAAATACAGAAATGAAACCCATCGTTGTAACCGAGAAACCAAAAGCAACATCCGCAAAAGCAGGAAAAGTAAAAAGAGAAGATGTAGATCAGCTTTTGACATCATTTACCTCTTCCGAGTTGGCAGAAATGTCTAAAGACGCAGAAATGGATGTTTATCTGGATTTGTATAACTAAAAACCATATGAAAAAATTATATCTAACATTAGTAATCGCAGCCTTCTTTGGTGTAGGCGCAAAAGCCCAGATAAAATCTAATCTGGACTGGAGCAAAGCCAACACGGAGCAGCGAAAAGAAATGGTGAAAAATATGTCTGCCGAAGAAAGAAAAGAACTTTTAAAGCAGTTTCGCGAAAATATGCTGGTTGAAGACCTGAAAGTCCCTGAAAGGGATCGTGAAGATTTCAAGAAAATTTATAACGAATATCAGGAATCGCAACAAAAAATAAAAGAGCGTTTCAATAATGATTTTGATCCTGATAAGCTTTCGGATGTAGAAGCCCAACAGAAATTGGAAGAAAGTTTTGATCTTGCACAGAAGTTGGTAGATAACAGGAAAGAATACGCCAGAAAAATGCAGAATGTGGTAAAACCACAACAGGTTCTGAAAATGTTTCAGAATGAAGGGCAAATGAGAGATAGAATGCTCGATAGAAGAATGGAAAGCAGAGATGAAATAAACGGTAGAAATACTGGAAGTTTCAGAGACAATGCTCCTATGATGAGAAATAATGACATGTCGCCGCAAATGAGACAACCATCACCGGGAATGAGAGCCGGAGGAATGCGTAGCGGAAACAGATAAAAAACCCCATAATAGTTTATTTTTTTAATGTTAGGCGACCTTTGCAATTTATTGCAGGGGTCGTTTAACATTACACCCTGTTTCTCAACGAAAAAACTTAAATTTGCAGACTATTTAAAAATTAAATGAAAAACATAAGAAATTTCTGTATAATCGCCCATATTGATCACGGTAAATCTACGCTTGCAGACAGGCTTTTAGAGTACACTAACACGGTGACACAAAGAGAGTTGCAAACGCAAACCCTTGATGATATGGATTTGGAAAGAGAACGCGGTATCACTATAAAATCACACGCCATCCAAATGGATTATGAGTTGAATGGTGAGAAATATGTGCTCAATCTTATTGACACTCCTGGACACGTAGATTTTTCATACGAAGTTTCCCGTTCAATTGCAGCTTGTGAAGGTGCGCTTCTGATTGTAGATGCGGCACAAAGTATTCAGGCACAAACAATTTCCAATTTATATTTGGCATTAGAAAACGACTTGGAAATTATTCCAATTCTTAATAAAATCGATCTTCCTTCAGCAAATCCGGAGGAAGTTACGGATGAAATTGTGAATCTTTTAGGTTGTAAACCGGAAGATGTTTTAAGAGTTTCCGGAAAAACCGGAGAAGGCGTTCACGAGCTTTTGGAACAGATTGTAGAAAGAATTCCTGCACCAAAAGGTGATCCTGATGCTCCCTTGCAAGCGTTGATTTTTGATTCCGTTTTTAATCCGTTTCGTGGTATTGAAGCGTATTTTAAAGTCGTGAATGGAAGCATCAAAAAAGGTCAGAAAGTAAAATTTATGGCGACCGAAAAAACGTATGATGCAGATGAAGTTGGAACTTTAAAACTGAAACAGGCTCCAAAACCGGAGATTAAAACCGGAGATGTTGGTTATATCATTTCCGGAATTAAAGATGCAAGAGATGTAAAAGTTGGTGACACGATTACCACGGTTGAAAATCCTGCTTCTGCAGCAATCGAAGGTTTTGAGGAAGTAAAACCAATGGTTTTCGCCGGAATTTATCCGATTGAATCTGAAGATTTTGAAGAATTGAGAACTTCGCTTGAAAAATTACGTTTGAATGACGCTTCTTTGGTTTTTGAAGCCGAAAGTTCTGCTGCGCTTGGCTTTGGCTTCCGTTGCGGATTTTTGGGAATGTTGCATATGGAAATCGTTCAGGAACGTCTTGACAGAGAGTTTAATATGAACGTCATCACGACAGTTCCCAACGTTTCTTACCACGGATATTCCAAAAAAGAACCGGATACGATGATTCTCATCAACAATCCTTCAGATATGATGGATCCTGCAGGTTTAGATAGAGTTGAAGAACCTTATATAAAAGCAACTATCATCACAAAGTCAGAATTTGTAGGTTCTGTGATGACACTTTGTATAGAAAAACGCGGCGAAATCGTAAATCAAAGTTATCTTACTGCAGATCGAGTAGAGTTGGTCTTCAATATGCCATTATCAGAAGTAGTTTTTGATTTTTATGACCGTTTAAAGTCGATTTCAAAAGGTTACGCTTCGTTCGACTATCATCCGATTGGTTTCCGTGCCTCGAAATTGGTTAAAATGGACATTTTGATTAATGGAGATATGGTTGATGCTTTATCATCATTAATTCACGACAGCAATGCTTATTACATCGGGAAAAGAATGTGCGAAAAACTACGTGAACTGATTCCGAGACAACAGTTTGACATTGCAATTCAAGCCGCACTTGGAGCAAAAGTGATTGCCCGCGAAAACGTAAAAGCTTTAAGAAAAGATGTTACCGCAAAATGTTATGGTGGAGATATTTCCAGAAAGCGTAAACTTTTGGAAAAACAAAAAGAAGGAAAGAAAAAAATGAAGCAAATTGGAAGGGTAGAAGTTCCACAGAGTGCGTTTATGGCGGTTTTGAAATTAAATGATTAAATAAACTCTTAAAAAAAAGAGCAAAGAATAAAGAAGACAATTCCACGAAATTTTTTCGTGGTTTTTTTATTAAATATTTAAACGTAGAAACGCTCTCAGTCCCAAACTCTCAAAAACTCAAACTCACCAGCTTATTTCGGCAGCCCTTTCTTTAAAGCATGGTTTGCTTTTGCGATGGCTTTTTTCTCTTTCCAATCCATATATTTTTTCTTGAATCGGGCTTTCATAAAATTGTCGAAATTTCTTTGCACCGTGAGATTCCAAAGCGAATGTGCTTTCACTTTCCAAGATTTATCCCAAGCTCTTAGAGAGATCGAGAAACTTCCGTCCAAATATTTCATCCAATGCCAATAACCTGTAGGCATAAATAAAGTATCGCCGTGTTCTAGGAAACATTCGATACCTTCAACACCATCTAAAGCCGGGAAATTTTTAAAATCCGGATTAGAAATATCGTAATCTTCCAAAGAATAGGTAGCATATGGAATTTTGTAAAGCCTGTCTTTCCATTTATAATCAAAAAGTAGAATGTGTTTTCTACCATTAAAATGTGTGTGGAAAATATGCGCCATATCGATATCAAAATGTAGAAATGTCACAGAACCTTTCCCACCGAAAAACATATTGGGATACTTATCCAAAAAACCTCCCATTAATTCTTTTGGTGAAATATAATCTTCTAAAAGTTTAGGGGCGTGTACAATAGGATCGAAAAGGAATATCCTTAAGTCCGTGGGTTTTTCCTTAATTAGATCAATATAGTCGCCAAATTTCATTTTGGCAGCCGAAGCATTAATGGGCGCAGAAGGATCAGCTTTAGACGAGTCGTACAGCGGAACTTCTACATCGCCTACCACTTCTTTCATATAATCCATATTCCATTTTTCGTAAGCCGGCCATTTTCTGGCCATATTTCTGATGACCACAGGTTTTCTCGGTTTCAGATATTTTTCTACAAACTCTTCCTGTGTGATGTCTTCTACAACATCAATCGGGTTTAAAATTAATCCCATTATTTTTAGTTTAATCTACAAAATTATTAAAAAAGTTGTTTGAAAATGAAAATAAATAAATATTGTTAAAATTTGTTATTTTATTTGTTTATAGGCAATTAGAATAATTTAATTTTAAAATTAATTTAATAAAACAACTATTTATTTGTAAAAATTGTCAAAATTTATTTGGTGGTTTCGGTTTTTTTTTTGCTTTGATATAGTGTTTGAAATTAACAGTCGCGAATGTTAAACTTTAGACAAGTAATTAACTTCAAAGTTTTAAAACATGTGTTTTATGAAAAGATTATTATTAATAGTGTTTTTAACAACTATTTCCATTTCTTGTAGACAGGATGTCTTAAATCAGCAAACAGATTTTGATAAACAAATGACGATCTCAAATAATAATGAAAAATTGTTTTTTAAAGATAGAGAAACAATTAAACCTTTATCAAAAAAAGATATAGGAAATTTAAAAAAGAAATTAGAAAAAACACTACAAAGACATTCACCAAATTTAGTTACAACAAGCAGACTTTATGAGGTGCCTCCTCAAGATGTGGTGGTGCTTGAATCAGAAATTTCTGAAGATTTGATCCCTATTCAAAATCAAGGTAAGATTATACATCAAGAAATATTAAACCATGTAATGGACACCCCCGAATGGAATTCTCTTTCTGAAGAGGACAGAAATGCAATTTTAAATTATGACGATCAACAATTTTCACAATTAGCATTGGTTTTCACAGAAGATGTTACAGCGATTTCCTCTATTTCAGCGGGGAGAATAGATCCTAGGATACGAACTTGTGTAAGTTCCGCTTTAGGCATAACAGCCTTATATAGTTTATATCAAAACACTATGGCATTAGGCGCATTTAGTATTGCAGGTGCATCGATGACCACGGGTGAGGCAATATATTTAGTTGGTTTAATAGGAAAAAGATATTTAGGATGGATCGGTGTCGCTTGGATGGTTATGGATTTTGTTGATTGTTGGAACAGTTTTTAAGATGAATATTCAAAAAATTAAAATTTTTAATTTCTTTTCAAGTGTAATTACTGTTATAAATTATATTATATACAGTATTTCTTTTCGATTTAATTTCAATTTTTTTTTGACACTTTTATTTTTATTAGCAATAACTAACATTGTACTTAATTTTTTATTCTTATATGAATCAAAAAAAAATAATTTATTAAACAATCGGATTTTATTTAATTTTATATTAACTATAATGATAAATATTGGATTGTTATTCTTATGGTTTGATTTAAAATAATAAAACAAACATCTATAAATAAAATATCACTAATGATTTAGTGATATTTTTTATATTTGTTGTAACAAATAATTTTTAATCAATACTAATAACTTAAAAATTGATATGAAGAAAACTCTTGCTCTGTTATTTGTACTGTGTATCACAGTATTTTCTTTTGCGCAGAAAACACTTTCAGGAAAAATTTTAGATGATGACGGACAACCTGTTCCCAGCGCATCAGTTACGGTAGAAGAACCGGGTAAAGATGCCATTATCGCTTACGGCATATCCAACTCAAAAGGAGAATATAAAGTGACCTTTACTTCGGATGAAGCTAACGTAGATGTAAAAGTGAAAGCCTTTAACCAAAAAACATTGGTAAAACAGGTGCGCAACGAAACTCAAAATATGAATTTCAATCTGCAGAGCGAAGCTACTGAAATAAAGGAAGTAAAACTAAAAACCAAACTTATTACCAAACGTGGCGATACCATTTCTTATGATATCAGTGAGTTTGACAGCAAAGCAGACCGCACACTTTCAGATGTTTTGAAAAAAATCCCCGGAATTGAAGTTAATTCAACAGGACAAATACTTTATCAGGGTGAGCCTATCAGTCAATTCACCGTAAATGGGAAAAACCTTATGGAAGGTGGTTATGGCGCTATTGTAAACTCCTTACCAAAAGACGCCGTACAAAAGATGGAAGTGATGGAAAATCATCAACCCATAAAAATTCTACAGGATAAAGTGCCTTCAGATAAGGCTGCCATCAATATAAAACTTAAGAAAAGTGTAACAATGACAGGTCGTGGTGAAGTGGGAGCCGGACTTTCTCCGTTCCTGTGGAATGTAAAACTCACACCAATGTTTTTCGGACAAAAAAACCAATGGGTTCTGAACTATAAAACCAATAACAATGGCGAAGCGGTAGAAAATGAACGAAATATGCTTGCATTCGGTAATCGATGGGAAGGGATGAGAAGACAGGCGTCCCAAAGAAACTGGCTTGGCGTAGATAAAGCAGGAACTCCACCAGTTCCAGAGAAGAGATATTTAATGAATAATGTGCATTATCTGTCAGCCAATCTTCTTACTAATCCTTTTAAAAATAAGGAGTGGGAACTGAAAATAAATAGCAATTATACTAACAATACCATTACAAGAGAGTCCCAATCAGAAACTATTTATGAAGCTAATTCACAGTTTCCGAATGGAAAAGTAACTTCAGAAAGAAGCAATAAGTTTTATGACAATGAACTGAAAGGAGAAATAATTTTCTCAAAAAATGCTAAAAAGGGATTCTTCAAAAATACAACTACCTGGAACCGCTTTTGGAATGTAGATAGAGGATTTATAAGAAACACAGATAATACCATAAATAATGAAAACTTTTTTATGGATGAAAGTTTCGACACGCCATCAAGTATGTTCCAAAACTCATTAAGCACCATTATTCCATTTAAAGAAAAACTGGTGAATTTTATGAGCTATGTAAACTATCAAAAAGATAAGCAAGAGCTTTCTACTTTATATGATGGGATAGATTTGAGTCAGTTTTTTGGTAACGGAAGAAATTATTCAAGATTAGACCAAAATCTTTGGCTGAAATCCGGAAACATTAGCCATTCTGCTTCTGTAGGATTTAATTATAATAAATGGACCATTACACCAAGAATAGGTTTGGATCTATCTTTCAATAATATGGAATCTAAACTTTATGGCGACAGAACTTTGCTTGAGGAGCGTTTCCGCAATGATATTACTTGGAATGAGATCAATCCTTATACTGCTTTGGAACTTAATTTTAAAAATAATGGGTTGAGCTTAAACATTAATATGCCGGTGAATTTCTACAGTATGGATTTCAAGGATGATATTAGACATACCGGAAGGGAATTAAGCAAAACCGTTTTTGAACCAAGTATTTGGGCAAATTATGAGTTCGCTTCATTCTGGAAGGCATCACTCTTCTCTAACATCAATTATGATTTTGGAAATTTCGGTTCAATATATAGTGGTGAGATGTTTACAAGTCCATTATCGCCAAATTTGAAAAATTCTGACATTCCTGAAAACCGATCCATTTCTTTTGGACCAAGATTAGAGTACAGAAACCCACTGAATAATCTCTTCTTTAATGTAAGATACAATTACAATCAATTCAAAAGAAATTTAATTGGTAAGACCTCCTTACTTTCCGGTTCCAGAATGTCTTATGAAATGATCAATTACGATAATACAACGCAATCGCAGTCGGAAGCTGTTGAAATTGGAAAATACTTCCCAAAATTTAAGACCAATCTTTCCTTTAATTTTTCAAACAGAGATTCTAATTCCTTAAGTTTAGATTATAATAATAATTTAATTGAAAATAAATCAAACGGTCAGTCTGCAGGTCTAAAGTTCAATAACACCTATTTTTCTTGGATGAGTTTGGATTATAACTTGTCTATGAACTGGAACAAAAACACCAATCTTTACAGAAATTTCACCAATAAATCTTCTGGGTGGAACCACAATTTGGCAGCATACTTCTATCCGAAAGAAAACCATACATTTGGCTTCTTCTGGGATGATATGACCTCAACACAGAGTAATGAAAGCCGTAGAAATAAGTTTTTCGATGCCAGTTATCAGTTTACTTGGGCCAAGAAGAAAATCGATTTTGAGTTGAAATGGCTCAATATCGGTAACAATAAGGTTTTTGAAACTATTGGGTACGATGCTGTAAACTTAGCAACTTTTAGGAGCTCAATGCAAATCCGTCCAAGCCAGTTTATGTTCACCGTGAAATTTAATTTTAAATAATCAGAAAATGAAAAACCTTACTTTTATATTCCTTCTTTTTGGATTGATGGTTTCTGCTCAAAACACCAGGATTATATATGAATATTATTTCAAACCGGATTCATTGAAGCAGGATGATACCAAGAAAGAGTTGATGTATCTGGATATCACCAAATCCGGATCCAAATTTTACAGTCGAGACAAAGCAATACAAGATTCTACCATAAATGCAGAAATGCAAAAGCAAATGGCTCTAAATTCCGGTAGTGGTTCATTTTCCTTCAAAGCAAGTTCTGGGAAGCCGGCATTGGTAAATTATAAGGTTATCAAATCATATCCGGATTTTCAGTCGGTACTTCATACCAATATCCATAGGTATAATTATAAGGTAAAAGAAACGGAGCCTATAAACTGGATGATTCTATCAGAAAATAAGACAATTGGAGATTTTAAAGCTCAAAAAGCTACCGCAGATTTTGGCGGAAGACAATGGGTTGCTTGGTTTACAATGGACATTCCGTTTCAGGACGGGCCTTACAAATTCAGTGGTTTACCGGGATTAATTTTGGAACTTGAAGATACCAAACAGCAACACTCTTTTAAATTTGCTGGCAGTAAAAATTTTTCAGAAGTTACCTTGGTAAGTGATACTTCTGCAAAATCTGGCGGTAACGGTATGGTAATGATAGGTATTGGGAATGGTAAAGAAATAGAAGTAACAGAAGAAAAATTCAACCAACTTTGGAATGAATACAAGAATGATCCGGTGAAAGATATGCGCCAAATGATGAGCCGTCCCGGAATGCAGTTTCGTGTAAATATCAATGGTAAAGAAATCACAGATCCAACAGAAATGATAAGAAGTCAGGAGAAGGTTTTAAAAGAAAGCATTAAGCGAGACAACAATCAAATCGAACCATCGCTTTATAAATAATAAAATTCCCGAAAAGTTTCGGGAATTTTTATTCTAATAGAAATAAAGTAAATTTGAGGGTTTCACTTCGTGAAAGTTTGAATTTTCGACGAAATTTTTTTAGAAAAATAACAACAAATGTCCTACAAAACCAGACTTAATAATATAAAAGCCTTCGTGTTTGATGTAGATGGTGTCTTTACAGATGGAAGCGTGTATCTTTTGCCGGGAGGAAGCATGTCGCGCGTGATGAACGTTCTTGATGGTTATGCAGTGGTAAAAGCAATAAAAAGTGGCTATAAAATCGGCGTTATTACCGGAGGTGATGATCCTATGGTAAGACATCGCCTCAATTATCTTGGAATTAAAGATTATTACGCCAAATCTCTTGATAAAACAGTTGATTTTGAAGATTTTAAATCTAAAAATAACGTGTCTGATAGTGAAATTCTAATGATGGGTGATGATTTACCGGATATGCCAATTATGAGAAGAATAGCTATATCAACCTGTCCTATAAATGCAGTGCCAGAAGTGAAGGCCATATCAGATTATATCTCCAACGTTCACGGTGGAAAAGGTGCGGTGCGTGATGTTATCGAACAGGTGATGAAAGTACAAGGAAAGTGGATTGAAGATAATACTCAGTCGGTTTAGCTTGGCATCATGCCAATTTTAAATAAATTCTATAAAAGAAAATTAAAAGTTTAGGTATCTTAATTAAAAGTTACACTTATATTCATTTATGAACTCCTAAATAGTCTTAACTTTTCAATTCTCTTCATGGTTTTTAAATATTACTATAATAACGAAATGTCCCAATATAAAATTCTTCTCGCTTCCAAATCTCCCCGCAGAAAAGAACTTCTCGAAAGTTTAGGATATACTTTTGACACTATTTCTATTGATTGTGATGAGGTTTTTCCCGACAATCTTGAAACCGATAAAATTGCAGGCTATCTTTCGGAACTTAAAGCCAATGCTTACAGGGATTTAAAAGAAAACGAAATTTTAATCACCGCAGATACGATTGTCGCATTAAATGGCGAGGTTCTAGGCAAACCCGTTGATGAATTGCACGCCAAAGAAATGCTCCGTAAACTTTCAGGGAAGATCCATGAGGTTTATACCGGAATCACGATCAGAACTATAAAAACAGAAGTTACCCAAACAGATGTTGCGCATGTGGAATTTTCAGAATTAACAGATGATGAAATAGATACTTATGTGAAGAATTTTCGGCCTTTGGATAAAGCTGGCAGCTACGGAATACAGGAATGGATTGGTATGGCAAAAGCCACCACAATCAACGGCAGTTATTACACCATTATGGGATTGCCAACACATCTTATCTACGAAGAATTAAGAAAAATTCAAGGAGCTTAATTTTATTTTAAACTTAAAAATTAATACTTTTGATGTCATAACAATTTCTGTTTTCTCTTAAAAATTAGGGGTTTACACAATAAAACGGCAATTGTAAAGTTATCAATCTACGATGAAAAAAAATATATTTTTTCTGCTTTCCACAATCATAATTCTTGTAGCTTGCAAATCGCGCAGTAACGAGAAAAAAAGTGGAGCGTTAGCCGGATTCTCTTCATACTATAACACCATTTTCAACAGCAAAGAGGCACTTGACACAGAGTTGAGATCCAGAAAATCAACTTATGTAGACAATTTTTATGTCCCTTATATTGCCCTCTTAAAATATGATGAACAACCTTTGGGAAGTGAAGTTGGCAACGCATCATTTTTCGGTGAAGATCAAAATTTTCAGCCAAAAGGTTCTGGAATATCTAAATCAGCTACAGTTCTTCAAATTTCTGAGTCTAAAGCGCTTAAAGCTATTAGTAAGTATTCGGTTTTGAAGGAGGGAGAAGAAAAAAACAAGAGAATGTTTGATGCCCATTTATTGTTGGCACAATCGAGGTTGTATATGAACAAGCCACTCGAAGCTCTGGAAGCACTAAACTATATTTTCAATAATATGAAAAAGGATAAGCGTGTGGATCTGGCAAGAATTTATCAGGCACAGGCTTATGCGAAGATGCAAGATTATTATAGAGCGAATGAAGTTTTTTTAGCTCTAAAAAATGAAGATTTAAAAAAGGAATATCAAAAAATTTATTCCGTTTATTATTCGGAAATGCTTTTAGCTGCAGGAAAAAAGGAAGAAGCAGTATCAATGTTAGAAGAGGCTTTTTCAGTAAATAAAAACCGTGAGCTTCGCAGTAGAATTGCTTTTCTTCGTGGACAGATTTTTGCGGGATTGGGAAAAAATGAGGAAGCCAGAGAAAGCTTTACAACGGCATACAAATATTCTAATAATTTTGAATTTGAGGTAAAATCTCAGGTAGAAATTGCAAAAACTTTCAATACCGGGGATGATTATGAAGGTGCCAAAAAATATATTGAGGATATCAGTAAAAAAGGAACTTACGCATCCAGAAAAAATGAGTTTTATTATGCATTAGGATTAATGGCTAACAAAGCTGGAAAACAGGACGAAGCTCAAGAATTTTTCAATAAAGCTAAATATGAAAAAGTTTCTGACCCCCAAATCAGAGGATTAACTTATTATGAAATTGGAAAATTTTATGCCGACAAAAACGACTATATTTCTGCAGGTGCTTACTACGATTCAGCATTAGCAGTGATGAGCTATGAGCCTTTTAAGCAAGAACTCTCCTTGCTTTCAAAAAATATTAAAGATGTGTCCCGCAACTATTATCTTATAAAGAAAAACGACAGCATTCTTGCCTTAACCAAAATGTCAGAAGCTCAAAAAACGGCTTACTTTAATAAATATATAGAAGGTATTAAAGCTAAAGAAGCCATTGCAGAAGCTGAAAAAAAGAAAGCAGAACGCAACAAAGGTTTCGATACCGGAGATTATAATGCTAATTCAGTTTTTGCAAACAATAGAGGCAATAATTTTCAGGATTTTTCAAATTCTTCAGGAGGCAAAAGTGGGTTTTACTTTGCTAATGCTAATACGGTTTCTAAAGGTCAGTCTGATTTCAAACAGATTTGGGGTGGAAGATCTTTGGTTGATAACTGGAGTTTTTCTAATCGTTCTGCATCTATAGAAGATGCTAAAAATGAAGCATTAGGTTTGGAATCTGCACAAAATCCTAGAAGGTTTGAGTCGGATTATTATATCGAGAAAATTCCTACGGATGCTACACAAATTTTAGCATTAAAAAAAGATAGGGACACCGCAAGTTTAGGACTTGGAAGGATGTATGAAAATTATTTTTCAGATACAGAATTGGCAACAAAAACGCTTTATGATCTTGTAGACAATAATCCTGAGGAAGAGGTGAAGTTGCAGGCTCTTTATACGATATTTGCTATCAATTATGAAAAGAAACCTTCATCAGCAGAACGCGCTAAAACAATGATTTTAAGTGAGTTTCCATATACGTCATATGCTGAATTTGTTAAAAATCCAAAAAACACGGGATTTTCTAAATCAACTCCAGAAGTTGAAAAATTGTATATCGAGGCGTTTAATCTTTATGAGCAAGAAAAGTATGAAGAATCGAAATCTTTAATTTCGCAAGCTCTTGAAAAATATCCGAAGGATGCTTTGGTTCCGAAATTTACATTGTTGAATGCCTTTAATACAGGTAAAACAGCGGGTAAAGAAATCATGATTCTTCAGCTTGAACAATTGGCTCTGAATTATTCTAAAACCAATGAAGGCATAAAAGCTGCGCAAATGCTCCAATATTTAAAAACTGATCTGAATATGCAAATGACAGATGCTTCTGGTAATGTTATTAAGCAGACGAATCAGAATGTGCCACCACAAAATGTTCCGCAGCAGAATACTAATTTCGGTAGACCGGATAATACAGATGATCAATTAAGTGCTGAAGAAAAAAGGTTAATCGAAGAGGTGGCCAGATTACAAGAGCAACAAAAAAAACAAAGACAAAAACCCACTAAAAAAGACTAAAAAACGGCGGAATTTTTTCCGCCGTTTTGTTTTATGCTTTTTCAAGTTTCACAGTAAAGTGTCTTAATATTTCAGATTCCCAAGTGATTTGGTAACCTTTGCTGATGTCTTTTCGCCTGTCCCAAACGTTTTTTAGTGCCACCGCAATATAATCCATATGATTGTTGGTGTATGTTCTTCTTGGGATGGCGAGCCTTACAAACTCTGTTTTGAGATAACGGTTTTCTCTTGTTTTCGGATCACGGTCTGCAAGAATCGCCCCAATTTCCACACCTCTTATTCCTGCTTCTTTGTAAAGTTCAATAGCTAAAGTCTGCGCCGGAAATTCCTCTCTCGCAATATTGGGTAGAAACTTTAGAGCATCCACAAAAACGGCATGTCCACCAATAGGTTTTTGCACCGGGATTCCCATTTCAATAAGTTTATTTCCAAGGTATTCTACTTGAGAAATTCTGCTTTCAAGATACTCAAATTCCGTAGCCTCATCTAAACCTACTGCCAATGCTGCCATATCTCGTCCGCTTAATCCACCATAAGTAATAAATCCTTCATAGATAATTGTGAAATTAGAAGCTTTTCTAAAGATATCTTCGTTATTCAAAGCTATAAATCCACCGATGTTGACAAGACCATCTTTTTTAGAGCTCATCGTCATTCCATCACCATAAGAAAAAATTTCTTTACAGATTTCTTTGATGCTGCGGTTTTGTTGGCCTTCTTCTCTTTGTTTAATGAAATAAGCGTTTTCTGCAAATCTCGCTGAATCAAAATAAACCGGAATTCCATATTGATTGGAAAGTTCACGAACAGCTTTAATGTTTTCTAAAGAAACAGGTTGTCCTCCGGAAGTATTACACGTAATGGTGATCAGACAGAAGGGAATCTGCTCTTTTGGATAGGTTTGATAAATTTTCTCAAGTTTGGCCAAATCAATATTTCCTTTGAAGGGATGGATGAATTCTGTATCAAATGCTTCATCAATAGTACAATCTATAGCATGGGCTTTTCTGAATTCGATATGGCCTTTCGTGGTATCAAAATGGGAATTGCCGGGAATCACATCACCATCTTTTACCAAAACAGAAAACAGCACATTTTCTGCTGCTCTTCCTTGATGGGTTGGTAATAAATATTGTAATCCGGTGATTTTATTAACCGATTGATAAAGTTCCTGAAAAGATCTAGAACCTGCATAACTTTCGTCGCCCATCATAAGTGCGCTCCATTGTCGATCGCTCATTGCACCGGTTCCACTGTCGGTTAGTAAATCGATGAAAACTTTCTCGCTTTCAAGATTGAAAAGGTTGTAGTGCGCTTCTTTAATCCAATTTTCTCTTTCTTTTTCGGAAGATTGGCGAATAGGTTCTACCATTTTGATACGGTAGGGTTCTGCGTATGGTAATTTCATTTTGGGTTAAAGTTTAAGGTTTTTAAAGTCTATTGTTATGTATTAGAGAAATGAAGTCGAAGTAAATGAACTTTAGACTTCAAACTTTAAACTTTTCACTCCGGTGCCTTAAAAATATTGTCGTCTGAATGGAACCCGGCAACACCACCACTTACTGCAAATTTCATCGCAGCAGCGGCAGACATACCCACAACAGGTTTTATATTTTTTTCTTCGGTGACAATAACCCAGCCAGAAATGGCGTAAGAATGGGGTAGATATACTGCTACATAGTTGTGTTTTTCAACTTCACCCATTTCTTTTTGGGTGAGGAAGCCAATTCTCCAGATTTCCGGATTTTCGTTAGTTTTTACCCAAACCGGATGATTAAATTTCTTTTTATCACCAACAAATGATGACATCACATCTTTAGTAGGCGTGTAAATATGCTTTATCCCAGGTGTGCGTTCCAGAAAATTATCAAAGCGATCAAAAATTAAACGGCCAAAAACCAATTTACTCCCGATATAACCAATAAGAACTGTTGCGGCAATTACCAAAAGAAAAGTAATTCCCGGGTATAGATTTTCTGAAAGAAAAGGAATACTGTTGTCGATTGATGAAACGATGTACCAAATCACAAAGATGGTTAAACCGAAAGGACCAATAATCATAAGTCCCTGAAAAAAATATTTCAGAAAAAAATTAAGGTAATCTTCGTTTTTCAGTTTTTTCATTTTTAGATATCAGATTTCAGACAACAGATTTCATATATATGTTTGTTTTTAATAATGGTTAATAAAAGTTTTTGCAAAAATTTCAAACCTTAAAATTTCAAACTTAATATCAAAAATCTATAATTTAAAATCTACAATGTAAGGTCTATATTTATCCGTGTATGGTTTCTTTTTTCCCATAACTCTGGATGATCTTAGCTTCATATTCCAGCCATTCTTCCCAGCGCTTGTTTACTTTTTCCGGATCACCGAGTTGTCTGGCAAATCCTATGAATGTGGTGTAATGATTGGCTTCAGAAATCATCAGTTCGCGGTAGAAGTTTTTCAGTTCTTCATCTTTGATGTTTTCAGTTAGAACTTTAAAGCGTTCACAGCTTCTGGCTTCAATCATTGCTGCAAAAAGCATTTTATCAACAATTAAGTCTTCGCGGCTACCTTGCACAATAAATTTAAACAAATCGCCAACATAATCGTCTTTTCTTGCTCTTCCAAGTTCGTAACCTCTCGCTTTAATGATTTCGTGCACTTGGTTGAAATGATCGAGTTCTTCCTGTGCAATTGCCAAAAGTTCAGTAACAATTTCAGGATGTTCTGGCAGCATTGTGATTAAGGTAATGGCGTTGGTGGCAGCTTTTTGTTCGCACCAAGCGTGATCTGTCAAGATTTCATCTATATTATCTTCGGCTATATTTGCCCAACGAGGATCTGTAGGTAATTTTAGCTTTAACATTACATTTTAATTTTGTGTAAAAATAATTATTCTGCTAAAAACATGCCCGTTTTTTCAGAATTTTTAAGCGGAATTATAAAATTAACATTAAAAATGTTGTTTTATTCCTTTTGGCACTACAATTGAAAATTACCATTCAATTAACATTAATAAATAAATTATGAAAACTACAACATTAGTAAAAAGAAAATTCGAAAAATTGGTTTTATTAACAGTAATGTTCTTTGCAAGCGTAATAGCTTTTGCACAGGAAACCACAACTCCTAAAGTAGACATTTCTACTACAGAAACTACAACTACAACAACTACTGAAGAATGGTTCACCAATCCACTTTACTGGATTATCGGAGCATTATTGCTTATCGCTCTTATCGCAGTGGTAGCGAGAGGTAACAGAAAATCAGCTTAACACTTATCACATTTATATATTCGAAAAACCGCTTTGTAATTACAAGGCGGTTTTTTGTCTTAGTTTCTGAAGAATTTTCCAGCCGATGTGATCTACTTTTTTCAGCAACTCTGCTATAATGATGGCTAAGAGAATATTGATGATGAAAATTAAGATCATTAAAACACCCCAATGCATTTTATCCTTTAGTGGCACTACTAAGAAGTAAACCAACGAAGAACTCATACCCTGCGCAAAATAATAGAAAATCGCATTTTTTCCAATATAGTTAATAAAATTATCTTTCGTGATTTTCAATCTGTTATATAGTACAAACAGTGTTGCCAAGGAAAATAGTGACCAAATAATGTAAGGAATTTTTGGTGGAAATTTTTGTTTGTTCATCTTGTAAAAAATATCGCTTCCATAAGACCAGAACATCCAGAATAAAAGCAAAGCAACGATGCCATAAACTGCCGGAATCCATTTTGTAGGAATTTTTTGTCCTTTCATTTTGTTTGCGACTAAAAACAAACCGAGATAAAAAGCAACATAACCTACTTGTCCTGAGGGATAATATTGTGGAAAGAGATTAAAAATTAAAGTTAAACCAAAACACACTGCGATAAACCAATTGATGTGTTTTGGGAAAAATCTTAAAATTAAAACACCAAATACAGTAAGAATAAAATATACTTTCAGATACCAAAAACTTCCCATCACTACCGGGAAAGTGTCTGCATTAGAATAACTGTGAAGATACCAGTTTCCTAAATTTTGCCACTGCGGAACATCAGAAATATTCTGCGGGACATATTTGCTGCCGAAAGTAGAGTAGAAATCCTTCATCCATTCCAACCCAAAAACATTAAGTCCAAAAACTTTGAAAAAATAATCTAAAAAAAACAGGAACGTTACAAAAATCATATACGTCACCTGAAGTTTCAGTAATCGGAAAAGGGTTTTATCTATATTTCCTCCCGAAGTAATGCCACTTAATGCAAAAAATAGAGGTACATCAAAAAGAAGAGAAATCACACGCCATTCTGTTGGAATGTAAAATTGACCGCTCCAAAAAACCGTATGTATAAAAATTATGGCGATAGTTGCAGCGCCCTTTGCAAAATCAATGTAGAGGTCTCTTTTCATAGTTTTTTTTGATTAATCAAATTTAGAAAAATAGATGGTAGTTTGTGTGTTTAGGTTTAATGATTTTTTTTCTTAAAATAAAATTATTCTAAAATCGTTATCTTTGAGTAAAGTGCTATCTATGAAGTTTTTTATAACATTTATATTATTAATAATTTTCAATTTTTCTTTCGGTCAAAATCACCGTTTCGTTTACGAGTACAAATTTACCAATGATTCAACAAAGATAGACTCTTTAAAAAGTGAATTAATGAATCTGGATGTGTTCGATAAATATTCATTTTTTTATGGACAAACAAAGTTTACCGGAGATTCTATCAATACAAACTCTATTTTGGAGCAGCAGAAAAGAACTCCAGGAAGTATTTCAATTTCTTCTTATGGTAAAGAATGGAATACCAGTTATATCGTCAAAAAAAATTACCCAGATTACAAAACAGTTTGGGAAACAGCCATTGGTAATGAAAGTTTAGCGGTAGAGGAATCCAGAAAACCCAACTGGAAAATTTCTAATGAAATAGAAACTATTGAAAAACATAGCTGCCAAAAAGCAACAGTAGATTTTGGAGGTCGAAAATGGACGGCTTGGTTTACGAGAGACATTCCAATTCCGGAAGGCCCATATAAATTCTATGGATTGCCGGGACTTATTGTGAAATTGGAAGATCAGAGCAAAACCCATCAATTTTTATTAAAAGGAAACCAAAAGATTACAGAAAAAAATAAATCTTGGAATTACATTCAGGACTTGCGCAGACAAGCATATGGTAGCAGTACGAAGCAACTTCAAGTCAATGAAAAACAATACAAAAAACTTTATCAAGAATATAAAAATGATCCGGTAAAAAGTATAAGACAAGAATTATCAATGCCGGGTTATTCTGTAGTTATTCAAACTGCTGACGGAAAACAAATAAAGGACAACGCAGAAGTCATTCGTTACTATGAAAACGAAGCCAAAGAAAGAATGAAAAAATTCAATAATCCTATTGAGTTTTACTGAATTTTTAAAATTATTAATCCAATAATAACTTTACCTATTTTTTTAGTTTAAAATTTTAAATAAAATTTTTATGAAAAAAATGTTAGTTCCAGCCATTTGTATTTCATTAGCAGTGGTATCGTGTAAAAAAGAGACAAAAGTAGAAGAAGCGTGAGTTGACAACACCGCAGAAGTAGAAGCTGTTGCCGAAAACACAACCGTTGTCAGCGCAGATATTGTACAATACAACAAAGACGAATCAGAAATGTTGGATAAATCTGAACAAGATGCTTATAACCAAGACGAAGAGGAAATGATTGAAAACAATCCTGGCGTCACTCTGAAAAATGCCAGTGGCGAAACAATGAAACTTCAGTTTAATGAAGAAAGAAATGGCAATAAATATCTAACTTATACTAAAGGTGAAAATGCTCTTAAAAGAGTAGGACTTTTAACTGGACACGAAGGAAAAGCAGTTTACGGTGATGACAAAATAACTATTGAAGTTACAGAAGATGGTGGAAAAGCTGTTTTCACAGGAACTGATAAAAAACGAGTTGAATATAATTAACAAGATCTTGGCAGTTTTTTTGAGAAAATAAATCCCTTTTTTAAGCGGGATTTATCTGTTTTATGAATGTTTAAAGTATTTATTAAATGAAATTGAAAAACTTACAACATCCATCTCACAGCAATACGATCAAAATTTTCACCATAACCCTTTGTGTTTCAGAAAAAATTTGTATTTTTGCACACTCGAAAAAGAATATTAACTAACTAAAAATTATAAACAATGTTTGCAATTGTAGAGATAGCAGGGCTTCAATACAAAGTTGAGCAAGACCAGAAGTTGTTTGTAAACCGTTTGAAAGGAGAAAAAGGAGCGAAAGTATCTTTTGATAAAGTGCTTCTTACTGTAAACGGTACTACAACTGTTGGCGCCCCGGCTGTAAGCGGTATCACTGTAGATGCTGAAATTTTAGACCACGTAAAAGCGGATAAAGTAATCGTTTTCAAAAAGAAAAGAAGAAAAGGTTATGAGAAAAAGAACGGTCACAGACAATCTTTAACTCAAATCCAAATTACAGGAATCACTGGTTTCGATGGTGCTAAAAAAACAGCAAAAAAAGAAACTGCTAAAGCGGAATCTACTGAAGCAAAAGCTGTAAAAGCAGAACCAAAAGCGGAGAAAGCTCCTAAAGCTGCAAAAGAAGAAAAAGCTTCTGCTGCCAAATCTGGTGATGCTGCAACAGTAAACTTCAGCGAAGATCACGAATTGAACTACCTTCTTCAGAAGCACGGTATGTCTGAATCTGCTGAGAACAGAAAAGTTCTTGTAGAATTAGGTAAAGAGTGCAAAGAAAAAGAAGGAAAAAGAGTATTAAGCACTGACGTTTTTGATGCTTATATCGCAGAAAACATTGAAAAATTAACTCCAAAACAATAATCCTAGAGTAAAATGGCACACAAAAAAGGAGTTGGTAGCTCCAAAAACGGTAGAGAATCTCACTCAAAGAGACTTGGTGTGAAGATTTTCGGAGGACAGGAAGCAATTGCCGGAAACATTATCGTAAGACAAAGAGGAACACAGCATCACCCAGGTGATAACGTAGGGATTGGTAAAGACCACACGTTGTTCGCACTTGTAGACGGTAAAGTAGTTTTCCGTAAAAAAGCAAACAACAGATCTTTTGTATCTGTAGAACCAAACGCATAATAAAAGCGTTTTATAAAAAATGAAATCCCGGACGAGAGTTCGGGTTTTTTTGTGGTTAAAATTCCATACATTACTAATCAAAAATTGTTTATCTATGAATATGAATAAAATTCTTGAAAAGGTGGGATTATCAGTTTTTTGTGACCGAAAATCGACCAATAATAATAGCTTTATAAGTGGTTTTGATAGCTATGTAACGGATGAGTATTTAAATTCAGAACGAAAAAAACTGGATGAAATATACAGAATGTTTGAGTTTAATTTATTACATAGAAGTTCCGGATTACGATTTAAAATATTAGGTTGTGAAGATTATTTTGGCGATGAAATAAGTTATAGACTTAAGGAAATCTTTGTATTAATAAATGAGAATGAATATAATGTGATCGATGTTGATTTTGAAAATAAGAAAAGACACTATCCCACGAAGTGTGTAAGTTAAAAAGTTAGGGCTTGGATTTTATAATCTGAGCCTTTCTTCAAAAATAAGCATAAATTGGTTTAAAACAATACCCCAATTTTGGATGGGCATTGAC
>JAEXAR010000012.1 GCA_023394415.1 Bacteroidota bacterium
TACATTCACTATTACAACAATGATAGAATAAGACTCAATCTCAAAGGAAAGAGTCCGGTACAGTACCGAACTCTTTCCTTTGAAAATATTGTTTAATTTTGTCTAAACTTTTGGGTGCAGTCCAAAACTTCGGGATTTTTTATTATCTGTAATCTTTTAATTCTTTATCTATTATTTTTCTCTTCCTTCCAAATATTTCTGCCATTCCCAAGTCGTTCTTAAGGCTTCTTCCAGAGGGGTATCTGCTTTCCAGCCCAATTCTTTTTCTGCTTTATCAGCATTGGCGTATGCAATGGTAATATCTCCAGGTCTTCTGTCGCAAATTTGATATGGAACTGCTACATTATTGGCTTTCTCAAAAGCGTGAACCACTTCTAAAACTGATGACCCTTTTCCTGTACCGAGATTGTAGATATCAATGGTGGTTTCGGATTCTTCATAAATCAATTTTTGCAGAGCTTTTACATGGGCTTTTGCTAAATCCACAACATAAATATAATCCCGAATTGCAGTACCATCCGGAGTTGGATAATCATTGCCCCAAACTGATAGTTTTTCACGAATTCCAGCCGCAGTCTGCATTACATATGGCACTAAATTATTAGGAATACCAATCGGAAGTTCACCCAGTTTCGCAGAAGGATGCGCACCAATTGGATTAAAATACCTCAAAAGAGAAACTTTTTTCTGGTGTGCATTGGCAAAATCGATAAGAATCTCCTCTCCCATTTGTTTGGTTTTCCCGTAAGTAGATTCAGGTGTTTTTAGCGGTGTATTTTCGTCTATTGGCATTTCGTCAGCCTGTCCGTAAACGGTACACGATGAACTGAAAATAAAATTGGAAATATTTCTATTTTTAAATTCCTGTAGGATATTGATAAGTGAAAACAAGTTGTTTTCGTAATAATCCAAAGGTTTTTGCTGGCTTTCTCCTACCGCTTTAAATGCGGCAAAATTGATGCAACCATCAATTTGATGTGCATCAAAAACTTGAGAAAGCAATTCTTTTCTTTTTAAATCAAAAGGATAAAAAATGGTTTTTTTTTCTGTAATTTCTTCAATATTTTTAAGAATAAATTTCTCTGTATTCGATAAATCATCTACAATGACAACATCAAAATTGTTATTGAGAAGTTCTACTACAGTATGCGAACCAATATAGCCAAGTCCGCCGGTTACAAGTATAGTCATTTTTTAGTTTCAAGTATAAAGCTTCAGGTTTCAAGTTACTTCCTGAACTTGTGGATTATTTATAGCTCCAGTCTTATTTCATAAACTCCAGCACAGCATCCGTAATATACTTCAGCTGCTGTTCATCCAATTCTGTATGCATTGGCAAAGAAATAACCTGATCTAAAAGTTTGTCGGTATTCACAAAATCAGCATCATGGCTTTCCTGATAATAGGCTTTCTGCTTACGAAGTGCAACAGGATAATAAATCATTGCAGGAATGTCTTTTTCTGCCAAAAACTGTTGCAGTTCATTACGTTTACCATTTAGTATTCTCAAAGTGTATTGGTGAAATACGTGAGTCGAGTTTTCAGCACGTTTGGGAGTTAAAATTTGTGAATGGTTTGCAAAAGCCTCATCATAATAATCAGCTGCTTTTCTTCTGGCCTCGTTATAAGAATCTAAAAGTGGTAGTTTTTTCCTCAACACTGTCGCCTGAATACTGTCTAAACGCGAATTTACGCCAACCTCATCGTGGTAATATCTTTCATACATCCCATGATTTACAATACCGCGAAGTTTGTGTGCTAACTCATCATCATTGGTAAAAATAGCTCCACCATCTCCATAGCAACCTAAATTTTTTGAAGGGAAAAACGAAGTGGTTCCCATAGTTCCCATGGTTCCAGATTTTTTTGTGGTTCCGTCTGAAAAAATAAAATCAGCTCCAATGGCTTGTGCATTGTCTTCAATAACAAAAAGATTGTGTTGTTTCGCCACTTCTAAAACAGCTTCCATATTGGCACACTGTCCGAAAAGATGCACCGGAATAATCGCTTTGGTTTTATCAGTAATCGCAGCCTTCATCTTATCAATATCCATGGTAAACGTATCATAATCTACATCTACCAAAACTGCTTTCAATTTTAATAAATGAATCACTTCTACTGTGGCAGCAAATGTAAAATCGGCGGTAATAACCTCATCACCTTCTTTTAAATCGAGTGCCATGAGTGCAATCTGCAAAGCATCAGTTCCGTTTGCGCAAGGAATTACGTTTTTCACATCCAGATATTCTTCAAGTTCTTTCTGAAACAGTTTTACTTCCGGACCATTGATGAAAGCAGCCGAATCCATAACATTCAAAACAGCATTATCAACCTCCGATTTTATTTTATAGTACTGACTTTGCAAGTCTACCATCTGAATTTTTCGCATAAAAAAACTTTTCGTAAAAGTACAGAATTTTGATGTCTTAATGAAATTTAGAAGGTTTTAATTGTGATAATTAGTTCTGTTAAAGTTCATGTAATCAGCAGAAAAATATTTTATCTTTGATTAAATTTTAAATGACATGAAAAGACTTATACCTGTTTTCTTCATCATATTTTCCACCCTGTTATCGGCGCAGAAAGAACTTGTTTTTGTTTTTTTTAAAGACAAACCAAACAAAGCAGCATTCTATTCTAATCCATCAGCAGAACTTTCACAAAAAGCACTCGACAGAAGGAAAAATCTTAATATTGCTCTGAATGATCAGGATGCACCTGTTGAAGATACCTATATTCAAAATCTTAAAAATTTAGGTTTCGAGGTTAAAGATAGTTCCAAATGGTTAAATGGTGTTGCTATATATGCTGATGCAGCTCAAATTGAACTTTTAAAACTTCAGACGTACATTTCAAAAGTTGAAAGCTTTGTGAAAAGTAAAACTACCGCAACAACAAATTCAAAAATTAAAAAGTTTGAAGAATTTGAAACTTCCAGATTATCAACTGTTTACAATTATGGCGTGGCAGATGCACAAATTTCACAAATTAATCTAAAGCCTTTGCACGAGGAAAACTTTACCGGAAAAGGCATTACAGTAGGCGTTATTGATACCGGTTACCCTACAGTAGACCAAGGAAATACCTTTGCTAAAATCAGAAATTCCGGACAAATTAAGGGTGGTTACAATTTTATTCATAAAAACAATGATATTTATAATGCCACTTTTAACGCTCACGGAACAATAATTCTTGGAACAATGGCAGGTTACATTGAAAATTCATTTGCAGGTGCTTCTCCAGATGCTGATTTTTATCTTTATGTCACTGAAGACACTTCCGCTGAATATCCCATGGAAGAAATTTATTGGATTGAAGCTGCAGAAGAAGCCGATAGAAAAGGCGTGGATCTTATTACATCGTCTTTAGGATACTATATTTTTGATGATCCCAGATACAATTACACCTACGCTGATATGAACGGTAGCCGCACCTTTATTGCACGGGGTGCACAAATCGCAACAGAAAAAGGGATTTTTGTTTTGGTTGCGAATGGCAATGAAGCAAATGAAACTTGGAAATATCTAATTTCCCCGGCTGATAATGCCAATGTCTTCAGTATTGGTGCTGTAGATATGCAGGGAAATCCATCTACGTTTTCTTCCTACGGTCCCAATGCATTAGGAGTTATAAAGCCTGATGTAAGTGCTAGAGGTACCGCTACAGCAACCGTAATTGGAAACCAAATCACTTATGCAAACGGCACCTCGCTTTCTACACCATTGGTTGCAGGAGGTGTTGCAAGTCTTTTACAAGCTCTGCCCAAAAATATGAATCGTGAGGATATAAGTAAACTGATTCTCGAAACCGCTTCATTGTATCCCCAAACCAATCCGCAAATAGGTTATGGCATTGCCAATTTCGGTAGAGCATTGCAGAAGGCCGTTTTTTATTATAACCAACTTCCTGAAGGTAAAAATTTAAGAATTTTTCCCAATCCTGTAACCAATACTTTCTACATACAGACTTCAGAAATTATTAAATCGGTTGAGCTTTATGATGCTTCAGGCAGAAATTTAAAAAAACTGAATTCCGAGTCTATTCAAAATTTGGAAGGCATTTCAAAAGGTATTTATATCCTAAAAATTGATACCGATAAAGGTTCTTATTCTGAAAAAATTATAAAAAAATAAAATCATAAGTTTAACAAGCGACAATATAAAGAATTGAAGAATCTCCATCAAAATGTAATGCGAAATTCTTCAACTTTATGAGGTGTAGAGAAACTTACGCAGAATTTCTGCTGGCATTGATATTCCCAAACAGTGAGCGTGTTACCAATTTTTCATAAGCTTCAATATCACCCTCCCCTTTTTGAATTTTCATTAAAGCATATTGCTGTATACTCAATAATGGCAACACTATTTTTTCTCTAATTCTTACTGATTTTCTAGAAAGTGGTTCTTCCTGTTGTAACATTTCAAATCCCGTAAGTTCTAGCATCATTTTGATGGATAATTGATATTCATCATTCAGTATATTCCAAAATGCACCGAATTTTTCATTATTCTTCATATACGACGTTAATGGAAAATACGATTTATTCATACTCATCATTGAATTAAGAACCAAGGTTTTAAAGAAATCTGAGCCTTTGTAAAGCACTTTTACCTCCTCAAACCTACCCTGTTCTTTAAGCTCGTTCAAAGCAAAACCAAATCCGAAAAATCCGGGAACATTCTGCTTCAGCTGTGCCCAAGAACCTACAAAAGGAATGGCTCTTAAATCTTCAAACTTCAATTCGTTTCCGCTACCACGTTTTGTTGGGCGGCTTCCAATATTGGTTCTTCCATAATATTGTAAAGTGCTCATTTCCTGAAGGTAAGGCACAAACATCGGATTGTTTTTCAGATCTGAATATTTCTTGAAACTGATTTCTGCTAGTTCTTCCAAAAGTTTACGCTCATTTTCCTCCAAATCCTTTTTGGAATTTTTAAAAACATCATTTTCAATTCCGGCTGTTAAAAGCTGTTCAAAATTGTATTTTGCCTGATCTTTATTTCCAAAAACGCTGGTAATGGTTTGTCCTTGTATTGTGATTTCAATTTTATGGTTGGCAATGGTTTTACCTTGTGATGCATAGAAATCGTGGGTTTTACCACCACCTCTCGCAGGAGGACCTCCTCTACCATCGAAAAATATAACTTTAATACCGTATTCTTCAGAAATTTTAGTGAGGCGTTCTTTAGTTTCGTAGATTTCCCAATTGGCTTTAAGATAGCCTCCATCTTTGGTTCCATCAGAAAATCCGAGCATTATCGTCTGATAGTTTCCGCGTTTTTCTATATGTTTTTTATAAAATGTAAGGTCGTAAAGTTGTTTCATCACACTCTGAGCATTGTCGAGACCTTCAATTGTTTCAAAAAGTGGGACAATATCAATATGGATGTCCTCTTCTTTATAGCCACAGATTTTAAAGAAACCGTAGACGTAAAGTACATCTTTAATCTCATCAGAATTTGAAATAATATAACGGTGCAAACCTCTTTCGCCATTCTTTTTTTGAATTTCTTTTACATCAATCACACTTTGCAGTGTTTCTTTAGTAATACCTTCAAACTCGTCTGGGTTGATAATTAAGTTGGTTTCAAGAATCCAGTTTAATTTTTCATAAGAACTTAAATCCTCAACCTTTAAGCCTGATTTTTTTGAAATAATATCATCAATCACATTTTGATGGATTCTGCTGTCCTGTCTAATATCAAGCGTTGCAAAATGAGTCCCGAATATTTTCACACGGTCTCTATAATCATCTAAAAGCTCTTTGAATAAACCATTGTGCTGATCGGTTAAGATTTTTTCAGCTTCATTTAATTTCGCAAGAATTTCCTCTGCCGTGATAAGATTTTCAGAATGAAAAATACTGTCATACAATTGATGACTCAAATCTTCCAGAATTTCCGAAACACCACGAAAACTCAATCGCCTTCTCAAATTTTTAAGATGCCCGTAATAACATTTTAGTATGTTAGAACGCAATTCTTCTGCTACCTTTTTGGTTATATCAGCAGTTACAAAAGGATTTCCATCGCGGTCTCCTCCAGGCCAAAACCCAAGTTGCACAATATTGGGATTAGGTGAAAAATCTTTGGTACCGAAAGCATTTTTCAGTTTTTTGTAAAGCTCACCAATCGTTTCATAATACACATAACGCAAGTAATAAATGATGCTCATGGCTTCATCCAAAGGCGTTGGCTTTTCCTTATTTACAAAAGGTGTTTTACCAAGCTGCTGTAACAGCATATCAATATTGGTGATTGAATCGTCCATTATTGCCCCTCGTAAATCGTGCAAAATGCGCTGGACAGAATTAGGATAAAATTGTGTAGGGTGCGCTGTGAAAACGACACGTACCGCAAAATCATTCATTTTTTTACGAATCTCCTGAAGTTTGTGTTCCTGCACACTGCGTTCGTGAAGTTGCATCACAGTTCCTGCATCACTTTCCGAATGCAGTTGCGAAAATGCTGCATCTTCAATACTATCGAAAAGTACAACCTGTCTTTCAATATACTGAATGATTTTAAACAACAACTCGAGTTTCTGTTCCTCCGTTTGCAGTTCGGTATGTTTACTGAAAAATTCTTCTACAATCTGTAGCGGATCTTTTCCGGCTTCATAACCTTCCTTGCTTTTTTCGTACAAAAACGGAAGTAACATCCCGATGTTTGTCATTTTATCGTAAGGCAGGCTCATAAATAAGGAGTTATAAATCTGAAATTTATTCTCCACGACCTGTCTGAATCTTTCGGTTAATTGGTTGTTTAGCATAGAACAAATTTATGTGATTTTAATTTTTTATCTGAATTAATTTTAGGAAATATTTATAATTCTAAAACCAATAAACGCTTTTATATTCCGTAAATTTGAGTAAAAATTACAGATATGCTCAATTTTGAATTGAAAAACCCAACCAAAATCCTTTTCGGTAAAGGAGAAATTGCAAAACTTTCAAAAGAAATTCCGCAGGATGCCAATATCCTGATGCTTTACGGTGGTGGAAGCATTATGAAAAACGGTGTTTACGACCAAGTAAAAGAAGCGCTTAAAAATCATAAACTTGAAGAATTCGGTGGTATCCCTGCAAATCCGGAATATGAAGTGCTAATGGATGCCTTGAATGTAATTAAGGAAAAAAACATCAATTATTTGCTTGCTGTTGGTGGTGGTTCTGTGATTGACGGAACAAAATTTTTATCTGCGGCAGCCAATTATGATGGTGAACCTTGGGACATTCTTAAAAAGCCTGTGAGAACTTTTGAAGGCCAAGGTTTGCCCTTCGCAACGGTATTAACACTTCCTGCAACCGGTTCAGAAATGAATTCTGGTTATGTAATATCAAGAAGAGGAACCGGTGAAAAACTTTCAAGTGGAGGACCAGGATTGTTTCCTGCAGTTTCTGTTTTGGATCCTGAAGTAATTCGTTCCATTCCAAAAAATCAAATAGCCAATGGAATTGCAGATGCCTATACCCACGTTTTAGAGCAGTATATGACTTATAAAACGTCTGCAACCTTACAGGATCGATTTTCTGAAAGTATATTGCAAACTTTACAGGAAATTGCACCAAAAATGATGGGCGAAGAATTTGAATATGATGCTGCAGCCAATTTTATGTGGTGTTGCACCATGGCACTTAATGGACTGATTTCTAAAGGTGTACCGACAGATTGGGCTGTTCATGGTATGGGACACGAGCTTACCGCACAATACGGTATAGACCATGCGAGAACATTGGCAATCATCGCACCTTCACATTATCGCTATAATTTCGATTCAAAAAAGGAAAAATTGGCGCAATATGCTGAACGTGTGTGGAATATTACAGATGGAACGCTTGAAGAAAAAGCAGAAAAAGGCATTCAAAAAATGGAAGCGTTCTTCCATAATTTGGGAATTAAAACCAAACTTTCTGAATATACTGACCATTACAAAGACACCGCCCAAAAAGTAGAAAAAGCTTTCATTGATAGAAATTGGCTTGGACAGGGCGAATACAGAAAGCTAACTCCACAAGACGCTTATAAGATTGTGGAAATGAGTTACTAAACTTATTATTTTTAAAATCCGTTTCGCAAACTGAAGCGGATTTTTTTATATTTTTGATAAAACTAAAAAATGGAAGTGCTAGCAACTGATCAACATCAACTTGTGCACAATGAATTCTTTGAAATTCTTCGACATGTAGAATACAAAAGGCTCGACAAGCATAACCACACTTATCTGGATTATACCGGTGGTAACCTCTATGCAAAATCTCAACTGATGGAGCATCAGGAACTTTTAACCAATAATATTCTCGGAAATCCTCACTCTACCAACCCAAGTTCACAGCTGGCTACAAAACTGGTGGAAGAAGCCCGCCAAAAAGTAATCGATTTTTTTAATGCTGATGATTACTTCTGTGTCTTCACTCAAAATGCTTCTAACGCGTTGAAAATTGTGGGCGAAAGCTATCCTTTCAATCATAACTCTCATTTTATGCTTTTGGCAGATAATCATAATTCTGTGAACGGCATCCGTCAATTTTGCCTTTCAAAAGGTGGAAAAGTAACTTATGTCCCGATTTACTATGAGAACTTAAGAATGGCTGAAACTTTTCTTCAGGAAAAATTAGTTGCTAACAACGAATCGGTAAATAAATTGCTTGCGTTCCCGGCACAAAGTAATGTATCCGGTGTAAAACATAATTTGGAATGGATTGAGAGAGCACAAGAAAAAGGTTGGGACGTTCTTTTAGATGCGGCTGCTTTTGTGCCAACCAATAAACTGGACTTGAAGAAATATCAGCCTGATTTTGTTTCGGTTTCGTTCTATAAAATTTTTGGTTATCCTACAGGAATTGGGTGCCTTTTGGTGAATAAAAACAAGTTCCATAAGTTACAAAAACCTTGGTTTGCAGGTGGAACAGTAAGCTTGGTTTCGGTAAACGCCATCAATCATTTTTTAATCAATAGTCACGAAAGATTTGAAGACGGAACTTTAAATTATCTTGACATTCCTGCCGTAAAAATAGGTCTAGATTATATTGATGATATTGGCATTGAAAAAATAAACGACCGTGTTTCTTCACTTCGAAAATACCTTCAAGAAAACCTCCAACAGCTGAAACACAATAACGGAAATCCTTTAGTTCACATTTTTGGACCAACGGATCATCAAAATATCGGAGGCACAATGATTTTAGGCTTTTATAACCAAAATGGAGGACGCTACGAGTTTGAAAAAATAGAACAACTCGCTAATGATCGAAATATCTCCATTCGGTCAGGATGTTTTTGCAATCCTGGTATTGATGAAACCAATAATTGCCTAACTGATAACGAATTAGCCCAATATTACAGCAGCCACAGCAGTGGAAACTACAAGGATATGATTTATTATCTTGGGAAAATGCGTGGCGCAACAAGAATTTATGTGGGCATTGCAACTGTGAAAAAAGATTTAGACACTTTTATTGATTTTGCGAAAAGCCTTTTAAATAAATAAGATTCGAGACACCAAATGATGTCTTTTTTTTAAATTTAAAGAAATATCCCTCTAATGAAAAAACTATTTTTATATGTTTCATTGATAATCATTTCAATATTACATGCCCAGCAGAAACCCAATTTTTGGAATGAAATTCAAGAATTTAAAAAGCAAAACCTTCAAAGCCCACCACCTGAAAATGCAATACTCTTGCTCGGAAGTTCGTCCTTTACCATGTGGAAAGATGTTGGAAATTATTTTCCTGATAAAACTATTATCAATCGGGGTTTTGGAGGCTCACGCCTTGTAGATTTAAATTATTATTCGGAAGAACTTCTTAATCCTTATCATCCAAAACAAATTATTATCTATTGTGGTGAAAATGATATAGCTTACGACAAGGAAAAAACCACTGCTAAAACCACCTTCAAAAGATTTAAAAAATTATATAAAACCATTAGAAGTAAGTACCCAAAAATTGAAGTCGATTATATTTCGATGAAACGTTCTCCAAGTCGAGAACAATTTTGGCCGGAAATGAAAAAAGCTAATGCAAAAATTGAAAGATTTATGACCAGAAAATCTAATGCTGAATACATCGATATTGTAACACCAATGGAAGATCACAACGGAAATGTAAGAAAAGATTTATTTTTGGATGATATGCTGCATATGAAACCAAGCGGTTACGAAATTTGGGCTAAAACAATGAAACCTTATATGAAATAAATTGCACAAGTCCTTATGAGGACTTATGTTTAGTATTTTTTTATTTCTTTCTCTTCGCTTTCGATTTTGCTTTGGCTTGTGCTCGGTTTGCTCCCGGTTTCGATTTTGGAACTTTCCTTTTACTTGGTCCGCCCAAATTGATTTTTTTGTTTTTATCCTTTTTCTCATGAAAAGCACCACCGCCTTCTTCAAGTTTTACGGTATGAGCATTTTTCATTTTGATTTCGTCCTGTTCTGCAGCAATTTTTTTAGGATCGATTTTAACCTCCGCAGGAAACTGTACGAAGCTCAATTCCTTATCCATAAGAACCTCAATTTCAAGCAATAAAGGCTCTTCTTTCTTGGTTACAAATGTGATAGATTTGCCGTCTTTATCAGCACGTCCCGTTCTACCAATACGGTGTATGTACTGTTCAGGAACTTCAGGAACTTCAAAATTAATAACGTGAGTAATATTTGAAATATCAAGACCTCTTGCCATTACATCTGTAGTTATTAAACCTCTTACTTCTTCATTTTCAAAAGATTTCATGGCTTTAAGACGGTAATTCTGTGATTTGTTGGAGTGTATCACATCAAATTGCCCCGGAAACAATTCATCAATCTTGGTAAAAAGCAAATCGGCATGACGCTTGTTATTATTGAAAATCAGAACTTTAGAAAGGTCTGAATCTGTTTCAAGCAAATGTTTTAAAAGATTAACTTTAGTATTGAAATTTTCAACTTTATAAGCTGTTTGCTCAATCTTTTCAAGTGGTGTTCCCGATTTTGCCAGTGAAATTTCTATTGGATTGGCAAAATATTCATCTAACATATCATCAACAGCCTCTGTCATTGTTGCTGAAAAAAGAATATTCTGGCGTTTTTCCCGCATCATTTCGAAGATGTGCGTCAGTTGTGGACGAAAGCCCAAATTGAGCATCTCATCAAATTCATCAATAATTAATTTCTGAACTTCCTTTAGCGAGATTGCATTATCAATTGCCAAATCCATCACTCTACCTGGAGTTCCGACTAAAATATCACAACCTTCATTAAACAGAAGTTTTTGAGTATTGATGTTTTTCCCACCATACACGCCAATAACACGAGCGGTAATATTTTCCGTAAGTTTTTGTAAAATTTCAGTTACCTGTACCACAAGTTCACGCGTTGGAACCAGCACCAAAACAGTAGGATTTCCGTTTTTATTATACTTCCACATTTTTAGTACCGGCAAGAGATAAGCCAGTGTTTTTCCGGTTCCGGTTTGGGCAATTCCCATAATATCACGGCCTGATAAAATTGGTTTAAAACTTTTTTCCTGAATAGGTGTAGGTACAAAAAGTTCTAAATCAGCCAAGACATCAAGAATTTTTTCCGGCAAATCGAAATTGGCAAAAGTATATGAATCCATTCTGCAAAGATAATGCTTTTGACTTTTACAGAAATTAGAGTATGAAATCGATTAGAAAATGTAATCCTTCATTCGAGATGTTGCAAGCTCATTTTCAGTAATCCAAGATAGAAAACTTTCCAATTTATCCTCCATTTCTTTTCCGGAATTATACTTCCTGTAAAAAGGAATTTTAAAGTTAAAATTCTCATTTTCAGTAAATTGAAATGTATTTAGATACACCAAAACAAACTCTTCACTTTTAAGCGTTTCTGTTACCATGCCCTGATAGTATTTCATCGGTATCATTTGAAATGTGAAATCATTGTAGGGCAATTGTGAATAAGGTGAAATGCTTTCAGGAACAATACTCAATCCTCTTTGTTCCGTAATTTCTGTACTTCTTTGCAATCTTTTGAAAGGGAAAAGGATATTGGCGTTTTCAATATTTGATATGTAAGTAAATTCAAGCAACTTCAGATCATCCACAGAAATCGTAACATCTTTTTGGCGAATCCCTCGAATTGACTTTTCAATAAAATTTTCGACAAACTTTTTAGTATTTTCAATTTCTTTCACAGAAGAACCTTTATTATAAAATGCTATTTCATGTCCTTTCGAAATGATTTTTTTTAATAGTTCGGCACTTTTTTCAGCAATAGAAATCTCGACAAAAAATGTGGATTTTACGTCATGATTTTCTAAAGTTCTTAAAATGGAATAGGTATTTTTATGGGTGATTTCTAACAATTCAACATCAGATAATTTGGTTCCATTTTTCTGTAAAGGGTTATTATTAATGATGTTGAATGTTAATAATATCATTTAAAGTTAAATTTATTTAAAATTTACAATTAATTATAATATAAATATTTACAACTATTATTTAAAGTAATATTAAGGTTTTAGCAATTTTGATTTTAAATTTTTAATCATATCTTTTGTCATTTCAGTAATGTCAAAATCATAATTTAAACCCCAATCTTTTTTAGCTACAGAATCATCAATGGATGCCGGCCAAGAATCTGCAATAGCCTGTCTGAAGTCCGGTTTGTAATCAATCTCAAATTCCGGAATTTCTTTCTTAATTTCTGCTGCCAATTCTGCGGGAGTAAAAGACATACCTCCTAAATTGTAAGATGTACGAACTGTAATGTTTTCTTTTGGCGCTTCCATCAGTTTCAAGGTAGCATTAATCGCATCATCCATATACAACATTGGCATTGCCGTATTTTCTGAAATAAAACTGGTGTATCTACCTTCCTCTATGGCTTCATAATAAATTTCTACAGCATAATCCGTAGTACCACCTCCAGCTGGCGTTTTCCACGAGATAAGTCCGGGATAGCGAATGCTTCGTACGTCTACTCCGTATTTGTCAAAGTAATACTCACACCATTTTTCGCCTGCCAATTTTGAAATACCGTAAACCGTTGTAGGATTTAAAACCACATCCTGTTCTACATTTTCCTTTGGAATTCCTTTTCCAAATACTGCAATTGAACTTGGCCAAAAAATCTTCTTTATCAAGCCTTCACGAGCCATATCACAGAAGTTAATCAATGGTTCTACATTCAGTTTCCAGGCAAAAAGAGGTTGTTTTTCTGAAGTTCCTGAAAGCAATGACGCCAAATGATACACTGTTGTAATTTCATATTCTTTAATAATTTGACGTACCAATTGTGTATTTGTAACATCCATTCTTTCGTAATAGCCTGCGGAAGTGAGTTTTTTATCAAATCGATCCAAACCGGAAGCGATGACATTTTCTTTTCCATGAATTTTCACGAGCCTGTTGGTAAGTTCAGTTCCGATTTGTCCTAGTGCGCCGGTAATAAGAATTTTTTGCGTGGAAGAATCCATTATAGAAATTGATTTAAAAAGTGAGTAAATTGACTAATAAAGCAAATTTAAAAAAATTAAAGGGGTTTCGGAAACATTTATTTAATTTTGAACTTATAAACTGATTCTAATATTTAATTTAACAACAATGAAAAGACTCCTTTTCCTTCTCCTTATCTTCTCGCAGTTCACTTTTGCACAGTTTACCAATTTCAACACTGTAAAAGAAGTGCGGGTGAAAAATAAAGGCGTGGTAGTTTCCGCACATCCATTGGCAAGTGAGGCCGGAGCAAAAGTCCTAAAAATGGGCGGCAATGCTTATGACGCTATCGTTGCTACACAATATGCCTTAACGGTAGTTTATCCTCAAGCGGGAAATATTGGCGGTGGCGGTTTTTTGGTAGGCGTGAAAAATACAGGAGAAAAATTCACTTTAGATTATCGTGAAACTGCACCTGAAAAGGCAAGTCGTGATATGTATATCGACAAAAAAGGTAATGCCAGTACCGATTTATCACAAAACGGAAGATTAGCTGTAGGTGTCCCGGGTTCTGTTGCAGGATTTTATGCGACTTTAAAACACTGCAAACTTCCTATGAATCAATTAATTCAACCTGCGATTGACCTTGCGGAACAAGGATTTGCGATTACAGAAAGAGAAGCCAATTTGTTAAATTCTTTAAGAGATGAGTTTTTAAAACACAACATCAGCAAAACCGCTTTCGTAAAAAATGAAAAATGGAAACCCGGCGATTTGCTCATTCAAAAAGAACTGGCAGAAACCCTAAAACGCATCCAAAAAGATGGTATGAAAGGTTTTTATGAAGGTAAAACTGCTGAGTTAATCGTGTCGGAAATGAAACGTGGCAATGGAATTATTTCTTTAAAAGATTTAAAAAACTACAAAGCCATCGAAAGAAAACCAATGAATTTTGATTATAAAGGTCATGAAATTGTATCGATGCCTTTGCCTTCTTCAGGTGGAATTTTATTAGCTCAAATGCTGAAAATGAGTAGCTTCGAGAACATAGAAAAATATCAGCACAATTCCACCAAAGCCGTTCAGATTATGATTGAAGCTGAAAGACGCGCTTTTGCAGACCGTGCAGAATATATGGGAGATCCTGCGTATATTAACGATAAAACTATCATGTTGATTTCAGATGAGTATCTTAAAAACCGCTGGAAATCTTATAACCCAAATTTAGCAACTAAAAGCGGTGATGTTGGCAAAATTATCACTCCAAATAAAGAAAGCACAGAAACAACTCATATTTCTGTTGTTGATAAAGATGGAAATGCTGCAACAGTTACCACCACTTTGAACGGACTTTATGGCAGCAAAGTCGTTGTTTCGGGTGCAGGATTTTTTCTGAATAATGAAATGGATGATTTCTCTATAAAACCTGGTGTTCCCAATATGTTTGGAGCTGTAGGCGGAGAAGCCAATAAAATTGAACCCGGAAAAAGAATGCTGTCATCCATGACACCTACAATAGTTCTAAAAAATGGAAAACCTTACATAATAGTAGGAACTCCTGGTGGTACAACAATTCCGACTTCGGTATATCAAAGCATTGTAAACGTGATTGATTTTAAATTATCTCCCAATTTGGCGGTAAACGCACCTAAATTTCATCATCAATGGTTACCGGAAAGTGTTTCTGTAGAACGCCATTTCCCTGAAACGACCATTTCTGATTTGGAAAAGATGAACTACAAAATAGATCGAATTTCACAAATCGGGAGAACTGAAATGATTGTGATTGATGACAAAGGGAACATCATTGGTGTTGCAGACGGAAGAGGTGATGATTCTGTTGCAGTAGAGTAAAAAGTAGTATCAGAGAAAATTAATTATTAATGACTTTTGTTGGCTTTTTTAAGAAAATCAGACAAGTATTTTTAAACTTTTCGGAAGTACTTTTATCGAAATTGGTGATTTTATTTTATTGAATTCTCCGTCTAAATGCCAGTTTTTGGTGTTCACTTTAAATTCAATTTCAGAAACGGGAAGATAAGTCACATAATCATCATCTTTCAGCTTTTTGGTAAACATACGAAATGCAAACAAAGGCGAGTACGTTAATGGAAATTTTTTCACAAGCACCACATCTACTAAACCATCGCTTTTGCTGGCTTTTGGTGCGATGTAAGCATTATTGCCAAACTGTCTTGTATTGGCGATGTTCAGCATCAGGTACTTTCCGTTATACTGTTGGTATTCTTCACCAAAAAACTTCAATTTTATGGGCTTGTAATTGAAAAAAGTCTGAATGGAAACCTTAATGTAATTTTTAAAACCTCTAGTTGTTTTCTCAAATTCCTTTACCACTTTTCCATCAAAACCAGTACCGGACACGTTGATAGAAAGTTTATCATTCACCGTGAAGGTATCTATTTTTCTAGATTTATTAAATTTAATTTTTCCTAAAAGTTCATCCAAATTTTTATGAAAATTGGTTTCATTAGAAAATCCGTTACCCGAACCTGCAGGAAAAATCGCCAAAATTTTTTCGGTATTGATGATATTTTTAGCCACAGTAGAAATGGTGCCATCACCTCCAATCGCTACAAAAATTTCTGTGGTATCAAAATTCTTCTGGATAAATTCATCGGTCCCTTCAATCGACTCAGAAATGTAGAAATTAGGATTTTCAACTTTTTTTTTGAGTTCATTTAAAAAAGGATGGTAATTTTTGTTTGCCGAAAACGGATTGATGATGAAAGCAACGTGCTGCATATGTGCAAAAATAAAAAATGCTTCCGGGTTTGGAAGCATTTTGAGTATTAATTTAGTTTCTTAAGCATCGATTCTTGCATACTTGGCATTTTTCTCGATAAATTCTCTACGTGGTGGCACTTCATCACCCATCAACATTGAGAATACATTGTCTGCTTCTGCAAGGCTTTCAATGGTTACACGTTTCAGGGTTCTGTTTTCAGGGTTCAAAGTGGTTTCCCAAAGTTGTTCCGCATTCATCTCACCAAGACCTTTGTAACGTTGTACTTCTACACCTTTTCCGTCGTTAGCCATTTCGAGGGTTTTTTCTTCACGTTCTTTCTCGTTCCAAGCATAGATTTTTTTGTTACCCTTTTTAAGCAAATAAAGCGGCGGTGATGCAATATACACATAACCATGCTCAATCAACTCCTTCATATAACGGAAGAAGAAGGTAAGAATTAGCGTTGCAATGTGAGAACCATCGATATCAGCATCGGTCATAATCACCACTTTATGATATCTTAATTTACTCAAATTCAAAGCCTTGCTATCTTCTTCAGTTCCTACAGAAACACCAAGTGCTGTATATATATTTCTAATTTCTTCATTATCGTAAACCTTGTGAAGCATCGATTTTTCAACATTCAAAATCTTACCTCTTAATGGAAGAATAGCCTGGAAATGTCTGTCTCTACCCTGTTTTGCAGTTCCACCTGCAGAATCACCCTCAACCAAAAAGATTTCAGAAATTTCAGGATCTTTAGATGAACAATCGGCTAATTTACCCGGAAGTCCGGAACCTCCCATAGGTGATTTGCGTTGCACCATTTCTCTGGCTTTCTTCGCAGCCTGTCTTGCTTTTGCAGCCAATACAACTTTTTGTACTATTTGCTTGGCTTCATTCGGATGTTCTTCCAAGAAATTGGTCAGCATTTCCCCTACAATTTTATCTACCGCACCTGAAACTTCAGAGTTTCCGAGTTTGGTTTTGGTTTGCCCTTCAAACTGTGGCTCCATTACTTTTACAGAAATCACTGCAGTAAGTCCTTCACGGAAATCGTCTCCCGTAACTTCTACTTTTTCCTTGGCTGGAAGTCCCAATTCATCAGCAAATTTTTTCAAAGTTCTGGTTAAAGCTCTTCTGAAACCTGCCAAGTGTGTTCCACCCTCGTGAGTATTGATATTATTAACGTAAGAATGCAAATTTTCGTTGAAAGACGTGTTGTAACGCATCGCCACCTCTACCGGAATATTGTCGCGCTCGCCTTCCATAAAAATAACGCTTTCCATAATAGCCTCTCGGTTTCCGTCGATATACTCCACAAATTCCTTCAAGCCTCCATCAGAATGGAATGATTCTGTTTTGAAAGATCCGTCTTCCAAAGGTTCTCTCTCATCGGTTAAGGTAATTGTAATGCCTTTATTAAGATAAGACAACTCACGAAGTCTGCTCGCTAAAGTATCGTAATTGTAAACAAGCTCTGTAAAAATAGTATCATCGGGTTGAAAGAACTGCTTCGTTCCTCTTTTATCACTTTTTCCAACTTCTTTTACATCGGTTTGTGCCTTACCTCTTGAGTAAGTTTGCTCATATACATTTCCGTCTCTGTAAACCGTGGTAATCATCTCGGTAGAAAGCGCATTAACACAAGAAACACCAACACCATGAAGACCACCGGAAACTTTATACGAATCTTTATCGAATTTACCACCGGCTCCAATTTTGGTCATTACAACCTCAAGCGCGGATTTTTTTTCTTTTTCGTGATAATCTACAGGGATACCACGTCCGTTATCGGTCACCTCAATCGCATTGCTTTCTTTGATGGTTACGGTAATGGTGTCGCAATATCCTGCCAAAGCTTCATCGATAGAGTTATCTACCACTTCATAAACCAAATGGTGTAAACCTCTTAAACCTACATCACCAATGTACATAGAAGGGCGCATACGCACGTGCTCCATACCTTCTAATGCCTGAATACTACTCGCTGTATATTGTTTTTGACTCATAATTTTTCTTTCTGAACAGCCTCCGAAACTTTCGGAAACTTCTTCAGTAAAACTTAAAATTTACATTTAAAAATCGATTGTTTTTGCGATTTGCAAAGACTAGCAAATATCGTAAAAAATGATGAGATACGAAAGTTAAAATATGATAGAAATGAAGGAAAGTTATCAACAGGAAACCTTAAAATTTAGGGGTTCTTGATCATAAAAAATAAATTAAAATTCTACCGTGATGAGTCGAAATAATCCATCAAGAAAAAAATAAAATGTACATCAAATTTTTATTTTCATTAAAAATGAAAATTGCAAAAAAAATAGCGAACAAAATTTGTCCGCTATTGCTTTGTATTTATAGGTATTTAAATCAAATTCATCCACAAATCTTCTCCAACTTTCTCCACCTTCATCAAATTATTTTTTGTTAAATTTTTCGTCGCCTTATCCCATTTCTTTCCGGAAAGTTGGCTTCGAGTTTTTACCTCCGCAAGTTGCATAGGCTCTTCTTGAGAATTCAAAATCTCAAGAATTACTTTTTCATCTTCACCCAGCTCAATTTGAGGTGTCGCTTTTTCCGGTTTCATTTGCGGGAAGAACAACACTTCTTGAATCGATGCATTATTCGTTAAAAACATCACCAAACGGTCCATCCCAATTCCCAAACCTGAAGTTGGAGGCATTCCATATTCTAAAGCGCGAATGAAATCGTTGTCAATGAACATCGCTTCGTCATCGCCTCTTTCCGAAAGTGCCAGTTGTGCTTCGAAACGCTCTCTTTGGTCAATCGGATCGTTCAACTCGGAATAAGCGTTCGCAATTTCTTTTCCGCAAACCATTAATTCGAAACGTTCGGTTAAACCTTCTTTACTTCTGTGCTTTTTGGTTAAAGGCGACATTTCAATCGGATAATCGGTAATGAAAGTCGGCTGTATGAAGTTTCCTTCACATTTTTCGCCGAAAATTTCATCGATTAATTTTCCTTTGCCCATTGTTTCATCCACTTCAATTCCGATAGATTTTGCGAAATCGTACAATTCTTTTTCAGATTTTCCTGTAATATCAAATCCTGTAAATTTCTGAATCGCTTCCGTCATCGAAACTCTTGGATAAGGCGCTTTCCAATTGATGGTGTGTTCTCCAAATTGAGATTCTGTCGTTCCGTTTACGGCAACTGCACAACTTTCAAGCAATTTTTCAGTGAAATCCATCATCCAATTGTAATCTTTGTAGGCAACGTAAATTTCCATCGCCGTAAATTCCGGATTGTGGGTTCTGTCCATTCCTTCATTTCTGAAGTTTTTGGAGAATTCATAAACGCCGTCAAAACCACCAACAATCAATCTTTTCAGATACAGTTCGTTCGCAATTCTTAAATATAAAGGAATATCCAAAGCGTTGTGATGGGTGATGAAAGGTCTTGCAGCAGCACCTCCGGGAATCGACTGTAAAATCGGGGTTTCCACTTCAAAATAACCGGCTTCATTGAAGAAATTTCGCATCGCATTGAAGAGTTTTGTTCTTTTTACAAAAACCTCTTTCACATGAGGATTTACGGTTAAATCTACATAACGCTGTCTGTAACGCAATTCAGGATCGTTGAATGCATCGTGAACCACACCATTTTCATCGGTTTTTGCTTGCGGAAGCGGACGTAAAGATTTGGTTAATAGCGTGAAATGCTTTACCATTACTGTCATTTCACCTACTTGAGTTTTGAAAAGTTCACCTTCAACGCCGATGATATCTCCAATATCTAAAAGATGCTTGTAAACTTCATTGTACAATTCTTTATCATCGCCCGGACAAATCTCGTCACGGTTAAAATACACCTGAATTTTACCTTCAGAATCCTGCAACTCTGCAAAACTTGCTTTCCCCTGAATTCTTCTCGACATCAATCGTCCCGCAATTTTTACGGACTTACCTTCAGCAAAATTTTCTTTTAGGGTTTTGGTAGTTTCTGTTATTTTATATTCTGCAGCGGGAAACGCATCGATTCCCATTTCTGTAAGTTTCTGCAATTTTTCGCGGCGTATAATTTCCTGTTCGGATAAAGACATTTTCTTTAATTTTTTTGAGTTGCAAAAATAGTGATTTTTGAAGACATTGCTAAAATTTCAAAAAACTGTTTAAAATCATTTTAAGTTGATGATAAATATGCACACAATACTTATATTATTAATTAACTTTGTAAAAGAAATCAATTTTTTGTGAGAAAAATATTAACCTATTTCTTTATTATTACTTATCTCCTTTCGTTTCCTGAAATGAGACAAGTCGTAAAATTGCCCAATCTTATTGAGCATTATATATCTCACAAATTACGAGACAATAACACATCGATCTACTCCTTTATCAAAATGCATTATATTGATGAGCAAGTGAAAGATAGTGATTATTCACAAGACATGACGTTGCCATTCAAACACCACGACATTTCGGTAATGGCTATCAATATGGTTTTTCCACCCAAAAAAATCGAATTCAATTTTGAACACAAACCTCTTAAAATAGAGGAACAAAATAACTTTACTTACACTGAAGGCTTCTACCCTTCCGTTTTTCAGAAAATTTGGCAACCGCCTAAGATTTAATTTAAAACATCAAAGACCAAATTATGTTGAATTCACGATGAATTTAACGTATTATCAATTGACAAAAGTCTAAATTTTAAAATTAAATCAAAATGAACAATGCACACTTGCATTTGGTTGTAAACCATTTGCCAATCATATTTCCTATAGTTGGAGTAATTATACTTTTAATTGGAGTTTTCACAAAATCAGAAGTTTCAAAACGCAATGCTTATATTATATTTATTTTAGGAGTTATTGCCTCTGTTGCCGCAATGGCAACTGGAGAAGGCGCTGAAGAAACCGTAGAAAATTTTCAAGGCGTTTCTAAAAGCTTCATAAAAACCCACGAAGAAGCCGCAGAACTTTTTGCAGGATTAACCTACGTTTTAGGAGGAACTTCTATTATTGGATTATTCTTAAGTTTTAAAAACTTTAGTTTTTCAAAGTTTTCCCTGTCATTACCTTAATTGTGGCAGGTGGAGCAATATATTTCGCACAGGAAGCTCTAGTTATATAGTTCTCGTGTCTTGAAACTCGTAACTCCACCTTTTTCCCTATTTTTGCCGGATGAAAATTCTGGTGCTCGACAATTATGACAGTTTTACCTATAATCTCGTTCAGATGATTGAGCAGATTGTGGGTAAAACTGTTTTTGTTGCCAAAAACGACGAAATCAAATTAGAAGAAGTTGAAACATTTGATAAGATTGTGCTTTCTCCAGGTCCCGGAGTTCCTTCACAGGCCGGAATTTTGTTGGATTTAATTAAAAAGTTCTACGATAAAAAACCAATCTTAGGCGTTTGTCTTGGTCAGCAAGCAATTGCAGAAGCATTTGGAGGAAGTTTGATCAATCTCAAAGATATTTTTCACGGTGTTGCAACGGAAGCCAAAACTTTGAGAGACTGTAAACTTCTTAAAAATCTTCCGGAAACCTTAGAAGTTGGACGCTATCACAGTTGGGCTGTAAATCTTGCGGATTTTCCTGAAGATTTAGAAATTACCTCTGTAGATCCAGAAGGGATGATTATGTCACTGCAACACAAAAACTATGATGTACACGGGGTACAATATCACCCGGAAAGCATATTAACACCTTTTGGAAAAGAAATTTTGAGAAACTTTTTGTTGGATTAATTTTTTACTATTTGAATTAGTTTTTATCACTTAACAAAACATTCGCTCTTCATTTATGACGATTTTAGAATTAAAAAATTACTTTAAAGAGCAACTTTCTGAAATTTACACGCCTTCAGAAAGTGAAGAACTGTTTTATATTTTTTGTGAAAAAATTCTAAATAAAGACAAATTTGAAATCCGACGTTCGGAAAATGAAATACCGGATATCAACCAAAAGTCTCAATTTTACAATCACTTACTTCAGTTAAAGCAAGGCCAACCTTACCAGCAAATTTTGGGTGAATCTGAATTCTTCGGAATGAAATTTTTGGTAAACGAACACGTCCTAATTCCACGTCCGGAAACTGAAGAACTTTTGGAACTGGCCATAAACGAGATACGAGATACGAGATACGAGAAGCGAGATCTGCGAATAATCGATATTGGAACCGGCTCCGGAATCATTCCTATCATTTTAAAAAAACATTTTCCTGAAGCACAAATTTCAGCGATTGATTATTCTGAAAAAGCATTAGAAATAGCTAAAAAAAATGCTGAAATTCATAAAACTGAAATCAACTTTATTCATCAGAATTATTTGGAAGATGAATTATCCGAGATTTATGACATCATTATCTCAAATCCTCCTTATATTGGTATTGATGAACAGCAAGACATTGCCGGTTCTGTAAAAGATTTTGAGCCAAATTTAGCACTCTTCTCTCCTACTTCGGATGCCCTAATTTTCTATAAAAAAATAGCAGAGGACGCACAAAAACATCTCGCTGAAAATGGAATGATTTTTCTAGAAATCAATCAAAAATTAGGAAAAGAAACGCTGAAACTTTTTGAAAATTTTTATGAAAGCAAACTGATTAAAGATATTTCGGGGAATGATCGATTTGTTTTTGTGAAAAGGTAATTTCGCACAGATGGCACAGATTTTCACAGATTTTTTTATGTTAACTGTGCACATCAGTGAAAATCCGTGAGATGTTTTTTACCTAACCTTTGTATGCTCTGTGTAAAAACTCCGTGCTCTCCGTGTTTAGAAAACTATCCAATCTTTTTCCTCACAAAAACCTGATATCCCATATAAATCAACGGAAGCGCCATTATACCAAGATAAAGTGCATTTTTAATTGCAAGTTCAGGCATCGTTGCTACTGCATATACCAATCCGAAAAACGCACCGCCTAAATGCGCAGCGTGACCAATATTATCGTGTGGACGTGGATTGAGCATCATATATACCGAGTAACCGAAATATAATGCACCAAAAATATAACCTGGAATAGGAATCGGAATAAAGAAAAAGTAAATCCCAATATGGGGATAAACTGCAATTGCTGCAAATAAAATACCTGAAACTCCTCCACTTGCACCTATTGCAGAGTACCAACCTTGATTCTTATACAGGAAAAGTGAAAATAAGTTGCCAAGAAGAATAGAACCAAAGTAAACTATTAAAAATCCAACTTCACCAAACGCTTCAATTACAATAGGACCAAAGAAATAGAGCGTCAGCATATTGAACAAAAGGTGCATCAAATCTGCGTGCAGAAACCCTGCGGAAAGCAATCTGATGTATTCGCCTTTATTTTTTATGGCGCCGACATTAAATTTGTATTTTTCAAAAATGGCGGTATTTTGAAAGCCAATAAAACTGATAATGGCAGTAACTGCAATAACGATTAAAAGAACTGTACTCATTTTTTTTTAATTGGTAAATGATAATTACAAATGTTTTTTTTCTCTGTCATTCTGAACGAAATGAATGAAACGCATGAAGTGAAGAATCTTTTATTAAACAGAGATTCTTCATTTCGTTTTACTCGTTCAGAATGACAAATAATATACCTTATTCCTCATCAAAAAGGCTTCCAATCGTTCCTTCCTCCGGGAAATCCTCATCCTTCACATCGTGATCGATAAAAGAAATATGCCCTTCTGTTGATTCCACCTCATCAAAGCCGGGGTTAATTTCTTCTTCGGGTTCGGGTATGGTAAGATTGATGGTTTTTACTTTATTCTTGGTGAGTTGGTTACCAAGTGCTTTGATGCCTTTCACAGAAATAAATTCGTCAATATTAATGATTTCCGGTTCTTTTTCCTTGCCTTTTTCTTTGTTGAAAATTAGTTCGGCAGTGGCTTTGTTCGCGGTAATCACCAATTCGATAAATGATTTTGGATGTTCGGAAGGCATAAAGGTCTGCACATTATTCGTAGCTTCTAAAAGGAAACGTTTGATATAATAAATCTCTTTTTCGCCATCAAAATAGATACAAGTTATTGGTTGTTCTGGATTCCATTTTTCTAGAATTAGATATTCATCATCAAAACGGTTCATCAAATCGAATGAAACGAGTTTTGCTTCGCCATTTGAATTGATAGTCAGGATTTTATCATCCCCTTTGAAATTTCCAAGAAATGTACCGCGAGCATCTACATTCAAACGGCGAACCGTTTCGTCAAACCAAATTTTTCTCGGTGCTAATGTTGAAACGCCCTGTTCTTTTAAATCAACTTTCTTCACGGCATACTTGGTTACCAAGTTTCCACGGGAATTCCTTCCTTTAATAGCCAGTTCCGAGAAATCAATATCAATTTTGGGTTTACGAATTCTGGCATTAGGCTTCAGTAAAACACTTACCAATTCTGCTTCACCATTAGGATTGGCTGAAAAATACAGCGTTTCGGAGCCTTTTTTCTCAGAAGCTAAAGGATAATCGGTATTTCTCGTCACTGCAGTTACAGAAAAACGTTTCATATAGTAAGGTCCGTCTTTTCCTTCCCGGTAAATCATATTGTAAACAGTGCGGGCATCACCTTTTTTCCAAATAGCAACGTGCAGAATATCTTTCCCGATGAAGGTTTTGGCTTCTACTTTCACCACTTTCATCGTTCCATCTTTACGGAATACGATAATGTCATCAATATCGGAACAATCAAACAAATATTCATCTCTTTTCAAAGAAGTTCCGATGAAGCCTTCCTCACGATTTACATAAAATTTCTCGTTGGCAACTGCAACTTTAGTCGCATCAATAGTATCAAAAACACGTATTTCGGTTTTTCTTTCCTTGTCCTTGCCGTATTTTTTCTGAATATTGGTGTAATAATCAATAGCATAAGGGATAAGATGCTCAAGATTATACTTACATTTCTCTATTTTGTCTTCCAGCGAAGCTATTGTTTCCTTGAATTTATTGAGGTCGAAACGAGAAATCCTTTTGATGCGGATTTCCGTCAGTTTTACAATATCTTCTTCAGTTACGGCTCTCAAAAGGTGCTTGGTGTGTGGTTTTAGGCCTTTATCAATGGTAGTTAAAACCTCTTCCCAAGTTTTCACTTCTTCAATATCGTGGTAAATTCTGTTTTCGATAAAAATACGTTCCAACGAAGCAAAATGCCAACTTTCCTGAAGTTCGTGAAGCTCAATTTCCAGTTCTTTTTTAAGTAAAGAAACGGTATGATCCGTATTCATCCTTAAAATTTCGGAAACGGACAGGAACATTGGTTTATCTCCAACAATGACACAAGCATTAGGAGAAATAGAAACCTGACAATCCGTAAATGCATAGAGTGCATCAATGGTTTTGTCTGGAGAAACATCGCTGTGAAGATGAATTAAAATCTCAACTTTATCAGAAGTATTATCTTCAATTTTTTTGATTTTAATTTTTCCTCTTTCGGTCGCTTTTACAATGCTGTCGATAATTTCGCCGGTGTTTTTCGAGAACGGAAGTTCTGTAATAGAAAGCGTATTCTTATCTTTTTGAATAATTCTTGCTCTGGCTCGTACTTTTCCACCACGTTCTCCATCGTTGTATTCGGCTACATCAAGCATTCCACCTGTAAGAAAATCCGGAAAAATTTGGAATTTTTTGCCTTTCAGATAAGCTACAGAAGCATTAATGAGTTCATTAAAATTGTGAGGAAGGATCTTTGTAGACAATCCTACACCAATTCCTTCTACGCCCTGTGCTAAAAGCAATGGGAATTTTACAGGCAAATCGATAGGCTCATTGTTTCTGCCATCATAAGATTTTGTCCAATCTGTCGTTTTCGGGTTGAAAACAACTTCCAACGCAAAAGGTGTTAATCTTGCCTCAATATAACGTGCTGCTGCTGCAGAATCTCCGGTGTAAATATTTCCCCAGTTTCCTTGCGTATCAATAAGCAATTCCTTCTGCCCAATTTGTACCATGGCGTCGGTAATGGAAGCATCACCGTGAGGGTGATATTTCATCGTATTTCCGACGATATTGGCAACTTTATTGTAACGACCGTCTTCTAATTCACGCATCGAGTGCATAATTCTTCTCTGTACCGGCTTAAAACCATCATAAACTGACGGAATAGCACGATCAAGAATTACATACGACGCATAATCCAAAAACCAATCTTTGTAAAGCCCGGAAACTTTCTTTAAACTCTCTCCTTCGTGTAAATGTTCTTCTGTCATTTATTATTCGCTCGTTTGAGACTGTTTTTCTCTGTTAGCTTTTAAAACTTTATTGAGAGATATTTTAAGGTCTCTCTGTTCCTTTGTGGTAAGGTATGAAATATCATATTTTAGAATTACAGAATGGTTTTTCTTACTTGATATGGTAACGTATAACCTCTTAAACAGCCTTGCATTCAGTATATCGAACTTTACAAGTTTATATTTGGGAAACTCATCCGAAGATGGCTTATCGATGAACGGAATGATGTGTCTGTTTTTAAAGTTTAAAGCTTCACCATCACTGTCATACTCAAATATCTGCCTCCCACGCAAATAAAAAACCAAAGCCACTAAAACCGGAACTAACAAAATAAGGTATTCTTCTTTCCCAAAATAATTAAACTTATATTTTTCCAGAATAAATAATAAAATTCCTCCCAAAAAAATCATAAGCAAAACTGTATTCATAAAACTATACATTCCTGCTTTGTTTCGGTTGCTTAATCTCATCTTTTGTGTTGTGTTGTGTTTTTGCTTTTTTAGATTTCTACATCTTCCAGTCTTTCTTTTTTATCAATATCCGGATCTTCAACCACCAAATTCGAGAGAATAAAGCTCTGTCTATCAGGTGTATTTTTGCCCATATAAAATTCCAGAAGTTGCTCAATAGTTTGATCTTTTCCTAAAATTACGGGCTCCAAACGTATATCTTTACCTATAAAATGTTTAAATTCATCAGGAGATATCTCTCCAAGTCCTTTAAATCGTGTAATTTCAGGATTTTTACCCAAATCATTTAATGCCTTTATTCTTTCTGCATCCGTATAACAGTATCTGGTTTCCTTCTTATTTCTTACCCTGAATAATGGCGTTTGTAGAATATAAAGGTGTCCATTTTTAATTAAATCCGGAAAGAACTGCAGGAAGAAAGTAATCATCAATAACCGAATGTGCATACCGTCCACATCAGCATCCGTAGCGATAATAACCTGGTTGTATCTTAAATCTTCTAAAGAATCTTCAATATTTAAGGCTGCTTGTAAAAGGTTAAATTCCTCATTCTCGTACACCACACGTTTTGTTAAACCATAAGAATTCAAAGGTTTACCACGAAGTGAAAATACCGCCTGTGTTTCTACATCTCTTGATTTGGTGATGGAACCGGAAGCTGAATCTCCCTCAGTAATGAAAATTTGCGATTCTGCCTTTCTTGTAGCTTTTTGATCGTTGTAATGTTGTCTACAATCGCGTAATTTTTTGTTGTGAAGCGATACTTTTTTGGCTCTTTCACGTGCCAATTTCTGAATTCCAGAAAGTTCTTTGCGTTCCCTTTCAGAAATAAGAATTTTTTTCTGAATGGCTTCAGCTATTTCCGGGTGTTTATGCAGATAATTATCGAGTTTGCTTTTCAGATAATTAATGGTGAACGTTTTGATAGTTTCCAATTCGTTCCCATTTTTATCTTGTCCCATTGTAGCAGAACCCAATTTGGTTTTGGTTTGGGATTCAAAAACAGGATTTCCAACGTTAATATAAACAGCACCAATAATGGCTTTACGAATGTCTGTGGCTTCAAAATTCTTCCCAAAAAACTCCCGAATGGTTTTTACATAAGCTTCTTTGAAGGCGTTTAAGTGCGTTCCACCTTGCGATGTGTATTGACCATTAACAAAGGAAAAATAGGTTTCCGACTGCGATTTATCAGAATGGGTAATCGCCACCTCCATATCTTCATCTTTGATGTGGATAATAGGATATACAATTTCGCCATCGATTTCCTGTTCCAAAAGGTCTCTCAAACCGTTTTGAGATTCATAAACCTCTCCGTTATAATAGATTTTTAACCCTAAATTGAGGTAAGTGTAATTGCGCAACATACGTTCCACATATTCACTGCGGAATTTGTAGTTGAGAAAAATAGTTTCATCGGGGATAAAAGTGATTTCAGTACCGTTGCGTTCTGTAGTTTCGGCATCGTCGTGCAAGATTTCAAGTTTACCTTCACGAAATTCGGCGCGACGCATTTTACCTTCGCGGACAGATTTTACCTGAAAATATTCAGAAAGGAAGTTCACGGCTTTAGTTCCGACACCATTCAAACCAATAGATTTTTTGAAGGCTCCGTCATCATATTTACCACCGGTATTCATAATGGAAACTACTTCCACAATTTTGCCCAACGGAATTCCACGACCATAATCGCGAATGACAACCTTTCCATCCTTAATTTTTACCTCAATCTTTTTTCCGAATTTCATACGAAACTCATCGATAGAGTTATCAATAACCTCCTTCAGTAAAATATAAATCCCATCGTCTACCGCAGAACCATCTCCCAATTTCCCGATATACATCCCGGGACGCAGCCTAACGTGTTCGCGCGGCTCCAGTGTTTTAATGTTGTCCTCGGTGTATTGAACAGTGTTGTTTTCTATCATTTAATCCAAATATTTCTCGAATGGTTTTACAAATTTTTCAATCATATTTCGAGCTCGGTTTTGTGCTTGTTTTACAAAATGCTGTAAATATTTTTTTGCCCAAACTTCTTTACTGTCTTCAAAGGTTTGGTCCAAATCCTCTACATTAAATTGTATTTGCATTGCAGCTGCCCAATTAATGTATAAATTATGAGGATTTGCTTTAAACAAATTGACATAATTTGTTTTTACACATTCTAATTCATCTTCAAAAATTTGCCAATCTATACCAAAATAGTGAATATCAAAGGTATCAAATTCTTTATTATCTAGCATTTTAGCACAAGTCTGTGCCAATTTATAAGCTGAAATTATATTAGGAGGTTGAGATTTTTTATTAATATTTTTTGTTTTAATATCAATAATATCAAAGAATTCATCATGTACAATTAAAATATCGGCTGTATCATTTTGTTTTTCCTCAAACAAGTTTTCAATATCCCATTTATCTGTGACAGATTTGCCCCTGCTTAAAAGGAACATCACAGTTGGAGAATTGATTAAGTTTTTTCTTGCTTCATATCCAATTGCATCAAGGTTTTTAGTATAGAGGAAATTCAAATATTCAAATTGTCTAAAAACTTCATTAGGAAATTGCTTTTTTAGCTCTAGATAAACAAACTTATCAAAAGGTTCACCTGCAGCATGACCAGACAAAGTTCCCGAAATGGGTTTTGGGATTTTGCAACCAATTATTTTTTGTTTTAAATCTTCAAAATTAATTATACCCATTATTATAAAATTTTATCAAACAAATCGTTTATTCGGTCCAAAATAATTTCCTCCCTATTTTCAATATAATATTTTGTAAGTCTTGAAATTTCCTCATAAATGGAAACTTCATTTTCATCACTAAAATCAATTTTTCTGAATGGTATCGAAGAAATAGGTCTTTCTGAAAATTCCACAATGTTACCTTTTACAATGCCTTTACTTTTCAACCAATTAAAAACTCTATGATTATTTAAAAATGCTAAAACGTAATAAATATCTTCTAAAACCCCATCCTTCATAAAGATTGCAGTAACATCTTGTGTTGGAAAAATATCTGGTTCTACAAGGCTAAACCTAAAATAATCTTTATTTGAAATTCTTTCTTTACATGGAACAAATATCCTTTGTTTTTCGGAACGGAAAAGATTATAATTTCTTAAGAAAACCCATTCCCAATAATTGATATTGCGGTTATATTGATACCTTTTTTCTAAATCATCTTTGCTTTCAGAAAGTTTTTTATAAAAGATTGGATAATTTGTTTTCAACTCATCTTCATCCTTAACATTATTTAGGAAAATATACTTTGTTATGTGATTATAAGTATAAGGTTCCAAATCTTTGGCCTTTATTACTTTTATCGTATTATTTCTTTCGATCGGACTTAATTGTTGTCCATTTAGTTGAAAAGTTTTGTCTAAACCACTCACCATTCCATTTCCAATATCACAAATTTCACTAATGGTATTATAAGTATTAGAAAAACCAAATAAATCTGAAGTTAATGTCTTTTTACAAGCATTTTCGAATTTTACAATTTCTTCAATCTCATTTTTTTTTGTTAGTAACCATCTTTCATTTTTTTGAAATGGTGGTACGCTGAAACTGTCTATATCTTCATTGGCTTTGTTGCCTTTCAACAAATCATCTAATATTTTTTTAGTAAGTTTTTTATTTTTATAGTACTTGGCAATTTTTATATTAGGTTTTTTTTGTTGTGACTTTATGTATTTAAAAACCACAGTAGACACGGTTGCGTTATTGAAAATAGGAGTTTCATTAAAATGAAAAATGCTTTCAAAGTAACCATTTTCTGCCATATAATTTCTAAGCGACAGAGAATGCGTAGTACTCATCCAATATTCAGGACAAATAAATATCAACTCACCCTCATCATTCAACAATTCAATAGATTTAAGAATGAAAATGTAAAGATAATCGCATAAACTATTAAAATATTTCTTCCAAAGCCTATTGTCAGATAACTCTTGTTTAAGCTCTTCTTCAAGGTTCTTCCATCTAATATAGGGGGGATTGCCAATTATTAAATCGAATTTTTCTTTAAAATCTTCTGTTACAAAACTTTTATAAATTACATTAGTAAATTCTTTAGAAAGTTCTTTATCAATTTCATAACCTATAACATTTTTAAAACCTCTATCAGCCAAAACATCTAGAAAAACTCCTTCTCCACAAGAAGGTTCCAATATTTTGTCATTTAGATTCTTATCAGATAAAGACACCATGAATTCCGCAACAATTTCAGGAGTGAAATATTGCCCATATTTATTCTTGGTTGTTTCACCTAGTAATAAAATTTGTGGGTTTTGCTCAAGATACTCTGCCATTCAGATTACAATAAAGTCAATAACTACAAATATAACGAATTGAGGTTTTTGATTAAAATTTTGTGGAAAAGTTTTGAATGTCGGAAGTTTGGTATCCGCAGTACGAAGACAAAAAATGCGAACTAAAGTCCGCATTTTTTTTGTTTATTGAATTCTTTTCTCTTGAATTCTTTCCCCTGAAAGTCTGATTATACATTAAATCTAAAGTGCATAACATCGCCGTCTTGAACGATGTATTCCTTTCCTTCTACTCCCATTTTTCCGGCTTCTTTTACTTTAGCTTCTGAACCGTATTTTACAAAATCATCATACTTAATCACTTCCGCACGGATAAATCCTTTCTCAAAATCGGTGTGAATAACACCTGCTGCTTGTGGTGCCGTCCAACCTTTTTCTATAGTCCACGCACGAACTTCTTTTACGCCTGCGGTAAAATAAGTTTGAAGATGCAATAAATCATAAGCTTTTCTAATCAGTCGGTTTACTCCAGGTTCTTCCAAACCAAGTTCTTCCAAAAACATTTGTCTTTCCTCAAAGGTTTCCAACTCGTTGATGTCAGCTTCAATCTGTGCCGCTAAAACCACTACTTCTGCACCTTCATTTTTTGCCATTTCTTCAATTTTTGGAATCCATTCGTTACCGTTTTTTATAGAATTTTCATCTACATTACAAACGTAAAGAATTGGTTTTTTCGTTAAAAGATGAACGTCATCAATGATTGGCTTCGTTAAATCATTCACTTCAAATTCTCTGGCATTTCTACCATCTTCCAAGAATTTTTGAAGATTTTGAAGCGTTTCGTAGGTTAAAATATCTTCCTTCTTACCGGATTTGATGAATTTTTTGGCTTTATCAACCGCTTTACCAATGGTTTCCAAATCTTTCAACTGGAGTTCTATATCAATGATTTCTTTATCTCGCAAAGGATCTACAGAGCCTTCTACGTGAACAATATTACCATTATCAAAACATCTTAAAACGTGGATAATCGCTTCACATTCACGAATATTTGCCAAAAACTGATTTCCAAGACCTTCACCTTTTGAAGCTCCTTTTACCAAACCTGCAATATCCACTATTTCCACTACAGCAGGTAAAACACGCTCCGGATTCACCAATTTTTCTAATTCAAAAAGCCTAGGATCGGGAACAGAAACCGTACCCAAATTTGGCTCAATAGTACAGAACGGATAGTTTGCTGACTGTGCTTTGGCGTTGCTTAAACAGTTAAAAAGAGTCGACTTCCCTACGTTTGGAAGCCCTACGATACCACATTTCATCTAGATTTTGTTTATAGTTTGAAGTTTAAGGTTTCAAGTTCCTTAAGGTTTGCAAAGATAAGTTTTTTATTGTTCATATGATATGAGCCATCATTCTTAATTGCTTTTAGTTTGAACCCAAAGTAATCCATAATTAAAGTCTAAATTTCTGTCAAAGAATTGAAAAACTTCGCTTATCGTATGACTTCTGTATAATTTAAAAATAAAAAAACGGACTTCAAAAAAAGTCCGTTCATTTCTATGGATAATTGGTTATTACCAGTCTCTCCTTCTGTCATTACCACCACCACGGTTGTATCCACCACCGCCTTTGTTGTAACCGCCATTTCCACCAAAACTTCTTGGTTTTGATTCTTTGGCTTGAGCTTCCGCCACGTTCATTGTTCTTTGTTTGAATTCTGATTGGTGCAGTGCTTCGATAGCTTTTTTAGCTTCCTCTTCGTCCGGCATTTCTACGAATGCAAAACCACGGCTTCTTCCCGTTTCTCTGTCAGTTACAATTTTTGCAGAATCTACAGTACCGTAATTTTCGAATAACGCCTGTAATTCGGACTCAACAGTTGTGTAGTTGAGATTTGAAATAAAAATGTTCATAATAAAAAATAAAAAATTGTTGATTAATTAAGTGGAAATCAACAAACGGACATTTGAACATTGATTGAAATCTTCATTAAATAATTGGGCGCAAGATACGATTATAATTTAATTCGCAAAAGGTTTTATTTTTATTTTTTCTATTGATTTTCAATAGATTAATTATACTGTTCTTTTGTCCTGAAATCGAAGATTCAGCGTAAGCTAAAAAAAACTCTAAAAAGTTCGGAACGAGAATTTTGTATGGAATTAATGCACTGCTACTGTTACCTCATCACTTTCATTGCCAAGTCTGTCCACCGCTTTCAAAGCTAAATCTGTGAGGTGAATTCCGTTTTTTACCAATGGTAATTTCAAAGAATGTTCTTCTGCGTTTAGGATTTCGGTTTCCCAATTTTTTCCGTATTTAGAGTATAAAATCCAGTAGCGAACCTGCTTCGGATTTCTAGAGAGCCAATGAATTTGAACATTTCCATTGGTTTTGTTGGCCGTCATTTCAGGTCTTAAAACCGGTTCTGTTTTAATCCACGGACTTGCCGGAACCAAGGCTTTATCTTTATAAATATTTTTAACGGCATTCAGCATTTGGTAGTCTTTGCTTAATCCTGCGATGCTGTAATGTATTTCGCCAACATCCTCTTTCATAATGCTGCGGATGGTTTGCATCTGGGAAGCAATTTCCGTAGGGCGATCTGAAACATCTTTTACGCCAACCGTATTAAGTCCAGGCCAAAGGTGAACATTTTTTGGTGTTTCCTGTTTCCACCATTTTAAAAGTGATGAAAAACGCTGCGGACCATCTTCTTTCCAATACAATTGTGGCGAATAATAATCACACCAACCTTCGTTGAGCCAAAGTTTGGCATCTGCAAAAAGCACGTCATATTGTGAACTTCCCGTTATATCTGCAGGATAACCCGGTTTCCAAATTCCAAAAGGTGAAATTCCGAATTTGACGTATGATTTTTCAGCTTTTATCTCTTCGTGGATGCGCTTGATGAATTTGTTAACATTGGCACGTCTCCAATCTGGTTTTGAAAGTGTTCCGCCAGAATTTACATAATTTGTCCAAGTTTTGGTATCCGGAAAATCACGTCCCCCATTATATTCCTTGTACGGATAAAAATAATCGTCGATATGAATGGCATCAATATCGTAACGCTTCACGATATCTTTGATGACATTCGAAACGTGGTTCTGAACCATAGAATCAGAAGGATCCATCCAATACATTCCGTTTCTCAATCTGTAGGTTGCATACGACATTTTGGAAGCCATACTTTCGGACGTTACTGTTCCTCCTGTTGTGTGATGCGCACGGTAAGGATTGAGCCAAACGTGAAGTTCCATTCCTCTTTTATGAGCTTCGGAAATCCAAAATTCAAGTGGATCGTAGTAAGGTGACGGTGCTTTACCAATTTGTCCGGTAAGGAAATACGACCAAGGCTCTAAATCGCTTTTGTAAAGCGCATCTGCAGAAGGTCTTGCCTGAAAAATGACCGCATTGAAATTGGCATCCTTCAACATATTGAGCATTTGTAGCGCTTCCTGCTTCTGCTGTTCCACTGAAAGATTATTGCGCGAAGGCCAGTTGATATTGGCAACAGTTGCAATCCAAGCTGCACGGAACTCGCGTTTAACTTTCGGGAGGCTTATGGTTTTTGGCTTTTGACTTTCGGTTGTTGGTTTGGTTGTTGGTTGTCGGTTATCGGTTATCGGTTTTTGGGTGTTCTTTTGAGGGGAACAGTTTTGGAGGAAAACTATTGTGATGAGAATATATAGGAGTGTTGTTAATTTTCTGTAGTTCATAGGGCAAAAATAAGTGAATTTTTTTTGATAGAATTTAGTCATAAAGTTCGCGGAAATTTCAAAATTTAAAAAAACTAAATTATTTGAGTTTTGGAATTAAAATTCTTCACTTCGGTTTTTCAGAATGACAAAATGGTAGTTAGATTATTGAGGTTTTTCGTGACTTAGACTTCACTAAAAGTTTTGCTTTAATTTGATTATACTAAGTTTCGTTCATAATAACAGATGCTTCGACTTCGCTCAGCATGACAAATAAAAAAAGACGCTCCAAAAAGCGTCTTTTGTATATTTATTATTGTGTTTTCGGAAAAATTATTCCGATTTTGCCATTCTTTCTGCACGTTTACGATCTTCTTCAGCCAAAATTTTCTTACGCATTCTGATGAAGTTTGGTGTTACCTCAATGGCTTCATCGGCTTGGATGTATTCCATACATTCTTCCAGCGACATTAGAATTTTTGGTGCAATGTTACCGTCTTTATCTTTTCCGGAAGCACGCATATTGTTAAGTTGTTTTCCTTCTACAATGTTTACTACCAGATCTCCCGGTTTGTTTTGTTCACCAACAATCATCCCTGCATAAACTTCCTCACCCGGATCTACGAAGAAACGACCTCTATCCTGAAGTTTTTCAATAGAATATGCTGTTCCCTGTCCTTGGTTTTTAGCAATTAAAACACCATTATTTCTTCCCGGAATTGCTCCTTTGAATGGTTTGTACTCGTGGAAACGGTGTGCCATAATAGCTTCTCCAGCTGTTGCCGTAAGCATCTGTGAACGTAGACCAATTAAACCTCTGGAAGGGATTTCAAATTCTAAATGCTGCATTTCGCCTTTGGTTTCCATAATGTGAAGATCACCTTTACGTTGCGTTGCCAAATCGATCACTCTGGAAGCATATTCTTCCGGAACATCCACCACCATAGATTCGTAAGGTTCACATTTTTCGCCATCAATATCTCTTAAGATAACCTGAGGTTGACCAATTGTCATTTCGTAACCTTCACGTCTCATCGTTTCAATTAATACAGAAAGATGAAGAATACCACGACCAAAAACCAAGAATGTATTCGCATCATCGGTTTGCTCTACACGAAGCGCAAGGTTTTTCTCAAGTTCTTTTTCAAGTCTTTCCTTTAGGTGATTAGAAGTCACATATTTTCCATCTTTCCCAAAAAATGGGGAATTGTTGATGGAGAATGTCATATTTAAAGTTGGTTCGTCGATAGAAAGACGTGTTAATGGTTCCGGATTTTCAAGATCAACAAACGTATCACCAATCTGGAATGCATCGAAACCTACAATTGCACAAATATCGCCTGCCTGAACTTCCTGAACTTTTTTCTTACCCAGTCCTTCGAAGACATACAATTCTTTTACTTTTCCTTTTACAATTTTACCATCTTCCTGTGCCAAGCCAATCCATTGTCCTTCAGAAACGCTTCCTCTAGCTACTTTACCAATAGCAATTCTTCCTAAAAATGAAGAATAATCAAGAGAGGTGATTTGCATTTGAAGATTACCTTCTTCCACTTTAGGAGCAGGAACATACTTTAAAACTCCATCAAGAATTGGTAAGATAGAATCTGTAGGTTCGAGTGATGTATTAAACCATCCCTGTTTTGAGGACCCATAATAGGTTGGGAAATCCAACTGCTCTTCTGTAGCATCAAGGTTAAAGAACAAATCGAAAACATTGTCGTGAACTTCTTCCGGACGGCAATTTTCTTTATCTACTTTATTGATCACCACAATTGGTTTAAGACCCAATTCTAATGCTTTGTGCAGAACGAAACGCGTTTGTGGCATCGGACCTTCGAAAGCGTCCACCAAAAGGATTACACCATCCGCCATTTTCAATACTCTTTCTACTTCCCCACCAAAATCGGCGTGTCCGGGAGTATCAATCACGTTAATTTTCGTGTCTTTGTAGGTTACGGAGATGTTTTTGGAAAGAATGGTAATTCCACGTTCACGCTCCAGATCATTATTATCCATAATCAGTTCGCCTGATTCTTGATTTTCCCTGAAGATGTTGGTTGCGTGGATAATTTTGTCAACCAAAGTCGTTTTTCCGTGGTCAACGTGTGCGATAATCGCAATATTTCTGATGTTCTGCATATTCTTTTTTTGACGGTGCAAAAGTAGTGATAATTAATGAATTGATAATAAAAAGTTGAAAAATTAACTTTTTGATAATATCGGATGATTACCTTTTGTTTTTTGGGAATTTTTTGAGGGAAAGGGTGAGGTTTTTGAATTTGAAGTGTGAGGTACGTTGTGATGAAGATTGTGGGTTTTTATATTTCCAGCAGATCGTGCAGATTTACGCGGATTTTTTTTCTAATGTTTTGGTTCCAGTCTTTTCGCAATTGGCTTTTTTCACTGCAAGAAACAGCAGTAGTGGCAATAAATAATAGTAAGATTCTGTACACTATAGTTTTTATCAAAAATATGGTTTCACTACGCTTTATTTTTATAGAATTACCTCTTAAAATTTCAAGATAAGCCATAAAAAAAGCGGCTTCATCAGCCGCTTTGTGAATTAATTTTTCGAAATGTCATAAAATTAATTCTTCTGTAGATATCAATAAATATCGTCCTTTAGATGGACTCTTTTTTTGCGCAAATCAGTAAGGTGCTCATCAGTAGTATGGTTCACCTCGCCTTCTTCGTAATGTTGAATGAGTGCATTTACTTCCTCATAGTTAACATACAGTTTCAGAAAGTCTGCATCATTCGTTTTTAGCTCTGAAATTTTCTGTACATATTCAGGGAATTCGTTGATTAAAATATGATTTTCCATAACGTTTGATTTTTGTTTTTCAATTTTTACAGATTAAAGGTAGCAATTAATAAAACACGAATCAATATGAAACAAATCATCTGTTGAACAAGGTTTTTGGAACGATTTTAAATGCTAATTCTACGGGTATCTACTGAAACTTTGTAGATTTTTTCTCGTGTTTTTTGCATTCTGCCCACTGGCTTCAATATATCAAGATTCTCGAACGGATTGAAGGACAGCACTTCTGTTTTTTCAGAATTTAAAAAAGAATTGGGCTCTATAATCAACTTTCCAATTTCGGTAAATTTTTTCTTAGGCCACATTCTCGAAAGATCATTTACCATTTCTTCATCACGACAATACTGCATTTTGAGGGAGTAAACCAACTTATTTTTGGTTAGAATTTCATTAATGGCTTCTTTTTGCGTTCTGTTGCCCAATTTTTTAGACAAAGCTTTTTCACGAGGTGGTTCCAGCATGAATTTTACTATAAAATCCCCCATTCTGTAGCACCCGACAGAATGGTAAGAAAACCCTAAAGGATTTTTTTTCCTGTTGAAAAATGTTCTGAAAGCATTACGCGGAATAGAATTCTTAAAGGCTTCCGGCAAAACGAAAGCCGTTTTAAGCATCACGTTTGGCAATTTCAGCTTCGATAAAAAGCCCATCTTAACATTTGATATTTTATAACTGTTGATGGCAATAAATAGTTTAAGAAAGTTCTCTACAGAATTGGTGAATAAAGGAAAATTCACCAATGGAAGATTAAATTCCTTCCCTTCTGAAAATTTTAGAAGTTTAATTGAAAAACCATACGCAGGAAGACTGTCTTTACCTTCGGCAATTTGCATTGTGGCATTAGAAATCCTTATAACTGCAGTATACTCTTTTAAGCTGAAAATATTTTTAAAATTCTCATCAGCCACATCATTAATTTTTAAAATGCCGTGGATATCTGCATAACTTTTGGCATGTGCATCTCTAGTTCTGAAATTTGTTTTGCTGATTTTAGGAGACAGTTCTACAAACTTTTTTACCAAAACTGAAGCTTTGGTCACCAGTTTCTCTTCCTTTAGAGATAACTGATTATATTTTTCATTAAAGCGTATTCTTGATTTCATCAGGGCAAAAATAAACAAAAAACCTCCTTATAAAAGCGGTTTTAGTTAGATAATTAAGCGAAATCATTATACGATTTACACCTCAGATTTCTTTAAAAATTGAGCATTAATAAATTCCCAAACCATTGGTAACAAAGAAATACCGATAATTCCGAAAATAACGGTTTCAAAATTTTCTTTAACCCAAGGGATATTGCCGAAGAAATAACCTACCAAAACCAAACCGAATACCCAAATAAAAGCTCCGATAACATTGAATCTAAAGAAAGTTTTATAATCCATAGAACCAATACCTGCCACGAAAGGTGCAAATGTTCTTACGATAGGTACAAAACGTGCAATGATAATGGTTTTCGGGCCATTTTTTTCATAAAATGCCTGTGTTTGATCGATATATTTAGGATTAACAAGTTGTTTGTCTCCAATTTTCCAGCCCAGAATTTTTAAACCTACTTTTTTACCCAAATAATAATTGAGAGAATCTCCTATAATTGCAGCCACCGTGAGTAAAAACAAGAGTAGCCAAAGGTTGAGTTTTGCCGTTTCACCATCTGCACCTACAACACCTGCACAAAATGCACCTGCCGCAAACAAAAGTGAATCTCCGGGAAGAAATGGCATTACTACCAAACCCGTTTCTACAAAAATGATGAGAAAAAGAATAACATAAATCCACACACCATAATCTAAAATCATCGTATGCAAATGCTTATCGAGGTTTAAAAAAAAATCTAAAACAGTTTGTAAAATCTCCATAACCTATATTATAAATATGAGTCGGCAAAAATAAGTGTAATAATCTGAAAATCTGCTACAAGAAATGAGGCTTAAGAAAAATTTAACTTTTAAAAACAAAAAACTGCTGAAATCAGCAGTTTTAGTAGGCCCATCAGGAATCGAACCTGAACCTAAAGAACCGGAATCTTTAATTCTATCCATTAAACTATGAGCCCATTTTAGAGTTTGAAGATTTGAATGTATAAGAGTATTTAACACTCTCCTATTTTTCATTCCCTTAAAAAGAAATCTTCACGCCACCTAAAATTTGAGCTCCAAGTACTTTATAGCCTTTATAAGTTTCGTACTTTTTGCTCATAAGGTTATTTCCGAGCGCGAAAATACTGAAATTTTTATGAATCTTATATTCTGCCGAAACATTGAAATCTGCATATCCCGCAACTTTATCGTTGAGATATTCAGTAGTTACATAAGTAACCGGAACAGTAGTAGAATCGTTAATTGCGTACGAATTTGTAGGTCTTTCACTCATCAAAAATCCTTTAAAACCAAGATGCAATTTTTTATCGAGCATCGTATATTTTGCACCTAAAGTTCCTTTAATTGTAGGCCTGTTAAAGGCTTTTTCAAGATTTTCTAATTTGTATGATGTAAAATTCAGTTCAGCTTCCATACTCAGGTTGGCAAGTGGATAATACTGTACAATTCCGTTGATGGTGCTTACATTTCCATTATCATAAACTGCCGAAAATGTATTGGCAAAATTGTATGCAGAGCGATTTAGCGTGGCAGAATTATCAAATAAGCCGTTCGCTTTGTAAAACAGAATATTGTTCATTTTACCAAAACCTGCATTCACATCAAATTTAAGATTTTGGTTGATGTCACCTTTCAAACCGAAATATATTCTGTATTTGGTTTCGGTTGGCTTTATGATTTGGTCTGAAACCAGATAAGGATTTTCCTGCAACATCAAACTGAAAGAATTCATCTTCAAACCACCATCAACACCTGCGTAGAACTTATATTCTTCGGTAGCTGCATATAAAATTTCGGCTTTGGGAAACCAGTATGTTTTATTGTTTTTTACCTCCTCAGCAGTTGCCAAATCTTTATTCCTTGAATTTAAAAATGAAAAAGATGAGCCCAACATTAAGTAAGAATCACCCTGAAAAAAAGTCACTTTTGGTGCAATATCAGCATTGAAAAAACTGCTGTAATTTTTGTTTAAAATGGCAAATTCACTGTTAAGCGTTTCTAAACCTAAACCTAAATCTGCATTAAGAGTAATATCATTTGAAGGTAATTCTACTGCATGCTTTGAAAGATTTAAAACTGCCGAAGCCTGGCTTTCTTTCGCATCGAATTTATCTCCTAAAAATGATGATTTAATCCTTGCATCATTCAAAATATTATTAGAATAAAAGTCGTAGTAACCGTTTACCTTAAACTGATTGGTCTTTTGCGATAGATCTACATCTGAAGCCGGCTGCAAAGCATAAATGCTGTAATAATTATAATCATTAAGGTTATATTCTGCATTAATATTGAATTTTCCGGTTTCACCATAAGATGTTAAGTACCCACCAAGTGCAGCATTGCTTTGTTTAGATGACCAAGGATAATCCTTTTTTAAACCTTGTGTAGAAACGTAATGAACATTGGCACCTACTTCCATCTGATTTTCCAGATTTCCTGAAATATTACCATCTGCCAAGAATTTACCATAATTTCCGTAACCTGCTCTGAAGTAATTTTTTTGAAATTCGGAATCAAACTTCGGAGAGATATCTTCTCCCTGAATGGTAGAAGTCTTAAAATCTGAAACTGCAGGAACATTAGTGATTTCGTAGTCCACCGGAACTGAAGATTTTTCTTCAGGTGGATAATTTTTGATGGTTTCTACAGAGGTTTTTTTCTTTTCGATTTTTTTGACTTCGGGCTCGCGTTTTTTATCAAGAATTAAACGTTCTTCCTGAATTTGAGAGAAAACAGCCGTTGATGAAATCATCAAGCCTAATAAAAATATTTTTTGAATTCGTTTATGCATAAGTTTTTTAATTTTCACAAAGTACACAGAGTTCTTTTCACAAAGTTTTCGGAGTTCTTGCACAGAGTTCTCGGAGTTTTTCGCTCAAAGACGCAGGCATTTTTAAGTGTTGTGTACTGTATGTTTTACTTTTTTATTCCCATATTTCAAATTTCACAGAGTACAAGAAGTTTTTCACAGAGTTCTAAGAGTTTTTATTCTCAAAAAAAATATTAATTTTTAGTGTGCTTTGTGTTTGACTTCGTGTTCTTTGTGCTATTTTATCATTTTTTTAACTTCACGAGCTTCGGCTACCACATCCGGAAAATCCTGATAGTTGGCAATAATTTGATCTACTGTGTAGCTTGCCTGATAATTATCTTTCAAACCAATATAGTTTTTTGCCATTATCACCAAGGCTTTTGCACCCCAATACTCTTCGGAAGCATAATTGTTGGCAAGCTTGAAAATAGTCTCGTTTGAAGTTTTGAAAGCTTTTGCTTTGTTTTGATAAAAAGCCTTGGCGTAAAGTGCTTCTGCCGCAACTTCCGTATTTGACGATTTTTCTAAAGCCGTATAAGCGGTTTGCGCATCTTTATCTTTCCCACTGTTCATCAAGCTTCTGGCTTTTATAACTCTTGCGCTTTCCAAAACTGCAGTTGAGTTTTTAGAATTGGTTAAAACCTGATTGGCGTACTGTTCAGCTTTTGTAAAATTCTTTTCTTCTGCAAAAACCTTCATCAATTCTATATTTGCAAAATTTTTGATAGTGGCACTTGATGAATTGGACAATGGTTCCAAGTACTTTTTGGCTTCCGATGTGTTTCCCTGCGCCAAATAAATCTGTGCAACTCTGGTTTGTGCGTCTTCCTGATAGTCATTCTGAACATTTGCAACCTCCTGTAAAATCAGTAATGCTTTGGTGTTATTTTTTGTTTGAAAGAAACTTTCTCCCAACTCATATTGAGCCTGATAAAGACCTTCACCGGTTGGATTCTGCATCAGATATTTCTCATACAATGGGATTGCTTTTTGATATTCTTTTTTGGCGTAGAATTGCTTTGCAGACGTGAGGTTTATTTCATCCAGTTCAGAAGTATCTACACGCACACCCAAACTTCTTGCAAATTCCTGATAGCCTGCAACATCACCATTTTTTACAAAAATTGGTCTTGAAGCCTGTACAATCTTGGAAGCGTAAGCCGTATTTTTATATTGATTACCTAAAGATTTCAGTTCAGCCAGAGCTTTTTCAGATTGATTTTGATCTATGTAGTTTTGCGCTCTGTAAATCTGTGAATTGGCTACTAAATGTTTATCAGTACTATTTTTAATCACCCTTCCAAAATAATCGTTGGAAGAAGCAAAATCATCATTAGAAGCGTAGGCTACACCAATTTCGTAGTTGGCATCATCCACATATTCAGAATTTGGATATTTTGAAATCAAACTTTTAAGAGTTTCAATTTTTGCAACAGAATCGCCTTTAAAACCAAGCGCCATCCCTTTTTGGAACCAAGTATAATCGTTGGCATTTTCGGTTTTTTCATAAATGGCAATGGCCTCGTTCAACTGGTTGTTAGCATAGTAAGTATCTGCTAAACGCAACTCTGCATCGGATTTGAATTCAGCATTTGGATTCTTTAAATAATCTTTGAAATGCTTCTGCGCTTCCTCAAATTTTCCAGCTTTGAAATAGGCATAACCCAAATCGTAATTCAATTGATGCTTTTCCGGAAAATCTTCCGACTTGAGTTTTTCAAATCTTGAAATGGCGGATGGAAAATTATTTTTATGATAGTAAGTTTGTGCCAACCAATAGTTTGCTCTACTATTGAATTCTTTATTCTGATTAAACTCCAAACTTCTCAAAAAATATTTTTCGGCTTCATCATAATTGCCTTTATTAAATTCTTCGGCGGCCAAAAGAAAAGATACTTCCTGATCTACTTTATCAGTTTCCGGTGATGAATTTGGCAGCTTATCAATTGCAGCAAGCGTTTCTTTATAATTTCCTGAATAAAGGTAAGACTTCACTAAAAGCCTTCTCATTTCCGTATTTTTTTCGCTCCTCGGATATTGGCCTATATAACTTTGAATGACTTTGGGTGCTGCTTCAAACGGATTTCCGATATCGTAACTCAATTTAGCATACTGTTCGTGAGCAAGCTGCTGTACTTTAGCATCATAACTCATTTGATATGCTGAACGAAAAGCTGAAAGTGCTTCCTGTTTTTTATCGGTTTGCAAGTAGGCATTTCCTAATTGGTAGTATGCATTTTGCGCCATTGCAGAATTGCTATTGAGCAAACGGTTATAGTAAGAAACAGCCTCATCATACTTCTTAAGATTTGCTGCTACAAAGCCCATTTCATAAAGGTCACTTTCGCTAGGATTCTCCTGTTTATCCAAATATAATTTCAGATGAGGATAAGCGGAAGCATAATCGCCTTTCATAAAATAACTTTCACCTATAATTTTATGAACTTCTGCACGGTAAGATTCAGTAATATTTTCATTAAGCAACGAATTGCCTTCGGAAATCGCACGGTCATAGTCTTTATTATTAAAAGCAAGCTGTACATAATAAGGACGTACGAGTTTCGCATATTTCTCTTCATTTTTTATAGAATCGAAAAATCCGAAGGCCTTATCATTCTGTCCGTCAGCGTAATACAAATGACCAAGCATATAAGCAATGTCTCCTCTGCTCTTGATGTCCGCATTTTTATAGGCTTCTTCAAGTGCTTCAATCGCACCTTTGGAATCGCCTGTCATAAATTTTGCGTATCCGAGTTTTAGGATGTACTCCGTATTTTCAGACCTTGAAAGTTCGTACTGATTAACTTTCTGTAAGGTTTCCAAAGCTTTGTTGAAATCTTTTTTGGCCAAATAAAAATCCGCCAATGGAAGATTAGCTTGTGCAAAATAAGCGGAGTTGGGATATTCTCGCATAAATGCTGCGAGACCTTCTTCAGCGTGACTTTTTTGTAGAATAACACCAATCACATTATCGAAAAACTGCGCCATTTCTTTCTTTGAGTATGAAAGATTCTGATTATAGAAATATTGGCGGGCATATTCGAACTGTGAAGCGTTGAACACTTTAGTCTGATAAAGGTTTTCAGCCAGATCGAAACGATACGTTTCTTTATCACTGAAAAATTGGGATTGCTGTGCATCGGAAAATCCGAAATATAAAAATGCTACAGCAATGAAAATTTTTTTTGAATCCATTAAAAAGTTTTTTCAAAAAAGTTTTTTAAATATCAAGGAGTTAGCGACAGAAAATTAGCCACATTTTATCAACGAAAATATAGAAAAGATATTGCCTGCACAAGTTTTTGGGTTATTGTGGAAATGTGGATAGTTTTTGGATGTTAGATTTTTATTTTAGATTTTAGATTTTAGATTCTAGATTTTAGATTTTAGATGTTGTATTTTGGATTTCAGGTTTTTTGAATAAAAGATTTCTAAAAATCTTAATGTGAAAATAAAATATTGTCAGGCTGAAACTGTAAAAGAATTTAAAAAACTATTATAGAAAATCTTTTCTTATATCTGCTACCTTATCTAACATCTAAAATCTCGTATCTCAAAACCTAATTTCTATTTTTAAGCAAAACCCAACCTTGTCTTATTTCGCTTTTCTGTGTGGAAGGATCAAACCACTTTACAACGTACCAATAGCTTGAAGTAGGCAGTACTCTACCATTGTACATTCCGTTCCAAGTGAGATTATTTTTATCTGTTGAATGAAAAACTGCTTTTCCGTAGCGGTTGGAAATGATGATTTCTACCTGTTCCATATTATCAAGATTTTTTACCGTCCAAGTATCATTGTTACCATCACCGTTTGGAGTGATAAAGTTATTGACATTGATGGTAAATATCGATTTCACCTCTCCTAAACAATAACTTCCATTAGGCAAAACTGAACGTACCTGAATGCTATAAGAGTCTGCCGTTGGATTCACTAAAATATTTGAGTTTTGAAATGTTAATCCACCATCAAACGAATATTGAATAGTATGCAGACCTGTTGCAACCACTTCAATTTGCTGTTCATTTTGATTGATTTGCAAAATTTTAGGTTGATTTTCATCAGAAATAATGAAACTATGCGTATAGCTACAACCATTAGCATTTGTTAGGCTTACTGTATAATTTCCAGGACTTGTAAAGGTTTGTGTTTTAGCTTTTCCACCACTACTCCAACTGAATGAGGTATTTTCAGAACCCGCATCTATAAGTAGAGTATCGCCATAACAGAGATAATATTTATCCAAAAGTGTGGATGATTTTGTTGCAGTATTAACCTTCAGGTTCATCATTGCATCAGAAGGACAAAAGCCTGGAATGAATATCCGTAATTTATCATAATTTTTGTATATTTGTAGTAATCAAACCATTAGATATGAATTTATTCAGTTTTTCAGCACATTTTGGGACAGAAGATGATTGTATAAATCATTTTAAATCTGAGAGAGATAAAATAGGACTCACGTGCAAATGTGGAAGCACAGAACATTTTTGGATAAAGA
>JAEXAR010000015.1 GCA_023394415.1 Bacteroidota bacterium
GTATCTTCAACTCTATCTCAACGAATTCATCTACAAGCTAAATCGAAGATATTTTGGAGATAGCCTCTTTGAAAGGCTTATAATTGCTAATATTACAGGTTATGATTAAAAACGGATAATCAATAAAAAATTAACCAAAATTTATCATTTTTTAAATTAAATTTTAAGGTGGTTTGCTTTATATTCGTAAATTAGTATGTTAAAACAAAATACATTAATCAACTTATGCAAAACGTTCAGCCTTATTCACTTTTTTCGGAACAGGATGTGTATCTTTTCAGAGAAGGGAAGCATTACCGTTTGTATGATAAATTCGGTTCGCACGCAGCCAATGTAGATGGTAGAGAGGGTACCTATTTTGCAGTTTGGGCGCCTCATGCCAAAGAAGTTTCCGTCATCGGAAATTTCAATGGTTGGCATTCTGAAAGGCATAAACTCTTTCCACGCTGGGACAGTTCGGGTATTTGGGAAGGCTTTATTCCCGGATTATCTTGGGGAACAGTATATAAATATGCTATAAGAACCAACAAAGGTGAATTGCTGGAAAAAAGTGATCCTTACGCTTTAAGTTGGGAGCAAAATCTTCAAGCCGCATCATTAATTTCTACCACTTGGTTTGAATGGAATGATGAGAATTGGATGGCAGAACGTTGGAAAAAAAATACTCTGGAAGCGCCTCTTTCCGTTTACGAGCTACATCTAGGCTCTTGGATGCGTGGAACTGATGATCCAAAACGATTTTTCAGTTATCATGAAATAGCAGAAAGATTAGTGCCTTATATCAAAGAAATGGGATTTACACACGTGGAATTTATGCCCGTGATGGAACATCCATATGAACCAAGTTGGGGCTATCAGATTACTGGTTTTTTTGCGGCAAATTCCCGTTTTGGTGCTCCGCAGGATTTGATGTTTTTAATCAACGAACTTCACAAAAATGATATAGGTGTTATTCTAGATTGGGTTCCGTCCCATTTTCCGGGTGATGCTAATGGTTTGCATTACTTCGATGGAACACATTTGTACGAACACGAAGATCCGAGACAAGGATTTCATCCACAGTGGAATTCACACATTTTCAATTATGGAAGACCGGAAGTGAAATCTTTCCTTATTTCTAATGCCATGTTTTGGCTTGATCGTTATCACGCAGACGGTCTTCGTGTAGATGCCGTTACATCAATGCTTTATCTCGATTATGCGAGAGAGGAAGGAGAGTGGATTCCCAATATGTTTGGCGGAAATGTCAATCTTGAAGCCAAAGATTTTTTACAGGATTTTAACACTGCTGTTTATAAAGATTTTCCGGATGTGATGACGATTGCTGAAGAAAGTTCTGATTTTCCGATGCTTACAAAGCCTGTACACGACGGTGGAATTGGTTTCGGAATGAAATGGATGATGGGTTGGATGCACGATACCCTAAAATACTTTAAAGAAGACCCTATAAATAGAAAATTTCATCATAATAAACTTACTTTCCCTTCAATGTACATGTATAATGAGAATTATATGATGCCACTATCTCACGACGAAGTGGTGCACGGAAAGGCAAGTATGATCTACAAAATGCCGGGTGATGAATGGCAGAAATTTGCTAATTTAAGGGCTCTTTATACCTATATGTACACGCATCCTGCTGCCAAACTATTGTTTATGGGAAATGAATTCGGGCAAACAAGCGAATGGAATTTTGCAAAATCTTTAGATTGGCATTTGCTTGAGCACAAGGTTCATAAAGGTTTGCAGGAATTTGTAAAAGATCTTAATCATCTTTATCGGGAAGAAAAATCTCTTTACGAAAATCAGTTCAACCATTATGGTTTTGAATGGGTAGAAGCGAATGACGGTGACAATTCCATTTATATCTATTTAAGAAAAGGAAAAGTTGAAGACGACGTTACGATGACAGTTCTTAATCTTACGCCAAGAGTTTTTGATTATAAAATAGGAGTGAATGAAGGAACAACTTGGGAAGTTATTCTAAATTCTGATGACGAAAAATACGGAGGAAGCGGTGTAAATGCAGAAATTGTAGATGAAGAAGACGATGAATGGATGTACAGACCAAACGCTATCATCTTAAAACTTCCACCATTGGCAGGAGTAGTGCTGAAACAGAAGAAAGCACCCAAAAGAAAAAGAAAAATCGCAACTGAAGCCATTGAGGTGAAACCGGCGAAAAAATCTGTTCCAAAAACCTCGGACAAGAAAACTGTAGCAAAAAAAACTTCTGCTAAAGTTTCTACTACAAAGAGCAATACAAAAACCGAAACAAAACCAAAAACATCAAAAATAAAAAAAGCAGCCGATAATGCTGTGAAAGAAATATTATCTAAAACCAAATAAAAGCGGGACCCATAATCTCGTATCTCTAACCTCGTACTCAAAAAAACTATGAAAATCTTTCATCTCTCAATGGAATGTTATCCGGTTGCCAAAGTTGGTGGGCTTGGAGATGTTGTTGGAGCCTTACCAAAATACCAGAACAAGATTGAAGGTATGGATGCAAAAGTGGTAATGCCATGGTATAACAGACCTTTCGTTCACGATCACGATTTTGAAATTGTTTTCGACGGTTTCATTCATCAATCTCATCAGATGTTTCAGGTGCAGGTGATGAAGGAGAGAGGAAATTCCTTAGGTTTCGAATTGTATTTGGTAAAAATTCCAGGACTTTTGGATCGGGATAATCCTTATGGTTATTGGGATGAAAGTCAACAGTTTTTAGCTTTTCAGCACGGGGTATTACATTGGTTAAGTGCCATGAAGATTCGTCCCGATGTTTTGCATTGTCACGATTACCACACTGGTTTGGTTCCTTTTATGGTAGAATATTGTCCGGAATTTAGGTTTTTGAAAGGAGTAAAAACGATTGGAACAATTCATAACGGTGAATATCAGGGACAGATGAAATGGGAAATGCTCAATTATTTTCCTTGGATTGAAGGTCACACCAATTTGGGTTTATTAGATTGGGATGGCAAGATTAATCCTTTGGCAACCATGTTGAAGTGTTGCCACGCTTTCAATGCCGTTTCCGAAGGTTATTTGGAAGAGCTATATCATAGTTTAAGAGGTTTGGAAAGCCTTGTACAGCAGGAACATGCTAAAGCCTATGGTATTATTAATGGTATAGATACAGAAGTTTGGGATCCGAAGACGGACGATATGCTCGATTTCAATTACGATAAAAAAGATGCCGAAGAAGGAAAACGCCGTAATAAAATTGAACTCTGTGAAGAATATGGTTTGAATCCAGATTTACCTCTATTTGGATTTATAGGAAGGTTTGCAGGCGAAAAAGGTGCTGATTTACTGCCGGAAATCATTTGGAAAAGCATTCAACAAACGCATGGTGCATTAAATATCATTATCCTAGGCTCAGGAGAAAAAGAAACCGAAAACCGTCTAAAAGATTTGGATGATCATTTTGCTAATTTCGCTCTGGATTTAGGTTATAAAGAGGCACTTTCACATAAGATTTATGCATCCTCTGATTTTCTACTGATGCCTTCACGAGTAGAGCCTTGTGGACTGAACCAGATGTATGCCATGCGTTACGGAACTGTACCTGTCGTGCGATATACAGGAGGTTTGAAGGATACGGTGCAGGATATTTCAACAGGTGGTGCAGGACTTAATTTTGCATATCCAAGTGCTGATGATGCCGTGAATGCCATGCACAGAGCTCTAAATGTTTACACCAATAAAAAATTAATGACAAATCTCATTGATGCTAATATGAATTTCAATTTTTCTTGGGAGAAATCTGCTGAAAATTATGTAAATTTATACAGTAATTAATCATTAAATTACACTTTTTAAAAAATCATTAAAATATATGAAACCTAACGTTTTATCAATCGTGTTAGGAGGTGGTAGAGGTACCAGACTTTTCCCACTTACTTATTCACGTTCCAAACCGGCAGTACCTATTGCAGGTAAATATAGATTGGTTGATATTCCGATATCAAACTGTTTAAATTCTGGATACAATAAAATTTTGGTACTTACTCAGTTCAACTCGGCATCTCTCAATTCCCATATTAAAAATTCTTACCATTTTGATATTTTCAGCAAAGGTTTTGTAGATATTTTAGCTGCAGAGCAAAATGTGGAAAATGACCAATGGTATCAAGGAACAGCCGATGCAGTGCGCCAAAGCATGAAGCATATGGATAAGTATGATTACGATTATGTACTGATACTTTCCGGTGACCAGCTTTACCAAATGGATTTTAGAGAAACGATTGATTTTCATTGTAAAAATGAAGCCGACATCACCATTGCAACCATTCCTGTAAATGCAAAAGACGCTACAGGATTCGGAATTCTAAAATCCGATGATGAAGGAAATATTGAATCTTTTGTTGAGAAACCTTCTGCTGATATTCTGCACGAATGGAAATCTGAAACCTCTGACAAAAGTAAAAGCGAAGGCAAAGAATTTCTCGCATCCATGGGAATTTATGTCTTCAATAAAAAAGTTTTAAAGAAAATTTTTGATGAAGATCCGGGTGATGATTTCGGTAAAGATCTCATTCCGAATGCGATGAAAAACGGTTATAAAACCTTAAGTTTTCAGTACGACGGTTATTGGACAGATATAGGAACTATTGAATCGTTTTACCAAGCCAACCTTGATTTGGCGCAAGATTTACCTAAATTCAATCTTTTCAGTACCAGTCCTATTTACACCAGAGCAAGAATGCTTCCGCCTTCCAAAATTATGGGAAGTTATGTACAGAGAGCTATTTTTGGTGATGGTTGTATTATAATGGCTGACAAGATTGAAAATTCTATCGTTGGCAACAGAACCCGCATAGATAAAGGAAGCACAGTGATGAGTTCTTATATTATGGGAGCAGATTTTTACCAACCAACTGAAGAAATTGTAGAAAACGATCGCACCGGAAAACCAAATCTCGGCATCGGAAAATACTGCTATATCGAAAACGCCATTATTGATAAAAACGCCAAAATTGGAAATAACGTTAGAATTATAGGTGGTAAACATATGCCGGATGGAGATTTTGATACGCATTCCATAAAAGAGGGTATCGTAGTGGTGAAAAAAGGTGCAGTGATATACGACGGAACACATATTGCGTAAACAAGAGTTTTAAGTTTAATAAAGGCTCAATAAAATATATAAAAGCGTATTTCAAAAGAGTGATCATAAAACATTGGTCACTCTTTTTTTTATTTTTATTTTTGCCAAATGCGATGGTTTAAATTTGGAGTTTTGGCAGTGCTTCTGCTGTTGGGAATTTATGCAGCTTCTATGTATTTCGTAGAAGAAAGCAAAACTTTTACGGTAGAGAAAGACATCAATTATCCTATCGAAAAAGTTTATCCACAATTCAATAATTTTCAGAATTTCACCCGCTGGAATCAGTATTTTAATGATTCTAAAAATATTTCTATTGATTATTTTTCACCTTACGAAGGACAGGGTTCATCTATGACTTTCAGTGATTTAAAAACAGGTAAGAAAGGTGATATGTTCATACGCTACGAAAACCCTTTCAGTACCTTAAAATATCAGCTTTTTGAGGAGAAAGAAAGCAATCCTTATCTCATCAATATTAAGTTTAAAATGGTATCGCCAACCAAAACTAAAATGATCTGGTATGTTCACACACCCAAACAACCTTGGCTCAAACGTTCTGTTAACCTTTGGAGCGAAAGCGATTTTGTAGACAACTTGGATAAAAGTATGGTGAATCTTTCTAATTTATTAAGCAATAAAGTAGATAAGGACCAACTTTTAACCTCTATTAAATATGATAGTTTGATGGTAGAGGAAGCTGAAGGCAATTTGCTTTTAGGCGTTAATGTAAGTACATCCAATAAAGGGGACCAATTGATAAAAAATATCGTTCTGAACCATAACAAAACCTTCAATTTTGTAACCAACGATTTGGATAAGAGCGAAGATGAATTTGGCTTTCCAGTGCTTCTTACCGATGCGAACAATTACAAGGATAAAGAAGTGTCTTATTTCTACGGAATTCCATTGTCAAAGAGAATTGGCGTATCAGATAATAACTTCAGTTTTAGAACTCTGAACCCTTCTAAAAAATACGTCATTTACTTTCAGGGTAATTATAAAAACCGTATACGTTCTATTCAAGAACTTCTACAAAAGGCAAAAAAAGATTCTATGCGTTACGGTGAATTACAGCAAATGTTTATTGAACCTCCTGCAGATGGTAAGGATGTGAATATTAAACTCTCACTTCCTGTATTCAGATAAATGTTTTTCGAGAACGGCGCGAGCGAAGCGAGCGTCAATGATTTCCCTTCAGAAAACTTTAGATAAAAAGGAGGCGCGAGCGAAGCGAGCGTCAAAGGATTTTGTGGTGTATAATCCAAAAAATTCAAGTTCTAAATATCAACTATTCTTTTCAAGCTATAGATTAGTACGCCATACCTATTAATTTCATAGATTTTTTAGTTCAAATAATTCCCTCACCTCATTTATATTTCATAATTTTGTGTTTTAACATTTTTATCTGAACCGAAACTGTAAATAATGGACCGATTTTCATTCCTAAACGCAGCCCATTCTCAATTTATTGAGGATTTATATCAACAATATTTAAAATATCCCGATTCTCTTGAGCCTTCTTGGAAGGCCTTTTTTCAAGGTTTTGATTTTGCTCTTGAAAATTATGGAGACGATGCCAACAATACAGCACCGTCTAATGCTGTAAATGCAGCCGCTGTAAACACTTTTTCAACAGGTGGTGAAATCCCTGAAGATATTAAGAAAGAATTTAAGGTTCTTGATTTAATCAATGCTTACAGACACAGAGGTCATCTTTTTACCAAAACCAATCCTGTACGCGAGAGAAGACATTATGAGCCAACATTAGCGATTGAGAATTTTGGTCTTTCACAGGCTGATTTAAATAAAAAATTCAACAGTGCTACAGAAGTTGGCATGCCACAAGCAGCAACACTGCAAGAAATTGTAAACCATCTTGAAAAAATATATTGCGATTCCATTGGTGTTGAATATATGCATATGGAAAGCGTAGAAGAAAAAGATTGGGTTCGCCAATGGCTTCAGGTTAATGAAAACCATCCAATACTTTCTGCAGAAGAAAAAACAGAGATCCTTCACAAACTCAATCAGGCTGTTGCATTTGAAAATTACCTTCATACCAAATTTGTTGGACAAAAACGTTTTTCGCTTGAAGGTGGTGAATCCCTAATTCCGGCTTTAGATCAATTAATTACTCGTTCTTCGCAATTAGGTGTTGATGAGGTGGTATTAGGAATGGCACACAGAGGAAGGTTGAATGTTTTAACCAATATTTTCGGGAAATCTTACAAGCAGATTTTCTCTGAATTTGAAGGAAAAGAGTTTGAAGAAGATGTTTTTTCTGGTGATGTGAAATATCATTTAGGTTCATCTAAAAAAATACAAACGGCTAATGGTGAGGAAGTTGCGATTAATTTAACGCCAAACCCTTCACATCTTGAAACGGTGGCTTCATTAGTAATGGGAATTTGCCGTGCAAAAGTTGACCACAAATATAAAGGTGATTACGGAAAAGTATTGCCAATCGTTATACACGGAGACGGTGCCATTGCAGGACAAGGAATTGTGTACGAAGTAGCACAGATGATGACACTTGAAGGCTACAAAACCGGAGGTTCCGTACATATTGTAGTTAACAATCAAGTTTCCTTTACCACCAATTATTTAGATGCACGTTCATCAATTTACTGTACCGATATCGCTAAAGTTACCAATTCACCTGTAATGCACGTTAATGCTGATGATGTAGAAGCAGTAGTGCATGCCATTAGATTTGCTGCGGAATATCGTGCAAAATTTGGTAAAGATGTTTACATCGATTTATTAGGTTATAGAAAATACGGTCATAACGAAGGTGATGAGCCACGTTTTACACAGCCGAACCTTTATAAGGAAATCGCAAAGCATAAAAATCCAAGAGAAATTTACAAAGAGCAACTCTTCAAAGAAAATGTAGTTTCAGATGAGGTGCTAAAGAAAATGGAAACCGAATTCAAAGTTTTACTTGATGAAAACTTTGATGCTTCCAAAGAAATCCAAAAAAATGTTATGGACATCTTTATGGAAGAGGATTGGAAAGAGTTCCCGATTTGTAAAAGAGGAGACCTTCAAAACCCGGTCGATACTTCTTTCGACATCAATAAACTGAAAGAATTGGCAGTGCAGATGTCTACTTTACCAAAAGATAAAAAATTCATCAATAAAATTACCCGCCTTTTCGAAACAAGGCTGAAACAGATTGATGCGAATACTTTAGATTGGGCACTTGGTGAATGGTTGGCTTATGCCACATTGCTTTCAGAAGGTAAAGGTGTAAGAATATCTGGTGAGGATGTAGAAAGAGGAACTTTCTCTCATCGTCACGCTGTTGTGAAAACCGAAGACAATGAGGAAGAATATATTCCTTTAAGACATATTTCTGATGCGCAATTTGATGTATACAACTCTCATTTGTCAGAATATGGTGTTCTTGGTTTCGATTATGGTTATGCAATGGCATCACCAAATACTTTAACCATTTGGGAAGCTCAGTTTGGGGATTTCGTAAACGGAGCGCAAATTATTGTAGACCAATATCTTGTGGCAGCTGAAGAAAAATGGAAAATTCAGGATGGTTTGGTTATGCTTTTACCACACGGTTCAGAAGGGCAGGGTGCAGAACACTCTTCAGCAAGGCTTGAAAGATTCCTTACGCTTTGTGCCAATGAGAATATTATTGTAGGTAATTTCACTACGCCTGCAAACTTATTTCATGCATTAAGGAGGCAGCTTAAATTCGGCTTTAGAAAGCCTTTGGTTGTGATGTCTCCAAAATCGCTTTTAAGACATCCTAGAGTTATTTCAACATTCGAAGATTTAGCAAACGGACAATTCCAACCTATTATTGATGATGCAACAGCAGAAGCCGCTAAAGTAGAAAAATTGGTGCTTTGTTCTGGTAAACTTTATTATGAACTTCTTGCCAAGAAAGAAGAACTAGGTAGAGATGACGTAGCTCTTGTAAGGATGGAACAGCTTTATCCGATTCAGCAGGATAAAATGGCAGAAATTTTCGCAAAATACAGCAACAGAAAAGAACTCATTTGGGCACAGGAAGAGCCGGAAAATATGGGGGCTTGGTCTTACATTTTAAGAAATTTCAGAGATACAGGAATCAAAGTTATTGCACCTGTTCCGAGCGGTACTCCAGCACCTGGAAGCCACAAAATGTTTGAAAGAAATCAAACCGCGGTTATTAATAATGTTTTCGGAACCAATGATGAGCCAACAAGTAGACCGGTAACAGCATAAAAAATAATAATTAAAGAAATAAAACAATTAAGATATGTCAGTTCTAGAAATGAAAGTTCCTTCACCGGGCGAATCAATCACAGAAGTAGAAATTGCAACGTGGTTAGTAAAAGATGGTGATTATGTAGAAAAAGACCAACCTATTGCAGAAGTAGATTCTGATAAGGCAACCCTTGAACTTCCGGCTGAACAGAGCGGTGTCATCACCCTAAAAGCTGAAGAAGGAGAGGTGGTACAAGTTGGGCAGGTTGTTTGTCTTATCGATATGGATGCAGCAAAACCTGAAGGTAATGCACCTGCTGCTGAAGCTCCAAAAGTGGAAGAAAAACCGGCTGAAACGCCTAAAGAAGAACCTAAAAAAGAAGAAGCAAAACCTGCCACAACATATGCTACAGGAACACCTTCGCCCGCAGCCAAAAAAGTGTTGGATGAGAAAGGAATGGACGCTTCACAAGTTCAGGGAACAGGAAGAGATGGTAGAGTAACTAAAGAAGATGCTGTAAACGCAACACCATCTTTCGGTACAGCTGCCTCTACATCAGGTTCCAGAGCGATGAATACGACAAAACTATCAATGTTAAGAAGAAAACTTGCGACAAGATTAGTTTCTGTAAAGAACGAAACAGCAATGCTTACCACCTTCAACGAAGTTGATATGTCTGAAATTTTCAGAATTAGAAAACAGTATAAAGACGAATTTGCTGCGAAACATGGTGTTGGTTTAGGATTTATGTCATTCTTTACAAAAGCAGTTACCAGAGCTTTGCAAATGTATCCTGATGTTAATGCTTCTATTGACGGAGATTTCAAAGTAAATTATGATTTCTGTGATATTTCAATCGCAGTTTCCGGTCCTAAAGGATTAATGGTTCCGGTATTGAGAAATGCGGAAAATATGACTTTCAGAGGCGTTGAAGCCAACATTAAAGGGCTTGCCGATAAAGTAAGAGACGGTAGCATCAGCGTTGATGAGATGACTGGTGGTACATTTACAATTACAAATGGTGGCGTATTTGGCTCTATGCTTTCTACACCAATTATCAACCCTCCACAATCTGCTATTTTGGGTATGCACAACATTATCCAAAGACCGGTTGCTGTAAACGGACAGGTTGAGATTCGACCTATGATGTATCTTGCAGTATCTTACGATCATAGAATTATCGATGGTAGAGAATCTGTAGGATTCTTAGTTGCCATTAAAGAAGCCATTGATAATCCGGTAGAGTTCTTAATGGGAGGCGACGAAAGAAAAGCGCTTGAACTATAAGAATTAACTTAATGATAACAAATCCTACTGAAATTTCTCAGTAGGATTTTTTATTTTTAGGCGATACATCAATTTAGGCAATGTTTTTGTATTACTTTTGAAAATCACAAATTATGGAGTCTAAAACTACTTTTAACATTCGTGTTTCGGCGCAACCGATTTATGATTATAAAAACAGTTATCCTTCCGAAAACCGTTTTGTATTCAGATACAATATTTTTATAGAAAATCTTGGTGATGTTCCGGTACAGTTGTTACGCAGAAAATGGTTGATCTATGATGTAGGTTATGGCTTTACGGAAGTTTCTGGGGATGGTATTATTGGGCTTACTCCGGAGATCAATCCGGAAGATGATTTCAGTTATTTCTCTAACGTGATTTTACGTTCAGGGGTTGGAAATATGAATGGCTCCTATACTTTTAAAAATTTAGTCACAGATGAAATTTTTGAGGTTGAAATTCCTAAATTCACACTCCATTCAGAAGTATTAAGCAATTAAGAAATTTATTCAATAAATATGAAAGTGAATGCTGCGAAGCGTTCACTTTTTTATTCCTAAAACTGAAAAATATCAGTTCTAATCATAAAAGTAATCCCTCAATTTAGTCGTAACTTTATTAATATAAAATTAGAAACCTATTAACTATGAGTACTTTACAGGATTTTATGAAACTCGATTCGCGTGCCGATTTGGTACAGTTTCTTTTAGATAATAAAGAAAACCAACCATTTTATGGTGATACTTTAGAAAAGGTTATCTACGAAGAAGAATTGAGAAAATTGCAGGGCGAACTCGTGAATTTTCAACAATGGGCTGTTGAAAATAAGAAGAAAATTGCGATCATTTTTGAAGGTCGTGATGCTTCCGGCAAAGGCGGAACTATTAAGCGTTTTACAGAGCATCTTAATCCTCGTGCAATGCGTTTGGTAGCACTTAATAAGCCAACCGATGTAGAACGCGGACAATGGTATTTTCGCAGATATATTAAGGAACTTCCAAACGAAGGCGAGATTGTATTTTTCGATAGAAGTTGGTATAACAGAGCCGTAGTAGAACCGGTTATGGGATTCTGTTCGCCTCAACAATACGAGAGTTTTATGGTGCAAGTTCCAGAATTTGAGCATATGCTTTACGAAGCAGGAACTACCATTATTAAATTCTGGTTTTCAGTATCCAAAGATCAGCAGTTATACCGTTTCAACCGGAGATTAAGAAATCCGCTCAAGAGATGGAAATATTCGCCCGTAGATGAAAAAGGTCAGGAACTTTGGGACACTTTTACTTATTATAAAGATCAAATGTTTTCACGCACCCACAATTCATTTTCTCCTTGGGTGATCGTAAAATCCAATGATAAATTGAGAGCAAGGCTCGAAGCCATCAGATATGTTCTTTCTTTATTTAATTATACGGGAAAAGAACATGCAGATGTTAATTTAAATCCTGATCCAAACGTGGTTCAGAGATATTTCAGAACGGTGAAACAGATTGATTTGTAGCAGGTAGAAGTAGAAATAAATAGCAATCACAAATACAACCAATACATCAATTGTATCCACTACAACTAATCAATACTTGAAAAATTTGAATCTTTTAAACAATTTTGAACCAATCGAGCTATGAAAATCACACAGGAACAATTTGAATTATTAAATTCAAAAAAAGGAATATACGCACTGCTACAGAACGAGAATCTGGATGCTGATCGTGCCTTGAAGTTTGTGAAATACGAAAAAAGATTAAGCAAACTTCAGGAAGAAATGATAAAACTTCTTAATTGGGTGGTAGAACATCAGAAAAAAGTAGTGGTTATTTTTGAAGGACGCGATGCTGCCGGAAAAGGCGGAGCTATAAGAAGAATTACAGAAAACCTAAATCCTCGCCAACACAGAGTTGTTGCCCTGCCGAAACCTGATGAAGTAGAACGAGGACAATGGTATTTTGAAAGATATATACAACAACTTCCAAATGCCGGTGAAATGGTTTTTTTCGATAGAAGTTGGTATAACAGGGCAGTAGTAGAGCCTGTAAACGGATTCTGCACCTATGAAGAATACAATACCTTTATGGATCAGGTTAACGAGTTTGAAAAAATGCTCGTAAGTTCAGGAATCTATGTTCTTAAGCTCTATTTTTCAATTTCAAAAGAAGAACAGGAGAAACGCTTTGCTGAAATTATTGAAAGCCCGCTGAAGAAATGGAAGTACAGCGATGTGGATAAAAATGCACTTGAATTATGGGATAAATATACCGAGTACAAAGAAAAAATGTTTGCGCAAACCAGCACTCCTTATGCTCCTTGGAAAGTTCTGAAAGCCAACCGTAAATCTAAAGCCAGAACAGAAGCAATGGAATATATTTTACAGAAAATTCCGTATACTGTAAAAGATTATGAGGCTATAAAACACCAAGAAATTGAGTAAATTTCCTGTTTAGTTTCAGGCAGAAGTTATTTTAAAAAAAATCCTTGCAAGTTTTTATTTTGGAAGGATTTTTCTTATAAATCTTTCAAAGAATTTTTCATCAACTCTTTTATCTCATCATTTCTCGTTAGCATTAATCTGTCAAAAGCCAACATGGAGAGTTTTGCACAAACTTCTGCATCATCTCCTGCTCGGTGATGGTTAAACTTAATATGATGTTGATTGGCAAGATTCTTTAAACCATAACTCTGTAATCCCTTCCAAGATTTTTTAGCCAACTGAATAGAGCAGAGGTATTTGAGTTTAGGTTTAAAAAGTCCATAATAATCAAGGCAACTGCGCAAAACTCCTGCATCGAAACCGGCATTATGAGCAATCATCAAGTTTCCGTAGAGCATTTCCTCGGCTTCATACCAAATATCATCAAAAGTTGGTGCATGCATTACATCTTCTGCTGTGATACCGTGTACTGCTACATTATGACGGTTAAAATAGGGAAAACTTGGTGGCTTTATAAGCCAAGTTTTAGTTTCTACAATTTCACCATTTTCTACCAAACAAATTCCCATTTCGCACGCAGAATGTCTTTCGTGGGTGGCAGTTTCAAAATCAATGGCGCAGAAATCGAGCATTTGTTTAAAATAGTTAGTGATGGTTTGAAGTTGTTAAAAATCAACTAAGCATTTGTCATTCCAAAACAATTTAGACGGTTTTAAAGTAAATTGATTCGATATTTCTGCGGAATGAAAAATAGCATACGGAATATTAAAGAAAATTTGTGAAATCTGAAGAAACATTACAAAATCTTTTTCATTTCATTCTGAAACTCCTCAAACTTCGCCAAATCATCGTGATTACCGCCTTTTATCTCAATAAATTTCTTTTCGAGTTCGGGTTTTTCTGTGTGAAGCGTTTCAAAGAGTTTTTTTCCTGATTTAATCGGTATTACAAAATCTTTGTCTCCGTGGAAGTGATACAACGGACAATTTACCTCTAAAATGTTTTTGTTAGAGTGGAAGTGATAGGTCATTTTTGGTGAAATTCTGTCGGTGGCAGAATTAGGCAACCATCGGTTTACAATATCCTGAAGATTGAAGAAAGTGGCTTCCAGAATGAGTTTTTTTGGTTCGTTATCTGCAGCCATTTTCACTGCGAAAGCACCTCCTAAACTTCTTCCGTAAACGATAATGTTGTTTTCACCATATTGTTTTTTCAGAAAATCGTAACAAAATTGCGCATCCGAAAAAAGGTATTCTTCATTTCTGGGCCCGGAACTTTTGCCATAATTTCGATAATCTAAAACAAAAACATCATAATCGAATTTGGTAAATTCACAAGCGATTTTTCCCCAGCGCACAAGGTTATCAGCATTACCGTGAAAGTACAGAATGACGCCTTTCGGGTTTTGAATTTTAAAATGGATGGCGTTGATTTTCCCTTCAAAAGGCGTTTCAAGAAAATGTTCTTCAAAACGGCACTCAAAATCATAAGCGAAATCTTCCGGAAGTTTTACCGGAAGAAAAACGACTTTTTCTTGAAGGTATTGAAAGATTTTTGGCATTACTCTTTTAATTTAGGATGTGCTTTTTCCCATTTTTTTGCAATTTCTTTTTCTCCATTTAACCATTTAACATAATTTGAAATAATCTCGCCGGAAATGCTGTCATTGCCCCAGACTCCAGTACCAAAATTTCTTTTGTGAAAATAAATTAATAACCGTGAACCACCATTTAATCCCCAATTATTTCTGATCCACATTCCCAAACCTCCTAGATGGCTATTATATTCCCAGTTTTCTTTAGAATTTTTTAATTTTTGTTTGCTTTCAAAATTTAGCACTTTATCTAACTGAACCATACAATCCTGCATATTTTTTGGGATATAAAAACCATCTATGTTTTCAAGGGTTAACCTTATTTCCCTTCGTTTTTGTTGTTCTAATTTTTGGTTCTCGGTTTCTTTTAAAGCCATCTCATCATCAAAATTTCTAAAGCCGCCAAAAAAGTTTTTCATATAAATCTTCTCAACTTCAGATGGCACAAAATCAGTATTAAAACGTGTTTTGTTTAGTATGTCAATTATTATATTTTTGTCCAATTTCTTATCAGTTTCAATTGATTCTAATTCGAATATTCCATTTTTATTCAAATAGCCGGTGATTTCAACTCTATACAGATGATATTTATGAAATTCATTACTGCTAACTGGAACGAATTTTAAATTAAATAAACTACTTAATTTTTCTCCAATTGTTATTTTCTTTTCATCTGCAAGTTCAGGTATACTTTTATATGCCCAATTAATTCTTTTATCAATAATCGTATTTTCGAATTTTCCAAAGGTTTTAATAGTGGGAAAAATAGAATCAAATTCAATATTTCGTTTTATTAACTTTAGATTATTTAAATCATATAGTACTACTTTTTTTCTTGCATCAACGAGATAAATTGTATCACCTTTTGAAAATACGTTCTTTTCCAAAAGATATTTTTCCTTTTCCGATATGTTATCTTTATAAACGATGAGATTTCTCGTGGATTTTTTTCTGTCAACAACGTTATTATAATTGTAATAAAACAACCCGCATTTTTCTATTGTCTGGTTACAGTTGGTAAATTCGTCTGAAGTGAATTTCTGATGAATTTTTCCATCAACATACACCACAATATTTTTATTTTCTCCTTTATTATCATAATAGTTTGTGCCGCTAAAATAGATTACCTTTCTTCCATCGTTACTTAAAAATAGTTTGTAATTTCTATCATTTTGGTCTGTGTCAAACGCCCTGTTTATCATATATAATGAATCCTCTCTATAACTTGAAATATCGTATACAACGCTTCTGCCCCTTACACTGGGAGTTTCATTATCGTAATGATAATTTTTTATTTTATACTTCAAATTTTCGGAGAATGTTGATGTATAATTGACAACACTTGAAGAATATTGTCCAAAAGTTAAACAACTAAAAAATAGAAAGAAAAAAGAAAGAAAATTCATTGATATTTATTTTTAAATCGGTTAATCAAAATTTTATCAACTCTTTGTCCGTCTTTGTCTATAATTTCAAGTTCTAAATTATCAATTTTAATTATATCACCAACTTGGGGAATACGATGTAATTCGTTGATGAAAAGTCCTGCAATGGTGGTATAATTTTCTTTATTTTCAAGTTCAAAATCGAGATCGAAATATTTGGTGAATTCAACAATTGGATATTGTCCGTCTGCAAGCCAAGAATTTTCACTGCGTTCCGTAATTCTGTAATCGAAATCGCCTTCCATCGTAGTTTCGCCAACCAAAGCATCTACTACATCATCCAGAGTTACCAAACCTACGGTATTTCCGTATTCGTCAATCACAATTCCGTGGTGTTTTTTCTCTTTTCTGAAAATTTCAAGCACTTTATACGCATAGTAATTTTCGTTCACGAAAACTGGTTGTTTTAGGTAATTTTGAAGGTCAAAATTAGCTTCATCCTCAATAGGAAAGATATCTTTAAGCAAAACAATGCCTAAAATTTCGTCTGCATTACCATTTTTAATAACCGGATAAGCTGAATGTTTATTGGTGCGTATTTTTTCGACGATTGAACTTAATGATTCATCAATATTCAGAAAAACCATATCGGTTCTGTGTGTGAGAAGGGTATTGATTTTTCGGTCGCCAAGTTCGAAAACACGTTCTACAATATCGTGTTCTATCACTTCTATTTCACCTTCCTGAGCGCTTTCTTTCACTATTGATTTTATTTCTTCTTCCGTCACAATGCTGTCTGAATTACCTTTTATACCAAAAATTTTCAGGATTAGATTATTGGTAGCCGTTAAGAGCCATACAAAAGGTGCTGTAATTTTAGACAAAATATCCATTGGTTTTGCCAGTAAGGTGATGATGCTTTCAGGAAACGTCATCCCAATTCTTTTAGGCAACAACTCTCCTAAAACAATTGAAATATAAGTAACGAAAATTACAATTCCCATTGTTGCCAGGCTTTTAGAATACGGTTGAAGCACTGGAAAACTGTTCAGGAAATTTTGAAAATCTTGGGTTAAATTTTCTCCGGAATATACCCCAAGTAAAATTCCTATTAAGGTAATGCCAATCTGTACGGTAGATAGAAATTTGGTTGGATTTTCGGAGAGTTCGAGGGCTTTTTTGGCTCCGGAACTTCCTTTTTTGCGTGCATTTTCAAGTTTAAATTTTCTGGATGAAACCAGCGACATTTCCGACATTGCAAATACACCGTTGAGTAAAACCAGAAGAATGATAATAATAATTTCCATTAAAAAATTTAAGTTTTAAAAATAAGGAAATCTACTGAAACTGACTAATCCCGATGACTCATATTTAAACTTGTTTTAGAAAAATTAATTTCTTTTTCCGGCTCATCAATATCCTCAAAAATTTCGTTAAGAGTTCGGTGATATTCTTTGAATTTATGCACATCCAAATGTCCGGCTTTCAGAATGATATAAAGTCGTGTGTTTTCCGGCTGAATTTCTGAAAGTTCAATGGCGGTTTTTACTGGAACCAACTTATCATCACTCCCGTGTATGATTTTTATGGGACAACGAACACTTTTTAAATATTTATAAGTTGGGAATTTAAAGTTAACAAAATATTTTGCAGGGAGAAAAGGGAGATAACGCATAATCGCTCTCTCGATACTGTAAATCGGTGAATTCAAAATTAATATTCTCGGATTATTTCTTGCTGCCAACATCGCTGCGAAAGGGGTTCCGATACTTCTGCCATAAACAACCAAATGATCTTCCGGAACCTGTTTTTTAACCAAATTATAGATAAACTGGATGTCGTGTTTCATCCCATCCGAAGTTCGTTTTCCTGTACTTTTTCCGAAACCTCTGTAATCCAGCATAATCACATCATATTTCAACCTCGTGAAATCAATGGCAAATTTTCCCCAACCTTTGATGCTTTTGGTATTGCCTTTCAAATAGAAAACAATGCCTTTTGGATGCTCGGTTTTAAAATGAAGGTAATTAATTTTTACGCCGGGTTCTGTTTCTACCGTTAGTTCTTCAGCATTTAAGTTATCATAGGCAAACTTGAAATCTTTCGGAAGTTTTTCGGGATGAAAGAAAAATTTTTGCTGAAAGAAATAAATAATCAACCCCAACACCAGAGTGATGATGAGAAATATAGCCAGAATGGTATAAAGGTCGATTTTCATTTCAAAAATAAATTTAACAAAAATATCCAAATGATCTTAAATAAACTGTTACCAAATTAAAATTGGTTTTGAAACTTAAAGAATATCAGTGGTTTACAAAATATTTAGTAAGCAAAAACAATCAATGTCACGCTGAGAGAAGTGGAAGCGTCCCTCTTAACTTTTAAGACGCAATCTTAACCTAATTATGTAATACTACATATTCCCAAGGATTCATATCCAATACCAATTGCTGAGTCAGTTCCATATTTTTTCCTGTAAAAAGATTGGTGTATGTTCCTTTATCGAATCTTGTATCAAACGTAACGGTAACTTTTTCCTTGCTAAAATTAATAAAAGACAGAACTTTATCACCGTTTTTCTCACGCACGAAGGAAATTACATTTTTCATTTTATTATTAGAAATTCTCACCATTTCGCCACCCCATTTTCCGTTCCAAAGTGCCTTATTTTTGTGTTTCAAATTGAAAAGAGTGGTGTAGAGTTGTTCATTTTCATGTTTTTTCCAGACAATTGAGTCCTTTTCAAAAAATTCTAAAGAGCGGTCAAGACCTGCTTCTTGTCCATTGTACACCATCGGCATTCCGTCCATTAAAGCCGTAAAAACGATTGAAGCTTTCAGTGCATCACCAAAATTGCTGTACTGGTTGCCTTCCCAAGAGTTTTTATCGTGGTTATCTATAAAATTCATCCTGATGCCTTCTTTAGGAAATATGGAAACGTGTTCTGCAATATAACCTCCTGCCAGTTGTTCTGCATTTTTTTTGCCCATTGCGATATCGTGAAGATAATTCCAAAGGGTCCAGTTATAAGTTGCATCAAACGCTTTGCGGTGCAATTCTTTGTCTTCAGCTTCGGCAAGCATAAAAACAGGTTTTATGCCATCCAATTCTTTTCTGGCATTTTCCCAAAATTCCAAAGGCATAAAACTCGCTACATCACAACGGTAACCGTCAATTCCGTATTCTTTCACCCAAAATTTCAGGGCATTCGTCATATATTTCCTCAGTTCAGGTTGGCTGTAATCAAAATCAATAATATCATCATAATCTCGCCAAGGTGTTGATTGAAATTGACCTTCTCTGGATTTGATGTACCAATTGGGATGCTGTTTTACCAAATCGTTATCCCAACTGCTGTGGTTGGCAACCCAATCTAAGATGACGTACATTCCCTGTTTGTGAATGGCATTTACCAAATTCTGAAAATCCTTCTTGGTTCCAAATTCCGGATTTACGTCCAGATAATCTTTCACAGAATAGTAACTTCCCAAACTTCCTTTGCGGTTTTTAATACCAATTGGTTGCACCGGCATGAGCCAAATAATGTCGATGCCCATTTTTTTTAATCTTGGAAGTTGCTTTTCTACAGCTTTGAAATTACCTTCCTGCGAGAACTGACGTACATTCAATTCATAAATGGTAGCGTTTTTTACCCAATCCGGGTTTTTAATTTCTACATATTTTTTGGGTTGGTATCGTTGGTCTGTTTTCTGTGCCATAATGTTGAATGAAAATGAAAGAAGTAGGAGATAGGTCCAAATATAACGTTTCATCATCTTTTAATTTTGAAATTTTAGTGATAATAAAAGTAAGGAATTATTCTTTGGCAGTTCTTATTTTTGAAAACTAACTTTAAAAGCCTTTATGAAATTGAGTTGTCGAAGAGTTTAAACGAAATTAAAACTTAATTTTTTAATATTTAGAAAAAGATGATACCTAAAAAAATACACTACTGTTGGTTTGGAGGACACGACAAGCACAACTTGGCAAAACATTGCATCGAATCTTGGAAAAAAATACATCCTGATTTTGAATTGGTAGAATGGAACGAAAGCAACTCCCCAATTGATGACAATCCTTATGTTCGCGAAGCTTTTGCCCAAGGTAAATGGGCTTTTGTTTCCGATTATGTGCGCAGCAAAGTGATGTACGATCACGGCGGTATCTACATGGATACTGATATGGAACTAAAACTTCCTTTGGATGAATTTCTAAATGAAAAGGCAGTTTGTGGTTTTGAGGTGAAAGGCGTTCCTTATTCAGCATTTTGGATGGCAGAGCCAAAGCACCAATTATCCAAAGATTTTATGGAATATTATAATCGGCAGGAACATTTTGTAGAACGCATCAATACTGATATTTTTTCAGAAATGTTAGAAAAAGAATACGGCGCTGATCGTTACAATGATGGTATACAGCGTTTAAAACATGAGGTTATACTTTACCCGTCAGTTTATTTTTCGCAGGATTTGCCAAAGAATTATGTGAGCCATCATTTTAATGGCTCCTGGTTTGGCGGTGATGCTGAAAACACGCACAAAAAAATGGTCAATATTTATGGGCTTCTAGAACGATTGGTGAATTATCCCGATGCCAAAATAGCGGTAAATAGTATTTTAAATGAACATAAGATTATTGAAGTAAATGACATTTTAGACTTAATTCCAACTGAGATGATAAAACAATATTTAAGTATCAAGAAAGAATTATAGATATTTAAATACTATTTCTTCAAATTGAGTGATGTCAAAAGGTTTGGCAAGATAGCCTTCAGCACCTGCTTCAGAAGCCAGTTCAGCAACATTTGTGTTGGCAGTAAAGTAAATGACAGGGATATCTTTAAGCAAAGAATTGGCTTTAAGAATTTTGGTAGCTTCAATTCCTGAAATATCGGGAAGCCAATTATCCATAAAAATGAGTTGTGGCATATAATCTTGCACTTGCTTTTCAATATTATTGGTAGTAGGAGAAGTTTTTACTGCAAAGCCAGCATCTTCTAAAATATCTTTGCACAGATCTAAAATTTCGATGTTATCATCAAAAATAAAGATTCTTTTTTTATTTGAGTTTGAATTCATTTTTTACAATTGATTTATAAATTCAGCCATTGTTTCAATATCAATAACTCCGTCTATTTTTACATGTTCAGCAGCATATTTCGGCATAAAAGGAACACTTGCAGAAGCCGGATTCTGGATATAAGCGCGACCACCTTTATCTTTTACCTCTTTTAAACCATTAGTTCCATCCTGATTGGAGCCCGAAAGTAACAAACCAACAAGATTTTGCTGAAAAACCTCGGCAAAACTTTCAAAAGTGACATCAATAGATGGTCTGGAAAAATTTACTTTTTCAGAAGCATCCAGAGAAAACGTTCTGTTATTTTCAATAAGCAGGTGATAATTGGGTGGAACTATATAAATGTTGGAAGGTTTCATTTCTTCTTTTTCTTCCAGCTCTTTTACTGTAAGTTTTGTTTTGGTACTTAGCAAATCTGTCAACATATTGTCTTTTCCCGGTTTTCTATGTAAAACAAGGATGATTGAAAAAGGCAGATTTTCACGAAGATTGGGTAGTGCTTTCAGTAACACTTCCAAACTTCCTGCAGATCCTCCAATAACTAAAACTTCACATTGCTGTTTCATGTTTAATTAACTTTTCTCCATATTTTTCCGTTACCTTGTCTTTCATATTTTGTGGCAATAGCCGAAAAATCGAGTGTTTCTTTGGTTCCTAAAGCTAAATATCCAAATTTTTCTAAACTCCCATCAAACAACTCGAACACCTTTTTCTGCAATGGACGGTCGAAGTAGATGATAACATTTCTACAAAGTATTAACTGAAATTCATTAAAAGAGTTATCCGTTACCAAGTTATGGGTTGAAAATATGATTTTAGACTTCAATTCATCATTCAATTTTCCCAAAGAATAGTTGGCAGTGTAATATTCAGAAAAATTTTTGCTACCACCGGAAGCGATATAATTTTCAGTATACAATTTCAGTTTATTAAGCGGAATCATTGCTTGAGCAGCATTTTCCAGCACAGCACTGTTAATATCGGTTGCATAGATCAGTGATTTATGAAGAAGATTCAACTCCTTCAGAAAAATCGCTACAGAATATGCTTCTTCACCTGTACTGCAACCTGCAATCCAAATTCTGATAAAAGGATAAGTTCCGAGACGAGGAAGGATATTTTCGCGAAGATCTTTGTAAAATTCAGGATCGCGGAACATTTCGGTAACATTAATTGTTATCTCTTCTAAAAAACGTTTAAAATAACCTGCATCACTACGCAATTTATATCTGAATTCAGCAAAACTTACAAACCTATCCATCTCATAAAGACGAACCATTCTTCTCTTGAGAGATGCTCTGGAATAGCCTGTAAAATCATACCCGTATACTTCTAACACATCTGCCAGAAGAATTTCTATTAGCTCATCATTGTTTTCATATTTCACTTTAGGCCGTTTATTTTGTTCAGGATTTCTACAAGCTCATCTACATTTACCGGTTTTGAAATGTAACCATCTGCACCTGCAATAAAACATTTTTCACGATCACCACTCATAGCCTGTGCTGTAATGGCAATAACAGGAATGTCTTTCAACTCTTGGCTTTCTTTCATATTCCGAATGGCTTCATAACCGTCCATTTCCGGCATCATCATATCCATCAGTACAGCACCGATATTATGATTTGAACTTAAAATTTTAAAACCTTCATCGGCACTTAATGCTGATGTACACTGAAATTTTTTGGCTTTTAGAACAGCGGTTAATGCAAATATATTTTTATGATCATCATCAATAATGAGGATTTCCTTTATGTTTTTCATCGAGAGACAATTTTAAATTTTATCATACAACCAAACACGAAGAAGCGATACCAACTGATCTATATCCACAGGTTTAGATATAAAATCGGAAGCTCCTACAGCAATACATTTTTCACGATCTCCCATCATCGCTTTTGCGGTTACAGCCAATACCGGAAGATTTCTGTATTTGAATGAAGCGCGAATTTCGCGAATGGTTTCGTATCCATCCATTTCCGGCATCATCATATCCATCAATACCACATCAATTTCCGGATTTTTTTCGAGAGCTGCAATGGCTTCTTTTCCATCCATAGCAGGGATAACTTTCATACCGTGTACTTCCAGAGCTTTAGTAAGCGAAAAAATATTTCGCACATCATCATCTGCGATAAGTACTGTTTTATCCTTCAATATGTTACGGAGCTCACTTAAGTTTCCTAAAGCATCACCATTTTCTTTTTTTCTGTTTTTTTCTTCTACCAAATGAAGGAAAAGTCCTGCTTCATCCAAAATCCGTTGATAGGAATAAGCGGTTTTTACAACAATGGAGTCCGCATACTTTTTAATTCTGTTTTCCTCACCTTTGGAGAGGTTTTTACCGGTAAAAACAATTATTGGGACTTTTTCCAAACCTTTATTTTGCTTTATCGTTTCCAGTGTGTCGTAGGCTGTTTTGTCAGGAACACCCATATCAAGAATCACACAATCTACTTCTTTGTTATAAAGTGATTCTACACTATCATCAACATTTCCGGAAATTTCAGTATTGATATTGTGTGCGCTTAAGAAATAGCTTAAAGCCTTGGCGTGATGCCTGTTTTCTTCAACAATTAATACTTTTTTAGGAGATTTGTTCAAGGCATTCTCCAGTTTGCTGAAGATTTCCTGCATATGTTCCAAAGCAAAAGGTTTATTAATGAAGTCTACAGCTCCTTTTAATAAGCTTTCCTGCTTCATCTTCATCGATGACATCATGTGTACCGGAATTGGTTTGGTTTTAGGATTTCCTTTCAGGGCTTCCATCACTTGCCAACCATCCATTACAGGTAATTGTATATCGAGTAGGATTGCTAAAGGTTTGTAGTGTTGTGCCATTTCAATCGCAACATCACCACGAACAGCAACTATACCTTTATAGTTTTTACTTCGCGCATATTTCAGTAGAATTTTGGCAAAATCTGTGTCATCTTCGATAATTAAAATAATTTTGTCTCCTTCCTGAATATGGTCTCGATCATCATCAACCGGTTGCGGAATATTTTCAGAAATAAATCTTTTAGGCTCATCTTCTGTAGGAATTACGGTTTTTACTGAAGTTTTTATCTCTGGGGAATACTTTGTTTCGGGAGTTTCTGCTGCTTTTTCTTCAATTACTGCTGCATCTATAGGAACTGTTAAAATAAACTCACTGCCAACATTTTCTGTACTTTGTAAATCAATTCTTCCTCCTAAAAGACGTGCAAGCTCACGACTGATAGAAAGACCAAGTCCGGTACCGCCATATTTTCTTTGTGTAGAACCGTCTGCCTGTTGAAAAGCTTCAAAAACCATCTTAGACTTTTCTGCAGGTATACCAATTCCGGTATCTTTTACGCTGAAACTAATAAGATTTCTATTGGTAGAAACTTTTATCGTTATACTTCCTTCTGAAGTAAATTTTATAGCATTCGAGAGTAAATTTTTCAGTATTTGTTCTATTCTCTGCTTGTCTGTTTTTATTGTTTGAGGAGCTGCATCCTCGATTTCGATATTGAGGGCAAGGTTTTTTTGAGTTGTCATAGGACGGAACATCATTTCCATGTCTTTTACAATTTCCTTCACCATAATATCCTGCAAATCCAAAGTCATTTTTCCGGCCTCAATTTTCGATAAATCCAAAATTTCATCAATTAAAGTAAGAAGACCTTGACCAGAGTTTTGCATCACTTCAGCATACTCCACATATTGTTCATCCAAATCTTCACTTTCAGTCATTAGTCTGGATAATAATAAAATAGAATTCAATGGCGTTCGCAATTCGTGAGACATATTTGCGAGGAATTCAGATTTATATCTGGTGCTTTGTTCTAACTCACGAGATTTTTGTTGAATATCGAGGTTATGCTGTTCTATTAATGCATTTTTTTCTTCAAGCAAGCTGCTTCTTTCTTCAAGTTCTTGGTTGCTCTGCATTAGCTCTTCCTGCTGTACTCTTAATTCCTCTTCAGAGGCAAGCAATTTTTGAGATTGAGCTTCAAGTTCTGCATTAATATTTTCAAGTTCGGAATGTTGCGTTTGCAATTCTTCAGATTGTGCTTGTGTTTCCTCTAATAACTCTTGTAATTTTACTCTGCTTTGCACGCTGTAAAAAGCAATACCAACGCTCTCGGCTATATTTTTTAAAAATTCAAGTTGGAGTGGTGTGTAATGGTGTGTAGCACCCAACTCAATAACACCCAACGGAACGTTATATCTGGTTACAGGAATGGCAACGATATTTTTGGGTTTAGTATTACCGGTGGCATAACTAATTGTAACTTCTGTATCTTCAATATCTTCTACTAAAATTTGTTTTCTTGCTTTGAAAGCCTGTCCAGAAATGCCTTCACCTATTTTAAGGACTTTTTTTGCATCGCTAGATAAAGCATGTCCACCCATAAGATGAAGATTCATGTCGTCCAATTGTATATAAACTGCAGCCACTATACTTTGGGTATGCTGTGTAATACTTTCAAGAACATCAGAAGCAAAACTTTCAATATCTTTTTCTCCCGCCATCTTATCATTCACCTGTGAAATTGAAGAACTTAACCATTCTTTATCTTCCAAAGCATTAAAAGTGCTCTGAAGGGATTTTGCCATACTATGAAGTGGATCTGCAACATTACCAAGGTTTTTCACAGCATTTTGATCATCCAAAATGTTATAATCGCCATCCGAAATTTGTACTGTAACTCTTTCAATAGCTTTTAAGCGATTTTCTGCTTCAATATTTTTCTGCTCAAGCTCATTACTGAGATTTGATTTTTCATCAAAATCCTGAATTATTTTGCGGAAAAAGATTAATGTGATAATGATAGAGAGTAAGGACGAGAATACAATTAACCAGGGAGTGAAACCGGCAAAGCGATTGACGCTCTCTATGTGCGACTTCATTATGGCGTCTTCTTCTTTCTTCATTAGTGACACAATTCTTCGAATCTCTCCCATATACTGCTTTCCAACATAAAGTTGATCAGTGGAAACAGTTCTGTTTTCTTTTTTTAAATTCAAATTTTTGTCAAGAATTTCAAGTCTGATTTCAATATTTGATTTCAGTTTTTCTAAATTCTTTTGCTGTATCGGAGAGTTTGCAAACGATCGTTCCAATTCGGTTAATTGGTCAGCAATTTTTTCTTTCGAATCATTATAGGGTTCCAAAAAACGAAAATCTTCGGTGAGCAAATAACCTCTTTGTCCGGTTTCAGCATCTTTTACTAATGATGCTGTTTCCGTTAAGGTAATGATGCGATCATTACTCATGCGAAGCAAATTTTCATTATCAATAAGCTTCTTGATACTGATAAATGAAGCCACCGATGTGATGAGTAATAATAGCATCGATATGCCAAGTCCCAAAATTAAATTTCTTTTAAAAACGCTCATTATCAATTTTTTTTGGATGTAAAGGGATGTAAAAATAAAATTCAGAACCTTCGTTTGCAGCACTATTAACGCCAATTTTGCCGTGATGTCTTTCAATAATTTCGCGGCATATGTAAAGGCCTATACCAAATCCCTGAAATCGAGCAGAGGTTTCTTCTACCCGATAAAATTTATCAAATATTTTTTCCTGATGTTCTTGAGATAAGCCAATTCCAAAATCCTTAACCGAAAAATAAAGATGATCATCTCTTATTTCAGTATTAATGATGATTTCTTCGGTATTAGGAGCATATTTAATGGCATTGCTTATAAAATTGACGATAACCTGTTCAATCCGAATTTCATCACCCCAAATTTCATCTTTTACAATGCCTTTTCTGATTAATTTTACTTGAAGATTCGATTGTTGCATAACTTCTACAACATGATCAAGCAAATTTTCGAAAGAGAAATACTGCATATTAAATTTCAGCTTTCCACTTTCTATTTTCGACATATCAAGAAGGTCTGAAATAAGGATGTGAAGTTTTTCTACTTGTGTTTGTACTTTCTGAAGTCTGTTTCTTATGACTTCCTCATTACTGTTAGAGATACTGCGTTCCAACAATTGAAGATACCCTTTTATACTGGTCATAGGGGTTTTAAGTTCGTGACTCGCAATGCTGATAAATTCATCTTTTTTGCGTTCCGCCTCTTTCCTGAATTCTATTTCTTCCAAAAGTTTTCTTTGAATTTCTTTAAGTGCGCGGCTTTGTTCATAAATGCGGTAGAAGGTTTTTACTTTTAACAGTAATATATTGATATCAACCGGTTTGCTGATATAATCCAAGGCTCCGGAAGAATAACTTCTGGTTACCAACTGTACATCAGCTGTAGCAGCGGAAAGAAAAATGATAGCAGTTTCTTTGGCCTTACTGTATCCTCTAATGGTTTCGGCTACTTCGAATCCATCCATTCCTGGCATTTGAACGTCCAAGATAATGAGGACGTAAGAATTTTGTAAAACTTTTTTCAGTGCTTCTTCACCGGATGAAGCGGTATCAACTTCGAAATCGTTTTTCTCGAGAACTTTTTTCAGGGAAATGATATTCTCCGGCGAATCATCAACAATTAAAATCATTATTCAAACTTTTATAAGTTTTATAAAGCCCGTAAATATAGAAAAAGAATTGCACTTAATTTACATTTTAATGTATAAATATTTCAGAATTAATGAGTGGATTTACGTGAAAAATAAAAAGTCTTTCAATCTATAAAATGTCTGAAAATTAACCAAGAACTTTGATAATAGTTCTTCATTTGCTGTTTGCCTCTTCGTTTCCACGTTTCTATAGCTTGAGCATAAAAGCCGAAGTGAGCGCGTACAACAGCCCAAAGATGTGGAAAACCATCTTTTAACCCGAAGCGTATTCCTGCAACACCATCCAAACAAAGTCGGAAAAAAATAATCCAGATTAATTGTGGAAATGGCAAATTCTTCAGCATCATTGAAAGATTGTTACGAAAGTTGAGGTAGGTTTTTTGAGGATTTTGCTTACTTAAAGTTCCTCCACCTACATGATAAACGGCTGATTTATAAGTGTAAAATATCTTGCGACCAGCATTTTTGAGCCTCCAACACAAATCGATTTCTTCCTGATGTGCAAAAAAACGTTCATCAAAGCCATTCTGGTTCCAAAAATCTTCACTACGAATGAACAAAGCACATCCAGAAGCCCAAAAAATTTCAGTTTCATCGTTGTATTGGCCTTGGTCTTCTTCGCATTCGTCAAAAACACGTCCTCGGCAATAAGGATAACCCAAATTATCGATTAATCCTCCTGCCGCACCTGCAAATTCAAAAAATTTATCGTTTTTGAAGGAGAGTATTTTCGGTTGAATTGCAGCAATGCTTTTATCTTTTTCAAAAAGTTCAATTATGGGTTGCGTCCAATTTTCTGTTACCTCCACATCAGAATTGAGAAGGCAGTAAATATCAGCTTCAATTTTCTTTAAACCGTCGTTGTAACCACCTGCAAATCCGGTATTTCTTTCATTGATAACCATTTTAACAGAAGGGAAATGCTCCTTCAAAAATACAACAGAATCGTCCGTTGAAGCGTTATCAATGACGTATATTTCCGCATCTTGCGAATGCTGTATCACACCCGGCAGAAATTTCTCCAGCCAGTGTTTTCCGTTCCAGTTTAATATGGCGATGGCAAGTTTCATTCTTCTTTAAATCCATTTTTTACCAAAGCTTCCGTATATTTCCATCTTTTGTGTGACCATAACCAGTTATCAGGATTTTTTTGAATGGTTTTTTCTAGAAGATGATGAAATTTTTTTACCACTTCAAAAGGTTCAAATCTTTCACCATCAGGATATATTCTTTGATAATTGACTTGATAATTGCCTCGACCTACTTTTTCCATTTCGCAGTAAACGAATATCAGATCCATTTTAGTTGCCAAACGATCATAACCGGTATAAGCAGGAGTAAGCTGATTGAGAAAAATAAGACCAAAGTTAATATCTTGGTAAACAGGAGATTGATCTGCTACAAACATATAGATGGAGTTACCATCATTTGGATTTTTAATCATATGACGCGTTACCTCCTTCGATTCTAAAGCGTGATTACCATATTGGTTTCTTATTGTTTTTATTTTTTCTTCCCAAAACGCACTGCTCATTTTTTTATAAACAGGAAAACTTTTTTCCTGTGGAATCACAGTAGCCAAAGCGTTGAACCATTCCCAATTAAAAACATGTCCCGCAAGCATAACAATGTTTTTGCCTTCTTTTTTAGCTTCATCGAATACTTCTAGTTGGCGATGTTTCACCTGTAAATGAAGTTCTTCAGCAGTGATGGTAAAACCTTTTAAAGTTTCAACAATATAATCTGAAAAATTTTTATAGAATTGTTTCTCAATGGCTTTTAGCTCATCATTCGATTTTTCTGGGAATGATTTTTTCAGATTTTCGTGAACCACTTTTTTGCGGTATCCTACAACATAATACATCAAGAAATAAAGAGCATCTGAAAATACATAAAGCATTTTCAGAGGAAGCTTTGAAAGGAGAATTAGAATCGCAAAAACAATCTTCATAGGCCTGCAAATTTACAAATTTAGAAGGATAACTTTCATTTAACATAAAAATGCTATTTTTGGTTACCTAAAAATTAAAAAAATGAAAAATATATTTTTAAAAATAAGTTTATTCAGTACACTATTAATTGCTTCAGCAGCGTGTTCACAAAAATCTGAAATTGCGGCAACAACCGTTGAAAAAGACAGTGCTACTATTGCAGCAGAAAAAAAGAAAGTACAGGAAGCAGAAAAGGCAGCATTACCAAAGCCTTACGATCCAAAGGAAAATGCTGAAGTAAAAATTGCCCAACTTGTAAAACAGGCACAGGCTGAAAATAAAAATATTATTTTGCAAGCCGGTGGAAACTGGTGTATATGGTGTTTACGCTTCAACAACTATTTGCAAACCACTCCGGAGTTGAAGAAAATGGTAGATGATAATTACATTTATTATCACCTAAACTATTCTCCGGACAATAAAAATGAAAAAGTTTTCGCAAAATATGGCGATCCGGGTAAAAAGTATGGTTATCCTGTTTTTATTGTTTTGGATAAGGATGGAAAGCAAATCCATACGCAGGAAAGTGGAAGCCTTGAAGAAGGAAAAGGATACAGCCTGGAGAAGGTAAAAGCGTTTTTTGAGGCTTGGAAACCAAAGGGTTAAAATCCTGATTCACAGACTTTAAAAAAAAAGAATCTCAATTTTGAGATTCTTTTTTTGGTATTTATTAAAGCACTCGCTTAATCCATTTTAATTTTTCTTCTGTGTAAGGCGGATATTTAAAATTCGGTTCGCCCCAAGTTGCACGTTCTAAAACGGCTTTTTGGTGAGAGAAAGCTTCAAAACCATATTTCCCATGATAATTTCCTATGCCTGAATTTCCGACACCGCCAAAAGGGAGCGATTCGTTTGAAAGATGCATCATTACATCATTAATACACCCGCCACCAAATGAAATTTTCTCCGTGAAAAGTTTCTTTTCATCAGCATCATTGGTAAAGATATAGGCTGCCAAAGGTTTTTCGTTTTCCAAAATCTTATTGAGGGCTTCATTTAAAACACTATAACTTAAAACCGGCAATATTGGACCGAAAATTTCTTCCTGCATTACAGCATCATCCCAAGTAATGTTACGCATCACAGTTGGTTCGATATGCAACATCTGCAAATTGTAATTACCACCTACATAAACTTTTTCTTTATGGATTAAATTCGTTAAACGGTTAAAATTTCTTTCATTTATAATTCTGGTGTAATGCTCGCTGTTTTCCTGATAATTGAATTCTTTGATGTATTGCTTAAGGTATTCTAAAAATTTTTCTTCAATGGATTTATCCACCAAGATATAATCCGGAGCCACACAAGTTTGCCCAGCGTTTAGAAATTTTCCCCAAACAATACGTTTTGCAGCCACTTTAAAATCAGAATTTCTCGTAACAATAGCGGGAGATTTTCCACCAAGTTCTAAAGTGATCGGTGTTAAATGTTTCGCAGCAGCTTCGTAAACAATTTTCCCAACTCTTGGGCTTCCGGTGAAGAATATTTTGTTGAATTTCAGTTTAAGGATCTCTGTTGTTTCTTCAATTCCGCCTTCTGCACAATACAAAAAGTCGGGATTAAAATTTTCATTGATGATTTTTACCATGGCTTTCATCGTGTTTTCTGCAACTTCACTGGGTTTTAAAATTACAGTATTTCCGGCTGCAATAGAACAAACTAACGGTGAAAGCGATAATTGATAAGGATAGTTCCAAGCACCAATTACAAGCGTATTTCCCAAAGGTTCATTATAAATTTTGCTGCTTCCAAGTTGGTTTACCAAATTGGTTTTTACACGTTTAGGCCTTGCTAACGAGTTCAAATTTTTTAGATAATAATCAATATCATTCAATATAAAAGAAATTTCTGTAGTAAAAGTGTCGAATTTTGACTTGCCAAAATCTTTGTAAATAGCTTCATACAGAAGAACTTCATTTTTTTGGATGACACGTTTCAGCTTTTCGAGTTGCTCTTTTCTAAATTTTAAATTTTTAGTTTTTTGAGTATCGAAAAACTCTTTTTGGCTTTCTAATATCTGTTGAAAATTCATTTTAATTCAATTTTTAAGGCTTCAAACCTTCGTTTTAACAAATTTACTTTAAAAATTGAAAAGCCATGCATTAAAGAAATTTTAAAAAAGTTAAAAAATCTAAACTATCTGTATTAATTTCGTAGAAATCTTCAATTATGAATTTTAAAGGCAAAAAAATCCTCATCACAGGTGGTGCTTCCGGAATTGGCAAAATTATGGGAAGAAAAGTTTTGGAGCGTAGTTGCAGCAATCTGATTATTTGGGATATTAATATGGAAGGGATGTTACAAACCCAATCAGAATTTAAAAGTTTTGATGGGAAAGTTCATCTGTATCAAATCGATATTTCAGATGTGGAACAGATAAAATCTACTGCTGCAAAGGTGAAGACTGAAGTAGGGGAGATTGATGTTCTTATTAACAATGCAGGAATTGTGGTAGGCAAATACTTCCACGAACACACCCACGAACAAATTGTAAAAAGTATGCTCATCAATTCTAATGCACTGATGCATATTGCAGCAGAATTTTTACCCGGAATGATGAGCCGAAATATTGGAGCCATTTGCAATATAGCGTCTTCAGCAGGATTAATATCAAACCCTAAAATGTCGGTTTATGCCGCTTCAAAATGGGCAGTTGTTGGATGGAGTGACAGTTTGCGTTTGGAAATGGAACAGCTTGGGAAAAATATTTCGGTAACGACTATAATGCCTTTCTACATCAATACGGGAATGTTCGATGGGGTGAAATCTAAACTTTTACCCATTTTAGAACCTGAAAAAACCTCAGAAAAAATCATAAAAGCGATTGAAAATAGAACAAAAATGCTGGCTATGCCTTTGCCTTATTGGTTTATTAGATTCTCACAGGGAATTTTACCTCTGCCTGCTTTCGATTGGGTTATGCGAAACGTCTTTGGAATTTATGATACGATGAAAGATTTCAAAGGGCGAGCTTGATGAGGTGTGAGGTTTTAAGTATGAAGTATGAAGTATGAAGTATGAGGTGTGCATTAGTTTTTAAGAGATATGAGATGTGTTATATAGTAGTAAAAGCCCATAAAACTTTTATTATAGATATTTTTTGATAGATTTTGACTGAATAAAAATATTTTGAAAATCTAATATAAATCTGAAAACCTCGAAACTGGAACCACGCATCTCTTATCTCTTATCTCTTATCTCTTATCTCTTATCTTAACTACCACCTTTTCCTTCTCACATAAATGAAAGTTACAATCACAATAGTCAACATTACGCCTATAGTTGCAAAATAACCCCAAGGTTTATGAAGTTCAGGCATATTATCAAAATTCATCCCATAAAGTCCCGCAATAAAAGTTATTGGTAAAAAATACATGGAGTAAATGGCGAGAATCTTCATCACCTGATTGGCTTTTTGGTCAGACAAAGCCAGAAACATTGAGATGAGGTTGGTAATTTGCGCATTAAGGTGATCGAAATCTGCTACAGCATCCTTGTGTTTGTCTCTTAAATCTGCGGTTTCGGATTCGGAAAGATTTAGTTTCCTGAATTTATCAACCCAATCTGTAGAAATATTCAAAATTCTGGTATTAAGTCCCGATTTTCTTTTCAGACGATAGAGACGTCTTAATTGATTGGAATGGTTCGAGTTTTTAAGAAAAATTTCATTTTCAAGATTATCAAGAATTTCGAGAATGTTTTCAGCTTCATCATCATAGGATTTTAAAACTTTCAGGGCTAGATTAAGCGCAATTTTATGGGAAGTTTGAATGTCCTTATCCAGAATAACTTCTTTTTTCATTTCCATCACGCTGCGGTTTTTCATTCGGTGTACCGTTATAATTTGGTTTCCGAAAAGAAAAATACCCAGCTTTGTACTTACATCACTAATGGAGTTGAGACTGGTACGCTCAAGCTCTGTATTCTCTCGTGTGAGAAAAAACTTTAAGTCGCCGTCTTCTTCATATTTTGGTAAGTGGTTGGGATCTATGGTGTCTTCAAGCAAAAGTGCATTAATATTATACCTTTCATGCAAAAACTGGATGTCCTGTTCTGTAGCACCTTCCACATCAATCCATTCACAATGGTCGTTCTTAAATAAAATTTCAATAGGCATATATTCAGAATGCTATGTTTTAAATAATTGAAAAATAAAAATCTTATTTTTGTCAAAATTAATAAAACTTATGATTAAAAGTATCATTAAAGGAATTGGGCATTATGTTCCTGAAAATGTTGTAACCAACGACGACTTGTCGAAAATGATGACCACCAATGATGAATGGATTACCGAGAGAACAGGAATAAAAGAGCGCCGTCATCGTAAAAATCGCAATGACTCTGAGGAGACAACAGCCTATTTAGGTTTCAAGGCTTCTGAAATGGCTTTGCAAAATGCCGGACTCACTGCTAAAGACATCGATTATATTGTTTTTGCAACACTTTCACCGGATTACTTCTTTCCGGGAGGTGGAGTTTTATTGCAAGAAATGCTCGGGTGTGATACTATTGGTGCTTTGGATGTTAGAAATCAATGTTCGGGATTTGTGTATGCTATGAGCGTGGCTAATGCATTTATAAAAACCGGTTCTTATAAAAATATTTTGGTTGTAGGCGCTGAAATTCACTCCTTTGGATTAGATTTTTCGGATGAAGGCAGAGGTGTTTCTGTTATTTTTGGAGATGGTGCAGGTGCTGTAGTGCTTTCAGCAACGGAAGATGAACAGGCAGGTGATATTTTAGCAACCAATATGCATTCTGAAGGGAAATATGCCGAAGAACTGTGCACCAAGTTTCCGGGTTCTAAATTCGGATGGAGCGACAGAATGCGTTTGGAGCCTGAAAATGTAACCAATGCAGAAATTTATCCCATTATGAACGGCAATTTTGTGTTCAAACACGCTGTTACACGATTTCCTGAAACGATGAATGAAGCTCTACAAAAAGCAGGTAAAACAGCCGAGGATTTAGATATGTTCATTCCACACCAGGCTAATTTGAGAATTGCGCAGTATGTACAACAGAAATTTGGTTTGCCGGATGAAAAGGTATTCAACAACATTCAGAAATATGGTAATACTACAGCTGCATCAATACCTTTAGCATTAAGTGAGGCCATTCATTCAGGAAAAATAAAAAGAGGAGATTTAGTTCTTCTTTCAGCTTTCGGAAGTGGTTTCACTTGGGGAAGCGTACTTTTTGAATACTAAACTATTTAAAAAAACATTATTGAATCCGTCTCACAACACATTGATCTGGGTTGAGAATCCTCTAAACGAAACACCCGTTCGTATAGGGGTACAGTGAAAATCATAAAAAAAGCCGTCTTTCACTAGTTGTGAGACGGCTTCTTTTTACCATTAAGTCATTTAAGTTTTTAAGAAGGAATGCAACAATATTTTTTAAGATTAAGATGCATCTCGCTTCACCACATTGCTCAAATTCGCAAGCGAATTCTTAAAAACCTTAATCTCTAAATTCCTAAATGTTAAATAAAATGATTCTAATGAAGTTTTGATAACTTTCAAGATGCTTTTTAAAACATCCAACATCTAAAATCTAACATCTAGCAATTAACATTTCCAAAAGTGACTTTTGTCAATCTTGACATTTCTCATATTTCTAAATAATTGTTTAATAAATAACAGTCGTAATTTTACTCTACTTTTTGATACAAATACAAAAACATATATTATGGCTACAAAAGCAAAAACAGAAGAAAAGTATGTCTATTCCTTCGGTGGAGGAAAAGCAGACGGTAATGAATCGATGAAAAACCTATTAGGAGGTAAAGGAGCCAACCTGGCAGAAATGGCAGGACACAAAAGCCTAAAACTTCCGGTACCACCGGGATTTACAGTAACTACTGAAGTTTGTACCTATTATTATGCAAACAAAAAAACGTATCCTAAAGATTTAGAAAAACAGATAAAAGATGCCCTTTCTGAAGTTGAAAAAATTATGGGCAAAAAATTTGGAGATACCAAAGATCCTTTATTAATGTCAGTACGTTCCGGTGCAAGACGTTCAATGCCGGGAATGATGGATACGGTATTAAATATCGGTCTTAACGATGAAACCGTAAAAGGACTTATTGCAAAATCAGGCGACGAAAGATTCGCTTACGACGCTTACAGACGTTTGGTGATGATGTATGCAGACGTTGTTATCGAAAAAGCCGGAGGTCTTGAACCGGTGAAAGGTGTCGGAATCCGTAAAATTATGGATGAAAGACTTGAAGAAGTAAAAAAAGAAAAAGGCGTTGAGCTTGATACAGACCTTTCAGCAAATGATTTAAAAAAATTGGTGAAAGAATTTAAAGTTCTTACTAAAAAATATTTGAAAGTTGAATTTCCTGAAAAGCCTTGGGATCAGTTAATGGGTGGTGTTGGTGCTGTGTTCGGTTCTTGGAACGGTAAACGTGCTGTAGAGTACAGAAGAATCGAAAGAATTCCTGATGAATGGGGAACAGCGGTAAACGTACAGGCAATGGTATTCGGAAATATGGGCGATGACAGTTGTACAGGTGTAGCGTTCACCAGAAATCCTGGTAACGGAGATAATCATTTCTATGGCGAATATTTGGTAAATGCACAGGGAGAAGACGTTGTAGCAGGTATCAGAACTCCGGCTCCTATCAATAACCTTTCTAAAAATGATCATAGTAAAAGCCTTACGACTTTAGAAAAATTTATGCCTGCACAATATAAAGAATTGGATGCCATTCAGAAAAGACTTGAAGTGCATTACAAAGATATGCAGGATATTGAATTTACCATTGAGAAAGGTAAGCTCTGGATGTTACAGTGCCGTGTTGGTAAACGTAATGGTGTAGCTGCGGTGAAGATGGCTGCTGATATGTACAAAGAAAAGCTTATTGATTCCGATACTGCCATTATGAGAGTTGGTCCTAATCAGTTGGTTGAACTATTATTGCCAATGATTGACCCAGATGCAGAAAAGGTTGCAAAAGTAATAGCAAAAGGTCTTCCTGCAGGTCCTGGAGGTGCTATTGGTAGAGTAGTATTCTCATCAGAAGATGCTGTAAACTGGGCTTTGAAAGGTGAAAAAGTGATTCTTGTACGTGAAGAAACCTCTCCTGAAGATGTTGATGGTATGCACAAATCACAGGCAATTCTTACCTCAAAAGGTGGTATGACGTCTCACGCTGCGCTTGTAGCAAGAGGTTGGGGAAAATGTTGTATCGTAGGTTGTGGCGAGGTTGAGATTTTAGGCAAAGAAAAGGTGATGATTACCAAATCTGGCCTTAAAATTCACGAAGGCGACTGGATTTCTTTGAACGGAACTAAAGGTCTTGTTTATGAAGGTGTACTTCCTCTAAAAGCTACAGATTTAAATAAAAATGAATCTTACAAAGCGCTTATGAAATTGGTTGACAAAGCCAAAACGCTTAAGGTAAGAACCAACGCAGATACACCTAAAGATGCGCAACAGGCTGCATACTTTGGTGCAGAAGGTATTGGTCTATTTAGAACAGAACACATGTTCTATGGTGAAGGTAGTGAGTTCCCATTATTCTTACTTCGTAAGATGATTATGGCAACCAATGAAAAGGATAGAAGAGCAGCGCTTGATGAACTTTCTGTTTTTGTAAAAAAAGACATCAAAGCAACCTTGGAAGTGATGAATGGAAACCCCGTAACCATACGCTTACTTGATCCACCTTTACACGAATTTGTACCTCACGATAAAGTAAAACTTCAGGAACTGGCAAAAGAACTTGGTGTTAGAATGAGTTTGTTGAACAGAAGAGTACTTGCCTTACACGAAAACAACCCGATGCTAGGACACAGAGGTGTACGTTTAGGTGTTTCTTATCCTGAAATTACAGAGATGCAGGTAAGAGCAATTTTAGAAGCTGCGGGAGAATTAGTAAAAGCAGGTAAAAAAGCCTATCCTGAAATTATGATTCCTGTAACGATGGGTAGACATGAGCTTCGCCACCAAAAAGAAATCGTAGACAGAGTTTATGCAGAAGTTTGTAAAAAACTGAAACTTAAAGAAATTCCGTTTATGTATGGAACGATGATCGAAACGCCGCGTGCAGCACTAAAAGCTGATTCTATGGCGCAGGTTGCAGAGTTCTTCTCCTTTGGTACTAATGACCTTACCCAAATGTCATTCGGTTTCTCCAGAGACGATATTGGTGGTTTCTTGCCTAAATATTTAGATCTAAAACTTCTTGCAGACGATCCTTTTGTAACTATCGATCAATCAGGTGTTGGTGAATTGATAAAACTCGCTGTTGAAAGAGGTAGAGGTGTAAGAGAAAATCTTAAAGTCGGAATTTGCGGTGAACACGGTGGTGACGCTGACTCTGTGAAATTCTGCCACAAATTGGGAATGAACTATGTGAGTTGCTCACCGTTCAGAGTTCCAATTGCTAGATTGGCTGCTGCACAAGCTGTAATAGAAGATAAGTCATAAGTTTTTGTAGTTATTAATTTTTTTTTAATCTGGCTTTCAAGTTTTTTTTTGAAAGCCGGATTTTTTTATTCAATATTTCCCTTTCCATTTTTTCTCCAGCTCCTCTTTAATTTTCTTTTCGGTAGAATTATTTCCGGGTTCGTAGAATTTTTGACCGCGTATTTCTTCGGGCAGAAACTCTAAATCCACAAAATTGCCTTCGTGAGAGTGGGCATACTGATAATCTTTACCATAATCCATATCTTTCATCAGTTTGGTAGGCGCGTTTCTCAAATGTAGAGGAACCGGTAAATTTCCGGTGCGTTTTACAAATGCCATCGCTTCATTAATTGCCATATAAGTAGAGTTAGATTTTGGAGAAACTGCTAAATAAACAGCTGTTTCACTTAAGATTATTCTGGCTTCAGGATTACCAATCACATTAATTGCTTGGAAGCAGTTATTGGCCATTACCAAAGCGTTTGGATTGGCTAAACCAATATCTTCAGCAGCTAAAATGAGCATTCTTCTGGCGATGAATTTAATGTCTTCGCCACCATCAAGCATTCTTGCCAACCAATAAACAGCAGCATTGGGATCAGAACCTCGCATCGACTTAATGAAGGCTGAAATGATATCATAATGTTGCTCTCCGTTTTTATCATAAAGCGCCATGGTTTCCTGCAAAACCAACATCACATCTTCGTTGGAAATATCTTTCTTTTTAGAATTTTTATATTGATTTAGCACCAGCTCAACCGAATTAATCAGTTTTCTTGCATCGCCACCGGAATATTGGATGAATGCGGCTTTATCTTTCAGTTTGAAATTGGTTTTTTCATTATCATTGAATTTTGCTAAAGCAACTTCTGCCAGTTCTTCCAGTTTTTCGTAGCTCAAAGATTTTAAAACATACACTTGCGAACGTGATAGCAATGCAGAAACCACCTCGAAACTTGGGTTTTCTGTTGTAGCCCCAATCAATACAACCCAACCTTTTTCAACCGCGTGTAAAAGTGAATCCTGCTGAGATTTATTGAAACGGTGAATCTCATCAATAAAAAGAATTGGTGATTTTCCTGAAAATAAATTCTGTTTTTTCGCTTCTTCAATAACATCTCTCACCTCCTTTACACCGGATGAAACAGCAGAGAGTTTAAAGAATTTTCTGCCGGATTTTTCAGAGATAATTTCTGCTAAAGTTGTTTTTCCGGTTCCAGGAGGTCCCCAAAAAATCAAAGAATTAAGGGAGTCATTTTCAAGCATCTTTCTAATGGGACCGCTTTTTCCGGTAAGGTGTTCTTGTCCCAAAACATCATCAATGGTTTTAGGTCTTAATTGCTCTGCTAATGGGATATTGGTGTTCAAAATGCTGTGTTTAAAATTCAAAGTTAATAATTTGACTCTTCAAACCTCAAATTTCAAATTAATAAGTTATTTTTGCAATGTTTTGGGCTCATTTATCAAAAAAATACTCATCTTTCCACTATTGGTGCCAATTAGGTTTTACCAATGGTTTATCTCGCCTATATTTCCGGCAAATTGTCGCTACCAACCAACGTGTTCGCACTATATGGTTGATGCTCTAAAGATGCACGGACCTGTAAAAGGACTTTGGCTTGGGATAAAAAGAATTGGCAGATGTCATCCTTGGGGAGGAGAAGGTTATGATCCTGTACCACCTAAAGAATAGGTTTTTTTGAATGTAAAAGTGAAATCTTAGACTTTATACTCTACTTACAACGATAGACAAATAGTTTTTATGAACAATATATTTTATAGAATTTTTCTTCTGATTTTTGCTTTCATAGCGCAGGGATTTTTTTCCCAGAATTATCCTGACGGAATGTCGGATGGTAACCTGAATGTGGATGGCAAAAATGTTCCCGTTAAAATCTTTGCCACAACATTACCGCAAGAGTTTGTAGATTTCAGTGCAAAGCCACAAACTTCTAATGTATTGGTGATTTTGAATGAATTGGTGAATGAGTACGCACAAACCAATGTGTTTCAGGATTATAAAAACAGAGGCTATCAAGTTCTGGATAAGGATTTCAAACCCGTAACACAAAGTGTAAATCCGCTTCACGATTACAAATATTTATACAAAGCTGCAGGTGTTGAAAATGGTATTACACCTGATAAAAATGTCAGCCTTAATACAGATTTCAAAATTTGGGATCCTTCAAAAGGGATAAAATTAGGACCAATAACGCTTCATTTCTACAGCTTAATGTTCATCCTTGCGTTTGGATTGGGTTATGTGATAATGACTTACATTTTCAAAATTGATAATGTAAACCAAAAGTATCTGGAACCATTATTTACTTGGACATTAGTGGGAACCATTCTTGGTGCAAGATTAGGACACGTGATTTTTTACCAGCCAGAATTATTTAAGCAGGATTTTTGGTCGGTTTTTCTTCCAATTCAAACTCAACCTGAATTCAAATTTACAGGGTTTTCAGGTCTTGCAAGTCACGGTGCTACTATTGCGCTGATCTTTACCACTTTGTATTATGCTTTAAAAATCATTAAGAAAAATCCTTTCTGGGTGTATGACAGAATCGGAATTGTGGTAGCATTAGGAGGGGCTTTCGTGAGATTGGGTAATTTTTTCAATTCCGAAATTATTGGAAAACCTGTTGATTCATCTTCACCTTTTGCAATCCTTTTTCCGCAGATGAGTAATGAATATGGTGCTACAGTTCCACGTTATCCTACACAGTTGTTTGAAGCTTTCGGGTATTTTCTTCTGTTTATTTTGCTTTGGGTTTTGTACCGTTATACCAATAAAAAATATCAGCAAGGGTGGTTATTTGGTTTGTTTTTCGTGATTCTTTGGAGCATCCGTTTGGTGGTTGAGTTCTTCAAAGAACCACAAGGTAACGAATTTATTACTTTTGGTGGTTTAAATACAGGACAAGTACTTTCAATACCGTTCATTATAGCCGGAATCGTAATTATGTTCTACTCTAAAAATCTTAAAATAACGGAAGCTGAAAATCAGAAACCAGAATAAAAATAAAAAACTCGGAATATTAGACTGCACCCAAAAGTTTAGACAAAATTAAACAATATTTTCAAAGGAAAGAGTTCGGTACTGTACCGGACTCTTTCCTTTGAGGTTGAGTCTTATTCTATCGTGGTTGTAATAATCTATATACTTCACTATTTCCTTTATTTTTTCAAAAGTCGCCGTAATTTCTGTACCATCATTATATATTTCTAGGATTTGTGCATTACAAACACCGTAATCATTATCATTAAATCGCAAATAAGTTCCGGTACAGTCACGAATTACAGTTGCATTCTACGTTTTTTATTGCTGAACATGAGGTTATTAAAATCAAACCTGATGTCGCTATTATGGATGTTAGGACTTTCATTTTTAAATTTTTAAAGATTAAAAACAAATTTCAAACCTATTTTTATTTATGCTAATTCTGTTCCGGGTTTTATCTCATAAGGTTCTTTTCCGGCTTCGAAAATACGGGTTTGGTTTTCGCCTTCAACAGTAATTTTGTCGCCAATTCTGCGAATCCAGTTGCCTTCTCTTAAACCTATAACTTTGGTGTCATTTTGCGTGAGAAATTCTTTAATTCTGGTTTCTCTGGTTTCACCATTATGTTGTAATGTTGGATCCGGATCAAGATAATGTGGATTAATATTGAAGGGAACTAAACCCATACATTCAAAACTTGGCGGATAAACGATAGGCATATCATTCGTGGTTTTCATATTCAAACCTCCTATATTGCTCCCTGCACTAGCTCCAAGATAAGGTTTTCCGTTTTCTACATTATCTTTCAGGAAGTGCATTAGATTTTCTTCGTGGAGGGTTTTTACCAAAAGAAAAGTATTTCCACCACCTGTAAAATAGGCTTTGGCTTCATTGATGGCTTCCGGCATTTGTTCAAACTCGTGCAGTCCACGCAATTTGATATTTATTTTTGAAAAAAAATCAGCAGCTTTTGCGGTATATTCCTCGTGAGAAATTCCCGAAGGTCTTGCAAAAGGGATAAAGAGAACCTCATCAATACCTTTGTAGAGTTCTTTAATTTCTTGGGTTAAATATTCCAGATAGTTTCCGCCAAAAAGGGTAGAAGTAGAGGCGAGTAATACATTCATAAGTTGATTATTTCATCTAAATTTAAAGTTTAATGCTTAAAGTTGCGGTTTTTTATTCAATTAGAATCTACCATAATTCAATCTTCAATTCCCTCAACTTTTTTCCAATTTTCATCAATGAGCTTCATCAAAAAATCAGGGCATTTTATAATTTTATTATGATTTGAATCGAGGAAAAATAGAGTGACGTTGGCTTCGGTAATTTTCTCTTTAGAATCGTTATAAATTTCATATTCGAACTCAATTCTTACGCCGGGTTTTTTTTTAACGTAAGTGTGTATTTCTAGAATTTGATCATACAAACCGGGCTTAAGATACTTAATTTTATACTCTGATACGGGTAACCAAATTCCCTGTTTTTCAATCTCATCGTAAGAAATTCCGATGGTGCGAAAAAGTTCAACACGCGCTACTTCGAGATACTCTGCATAGTTGCCGTAGTAAACATATTTCATAGGGTCTGTTTCGCCATAACGTACTCGTAATGAATGTGTTGTATGTATCATTCCAAAGTTTTGTTTGACAACATACAAATAACTTTTTAAATAATCAAGGCTGTTTAAATTTTTTTTTGACAATTATTTTTGTGATATTTGCTTTCTACTTTAGTAGGCAAATCAAATATATATTTCAATCTCATTTTACGTAGGAATTTATGAATCAAGATTTATCATTGGTATGGGAAAAGTGTCTCCTTTTTATGCGGGATAATCTTAATGCTGCAGAAGATAATGATGATCTTAAGAAGCTGGAGAAATCATTTGATCTTTTGTTTGATAAGGTACAACCTTTATCATTGGTAAATCACAACCTTACCCTTTTGGTTCCTAGTGATTTTTATAAAGAGTATATCGAAGATAACTACCTTTCATTACTTTCAGCTGCTTTAAGAAAAAACATTGGCAAAGGTGTTAAGCTATGGTATTCTGTGATGGAGAATAAACCATCCGGAAAAGAAAAACCTATTGTACAGAAAGTAAAGGGAAATTCTATCCCTGCACCAAAAATGCAGGAAGCGATGCCTAAAGCTAAAAATTTTGTTAATCCTCTTGTTGCTCCTGGCATTAAGAAAGTAAATATTGAATCGAATCTGATTCCCCACCTCTCTTTTGATAATTTTGTAGAAGGTGAAAGCAATAAATTTGCTTCTACTGTTGCAAAATCAATCGCAAAAAGACCGGGAGCTACAGCTTTCAACCCATTGTTTATTCATGGTGGTGTTGGGGTAGGTAAAACGCACTTGGCGCATGCCATAGGTTTGGAAGTGAAAAACAATTTCCCCGAAAAAGTAGTGCTTTACCTTTCTTCAGAAAAATTCATCCAACAGTTTGTATCCGCAGCAAAAGCCCAAAATAAAACTGATTTCCAGAACTATTACCAAATGGTTGACGTTTTGGTGATTGATGATATTCAGTTCCTTTCCGGAAAAGCAGCAACGCAGGATTCATTCTTCCACATTTTTGATTATCTGCACCAAAACGGAAAACAGATTGTTTTAACATCTGATAAAGCACCGGTTGACATTCAGGATATTCAGGAGCGTATTGTTTCGCGTTTCAAATGGGGGCTTTCTGCAGAAGTAAAATCTCCGGATTTTGAAACCAGAAAGAAAATTATTGTAGATAAATTAAGCCGTGACGGTATTGTTCTTACTGAAGATATGGTAGATTATCTTGCCGGAGAAGTAAAATCGAACGTTAGAGAATTAATTGGCGTCATCAATTCCGTTATCGCATATTCTACAATTTATAAGTCTGAATTAAGCCTTGAACTTCTGAAAGATACCATTAATAAGATTGCATCTACACAGAAAAAAGTGATCAATATTCCTTACATTCAGGAAGTGGTTTGCGAATATTTTGGTTTAAACAGAGAACAGTTACTTTCAAAATCCAGAAAAAGGGATATTGCGTTACCAAGACAGTTGGCTATGTATTTCTCTAAAGAATTAACCAATGCAACATTCTCAAAAATTGGTGAAGAAATGGGAGGTAAAGACCATTCTACTGTGATGTATGCTGTAGAAACCATTAAGGATGTTTCCAAAATCGACAAGGAGATCAAGAAATATGTGAAAGATCTTTCTGAAAGAATAAAACAATAAAATTGATAAGTTGAATATAAAAAATGAAGAGTAGAAATATTCTTCATTTTTGTTTAAATTTAGTCCGTAAAATTGCTAATAATACTATGAAAATTTTAATGCTTTGCCTGGGCAACATTTGCAGAAGTCCTCTTGCAGAAGGCATTATGAGATCTAAACTTCCTGAAAGTTTTGAGATTGACAGTGCCGGAACCATTTCGTACCACGAAGGTAAAAAAGCTGATCACCGATCCATAAAAATTGCCGAAAAATATGGTGTGGACATTAATAAACACAGAGCCAGAATCATCACACCCAAAGATTTGGATGAATATGATAAAATTTTCTGTATGGATTTGGAAAATTATAAAGATGCAGTATCAATGGCCAAATCTGAAGAACAACGGCAAAAAATCAGTCTCATTTTGAATGAAGCAGGAAACATAGGCGACAATATCGAAGTTCCTGATCCATATTGGAGTGAATTAGATGCTTTTGATCAGGTTTATAAAATGCTAGATGAAGCCTGCGATAAAATTGCCAAAAAACTGACATCAGAATAATTTATATTATTTAATACTTCATTGTTAATACTTCATTAAATAAAATGCTTTTCCTTATTCCCGCATACCTTTCAGAAGATTCACCTTTAGAATATTTTGCTCCCGCAATTAAAGATTATATTCTGAAGACTGATTATTTTTTTGTGGAAAACGAGAAAACGGCGCGTAAAGTCATCAAGTTTTTTTGTCCGGAAAAAAAGCAGAGCGATTTAAAACTTTTTCTTCTTGATAAATATTCAGAACATTCAGACCTAAAGGAAGCCCAACAGTTGATGAAACAAGGTCAGGATTTTGGTTTACTTTCTGAAGCGGGATTGCCTTGTATTGCCGATCCCGGAAATATTATTGTAAAATGGTGCCACGAAAACCACATTAAAGTTGTTCCCATTAACGGACCGAGTTCCATTATATTAGCATTAATTTCGAGTGGTTTCAACGGACAGGAGTTTACCTTTCACGGTTATTTACCCATTGATAAATCCCAAAAACATCAGAAAATCAAATTTTTAGAAACGCAAGTTCAAAAAACAGGATATTCTCAGATTTTTATGGAAACACCTTACCGTAATCAACAACTTTTGGAAGATTTAATCAAAACTTTAAGTTCAAGTACTCAACTTTGCATTGCTTCCAATATCAATCATCCTATCGATGAATTTATAAAAACTTTAAAAATATCGGATTGGAAAAACAAAAAGCCTGATCTACATAAGATTCCTACTGTTTTCGTTATAGGAAAATAAAGTTTAACATCCTTTAACACAGCCTTTGCATTATTATTGTGACCCTCTTGATGAATCACAAAAATTATAAAAATTATGTCAGAAAAAAAATTAGCAGGGCTTTGGATAGATAATGAAAAAGCAATTGTTGTTAAAAATCATGATGCACAAAATGCGTTTAAATTTTTCCTTTGCAGCCCGGTAAAACACGAAAAACAACACGGAAACTCCAGTGAAAATGCAGGCAATAATGCTGAGCAAACAACGAAAACCAAATTCTTCAAAGAAATAGATCATCTTATTGAAAACAGCCAAGAATTGTTCATTACAGGTCCCGGTAAAATTCAGGAAGAACTGAAGAATTATCTACACGATACTGCACAATTTAAAAATTTGAAAATTACTTTAGAATCTTCTCAACAAATGAGTGATGAGCAGGTTTTAGAAACCGTTAAACAACACTACGGAGAATAATTTTCTTTTTGAATTAAGACAATCCTTTCAATAACGAAAGGATTTTTTTATAAATTGAAAACAGGCTTTCCGTCTACACAGGAAACACCTTTTGGCATTGGCGTAATACTGCAGTCGGAAACTGCACCCCATTTTTCGTTGTAAGCTTTATGAGCTTTACTATAGTCTTCAACCAATTTCAAAAACATCGCTTCATCAATGCTTTTATGATAAGGTATGTATGTAGCAGGTCCTCCACAAGGTTTGTCTCCAGCGGGTGCAAATTTCCATTCGTCTCCATTCGTGCATTTTACACTCACAGAAATGGCATACAACTCATTAAATGCTTTGGATAAAGCTTCTTTTTCTTGTTCCTGAAGGTTATCTTCTCTCCCTACACAAGACAGAGATAGAAAAAATAATGATAAAAGGGCAATAAAAACTTTCATAGTAGTTGTTTTCTCAAAATTAAGTATAAATCTTAAAACTTTATATTAATTTTATGAAATGAAAAAGTTCACATTGCTTTCCGTATTATTTTCATTCTTTTTTTATGCACAGAATGTTCCTACTTTAACCGATGAAATGGCAGTTAAATTGGCCGAGAAACCATTACATTGTATCAATCAGGAATATCCTAATAAAACGGCGCACATCATCAATAATGCTAAAGAAGTAGCGCTTTCACCCAAAGATCTTCATCCTAGTTTCTATGGTTGTTTCGATTGGCATAGCTCTGTACATGGACATTGGATGCTGGTGAGACTTCTGAAAACCAAACCAAATCTTCCAAATGCAAAAGAGATTGAGACCATTCTGGAAAATTCGTTCAAACCTGAATATTTAAATGAAGAAGCTGCTTATTTCACCAAATACGAACTCACTACAACTTTTGAAAGAACTTATGGTTGGGCTTGGCTACTGAAATTAGATGAAGAACTTATCACCTGGGACGATGCAAGAGCAAAACGCTGGCATGAAAACCTGAAACCTTTAACCCGAGAAATTCTTAATAAATGGAAAGCCTATTTACCAAAACAAACCTATCCTAACAGAACTGGTGTACATCCCAATACTGCTTTTGCAGTGGCTTTTGCTATAGATTGGGCAAGAGCATCAAAAGATAAAGATTTTGAAAATCAATTAATTGAGCGTTCCAAATATTTTTATTTGAGTGATAAAAAGGCACCGGCTTATATGGAGCCAGATGGTTCTGATTTCTTTTCACCAAGCTTAAATATTGCTTATTTGATGAGCAGAATTCTTCCTCAACAAGAATTTGTAAAGTGGCTTAAAAATTTCTACGACAAACGCAGTCTTCAAAATGTAAAACAAGTTCCGGTAGTGAGTGATTTATCTGATTATCAGACAGTTCATTTAGTGGGCTTGTCTTTTTCTCGCGCATGGTGTATGAAAGGGATTGCTAAAGAATTACCAAGAAATCACAAACTGAAAAAAGATTTTGAGCAAACAGCCCATAAATTTATTTCTAATGGCTTGCCACTATTATTTCAAGGAAATTATGGCGGTGATCATTGGTTAGCAAGTTTTGCAGTTTATGCAATGAAAGACTAAATAGCATCCCAACATCAAATTTGGTAACTACAGAAGTGTATTTTTAAAATTTATGGCCACTTTATAACCCCAAAAGGTCACAAATTTTATATTACAAGTAATCGATTGATAAATTTAATTTTCTGTTAATCATTTTACACACAATTGGAGATAAAATAATTGAAATAGAAACCAATCCAAGTATCTCGAAAATTCGATTGGGAGAAATTAGAAGAATGCTCAAAAACTACCTTGAAACTGAAGACCACACTTTCGAGATACAGATGGAAGAGCTGCAGCAAGAGTTTTTTAAATCGATGAAGGCAAAGATTCCTCACCTTTCAATTTATGATCTTAGATTATGCGCTTATCTCAGAATTGGACTTACCTCCCGAGAAATGGCAGATATACTTCAGGTATTACCATCCAGTATTAACGTATCCCGTTCTAGGCTTCGTAAAAAGCCTTGGCTTTCACCGGAGGATTTATTTGAATTTTTAAATAATTTAGATTAAGTTGAAGGTTAAATACTACATTTAATCATTCTTTTGTTTTCTTGCCAAATAAAAAAAGATCAAAATCGTTATATTTGAAATAAAAAGCATTAAAATGAAAAGCGCATTTTCAGTTCTTATACTATCTTCACAATTATTTTTTGCTCAGAACATTACTCAAAAGTTGGATGCAGCAACTAAAGATTTGCTCAATTCTGCTCCGGCATATTCCTCAAGTCTTTCATTTTATGTAGCAGATGAATCAGGAAATTTTATCTACGAATATCAAGGTAACAAAGGGCTTTCTACAGCGTCTACACAGAAAATTTTTACAGCAGCAACGGCTTTGGAAGTTTTGGGTAAAAATTATCAATGGACTACTACTGCTTCACATTCAGGAAGTATCTCGAATGGAAATCTGAACGGAAATCTTTTTATCCAATCCAACGGAGATCCAACACTTGGAAGTTGGCGTTACGATGGTTACAAACCTGAAGACTACAGAGATAAGCTCCTTGCTTCCATCAAAACCAAAGGCATTTCAAAAATTACCGGAGATTTGGTGATAGACGATTCTTATTTTGATTTTCAAACCGTTCCCGGAGGTTGGCCTTGGGATGATATGGGAAATTATTATGGTGCAGGTGTTTGGAGTGTCAATTGGCGCGAGAACCAGTTTGATATCAATACAAACGGTAAAGACATCAAAAATTTCAATATTGATCTTCAAAATGTGAAGTGGGTAAATGATGTGAAAACCGGTGGAACTTCAGATCAAAGTTTAATATTTACTGCGCCACATTCAAATGTAGCCCACATCACAGGAACTTTGCCTGCGAAAAATATGACAGTTTCGGGAGCAACACCTAATCCACCACTACAACTCGGAGCTGAAATAAAAAACTGGCTGAAACTAAACGGCATTGAATTTAATGGCAAAATTATCACCACCTCTCAACAGAGAATTAATGGAGAAACCCTTTCCCAATTCCCAAAAGGCAATACTTTTTTTGAGTATAAATCGCCTACATTAGATAAAGTAGTCTATTGGTTTATGAGAAAGAGCGTCAATCTTTATGGTGAAACCTTAGTAAAAACAATCGGGAAAGAAAAGAAAGGTGAAGGCAGTTTCAAAGCTGGGATTGATTATATGAAAAACTTTTGGCAAGGTAAAGGTATCAATCACTATATGATTAATTTTGCTGACGGAAGTGGACTTTCGCCGCAGAATTATGTTTCTGCAAGGGCAGAAGTGCAGGCATTACTTTGGGCTAAAAAACAAGCTTGGTTTAATGAATTTTTTGACGGATTTCCAACACAAGGAAACCAAATGAAAATGAAGAGTGGCACCATGAGAGATACCAAATCATTTGCAGGTTATCACACTTCTGCATCAGGAAAAAAATATGTTTTTTCAATCATCATCAATAATTATCAGTCTTCTGATGTGAGCAATGCGCTGTACAAAGTTTTAAATGTGCTGAAATAATGTTGCAGAGAACCCTTTTATCAAAACTCAATAATTGGATTATCTTTATTCTGTTTACTTTGGTAATTGGAGGCGTTGTTGCCGCATCTTACTTTTTGATTGATTATCTGCGCAAAGAAGAAATAAAACGGATTGAACTCTTTGCTACGGCAATGAAATACCAGCAGGAAACGTTTATAGAAGACCCTGTAGCACTTGATTTAATTCTTCAGATTTCTAAAAGCAACACTTCAGTTCCTGTGATTATTACCGATTCGAAAGGGAAAATTTTAGGAGAGGATTACATGCGGAATATCCCTACAGAAATAGCTTCTAATCCAGAAAAACTTCAACAGTTTCTGAATGAAATGAAAGCAGCTTATCAGCCTTTTGAAATAAAACTTCCCAGCGGAAACCAGTATGTTTATTTCACCAACTCCAAATTGCTGAATGATTTACGTTACTCGCCTTTGCTTTTGGGACTTTTAGTTTTGGCCTATATTCTTTTTTCTTTTTGGTTTTTAAAAACGATTAAAAAAACTGATGAAGGTTTTCTTTGGGCTGGTTTGGCAAAAGAAACAGCACACCAAATTGGAACTCCACTTTCTTCAATGATTGGTTGGATCGAAATTCTTAGAATGGAAAATGAAAATAGCGAAGGTGTTGTAGAAATTGAAAGAGATATCAAGCGTTTAAAAACAATTTCAGAGCGATTCTCCAAAATTGGTTCTGTTCCCGAGCTGAATGATTTGAATTTGAATGAAACCGTGCAGCAGAACTACGATTATTTAAAATCGAGAATTTCTAAAAAAGTGGATTTCAATCTTATGCTTCCCAATCAAGAATTATTAATCCCGCATAACAGAATCCTTATCAGCTGGGTGATTGAAAATTTAGTTAAAAACGCTGTGGATGCGATGAAAGGAACCGGAAAACTAGATATTTCACTCTACGAAAAGAACAACAATATTCTGATTGATTTTAAAGACACCGGTAGCGGAATGAATGCAAGAAATGCTTCAAGAGCATTCAAACCCGGATTTTCAACTAAGAAAAGAGGTTGGGGACTTGGTCTTTCATTAGCCAAACGTGTCATTAATGAATATCATAAAGGTGACATCCGCATAGCACAGACTGAAGTGGGAAAAGGCAGTACGTTTAGAATTATTTTGAAATCTGAATCGTAGTTTGTACAGGATCATCAAGTTTTATAATCTGGTCTCGATGTACAGAAGAAACACCTTTTATTTTTTTCAAATAAACCATCGCATCATTTATCGATTTTCCTTTGGGGATTTTTATAGCAAATCCACCTAACGCATTGTATTCGTAAACGATTTCTGCACCATATTTCAAAATGGCTTTTTTCACCGACTCTTTTGCACCTTTTTCAAAATACAAAATCAGTTTGTCAGTCACAGCTAAATCCGGATTTACAATGCTTTTAACGGGAGGTGTAACAATTTTGTAGTGAATATAGTAATTCGGATTAAAAGTTATGGTCAATCCATTTTTCAATTCCTGTATTTGCCATTCTTTTGTTGGTGTAATCGTATAACCTTGTTCTAATCTAATTGGCATTCTAAAGTTTTCAACGATATTCTGGTATCGGTAATATAGTTGGTTCCCACGTTGATAATACTCAAGAGTAGGAATTTTTATTGTTCTTAAATACTGATCGAAAACCGAAGAAAAATCGATACCCGATTTTTGTGAAATATAATCTTCAACCTGTTTTGATGTAACAGTTTGATGGTAGAAATCTTTATTTAAACCACGCAAAATCAGTCTGAATTTTTCGTCATTATTAATTACTGTTCTAATGGTATGTAGCATATTAGCACCTTTGTAATACATATCGCCGCTGCCTTCATTTCTTACACCATATTTTCCGATAATAGGAATATCATTATCGATAGCTTGTCTCGTACCAATCACATATTTTTCTGCGGAATTTTTATCCAGATAATTTTCGGTAAACAAAGTTTCTGAATAAGCCGTGAAACTTTCGTGTATCCACATATCTGCCTGATCTTTTGCGGTAATATTATTAGCAAACCATTCGTGACCAGTCTCGTGGATGATGATGAAATCCCATTTTAACCCAACACCTGTCCCAGAAAGATCTCTGCCAAGATAACCGTTCATATAACGATTGCCGTAAGCGACATTACTTTGGTGTTCCATACCGAGATAAGGCGTCTCTACTAATTTGTAAGAATCTTCGTAGAAGGGATATGGTCCAAACCAGTATTCAAATGCTTTCATCATTGGTATTACCTGCTCAAACTGTTTTTTGGCCTTATCCAGATTGTAATCTAAAACCCAATAATCGAGGTCGAGTTTTCCTTTTTCACCTATATAAGTGTCTTTAAAATTGACATATTTACCAATATTTGGAACGATAGAGTAACCGTTGATAGCGTTTTTAACTTCCCAAGTCCAAGCTATTTTTCCATTTTCTTCTTTTTTGGAAATTAATCTTCCGTTACCGACGCCTACTAAATTTTTTGGCGTAATAATCTTCATCACGATACCATTTTCAGGTTCATCACTCCAGATATCTTTGGTAGGTAACCAATGAGAAACGCCATTGCCTTCTTGTGCTACACTGATAAAAGGATTACCGTTATCATCTTTCTTGAAAACCCAACCTCCATCCCAAGGAGCGTTTTTGGCCATTCTTGGATTTCCTTCGAAACTGATGTCAAAGGTATATTTTTCTCCTTTTTTAAAATTCTTTTTTGCAGTAATAAAAATGAAGTCGCCTTCTCTTTTATAGTTATTAATTTTAGGGAATGATGTTTTGAGGGAAACCACATTCATAGGATGTTGTAAATCGATTTGAAATACCGGATTCTGTACATCCTTTGTAATGTTGAACGAAATTTTGTTGGTTCCTTTAATGGATTTTTTTTCGGTATCAGGTTCTACAGAAAGTTCATATTTTTTGACATCCCAAAAGTTTCTAAATTGAGTGTCTGATCCTTTTAGTGTATCAATTTTGGTAAATGTTTGTCCGAAAACCAATCCGGAAAAAGCAAGCAATAATGCGGCGATTCTTTTCATAGTCTCAAATTTAGAAAAAATAATTTTAGAAAGAATTAATGATTCAACCATTAAGAAAGTGAAGTGTTGAAGAAGATTTAAGGATTCGCAAGCGAATTTTGTTGTGTGCTAAATTTTAGATTTATCTAAACCTTAAAAATAATGGATTTAAATTATTCTTAATTTGATTATCCGTTTTTAATCATAATCCTGTAATATTAGCAATTATAAGCCTTTCAAAGAGTCTATCTCCAAAATATCTTCGATTTAGCTTGTAGATGAATTCGTTGAGATAGAGTTGAAGATACTTTCTTTTTATTTTGTGGTAATTGCCCAACAAATTTCTTTTGGCGTTGCTAATGGCAATATGAA
>JAEXAR010000022.1 GCA_023394415.1 Bacteroidota bacterium
AGTACATTCACTATTACAACAATGATAGAATAAGACTCAATCTCAAAGGAAAGAGTCCGGTACAGTACCGAACTCTTTCCTTTGAAAATATTGTTTAATTTTGTCTAAACTTTTGGGTGCAGTCCATTTTAATCCGGATTTTTTTGTTATAATGACTTGTTGAGCCTCTCGAATGCTCCTCTTTCCAGCATTTCTCTATCATCTGGGTGGGAGATTTCAATAAGTGCTTTAGCACGTTGTCTTAAGTTTTTACCATAAAGATTCACCGCGCCAAATTCTGTTACTACCCAATGAATATGACCTCTCGTTGTTACAACGCCGGCGCCTGGTTTTAAGAAAGGCACAATTCTCGGAACTCCTTTTTTCGTTCTAGAAGAAATGGCAATAATTGGTTTTCCGCCCTCGCTTAAAGCTGCACCTCTCATAAAATCCATTTGTCCACCGATACCACTAAACTGATAAGTTCCGATGGAGTCTGCACAAACCTGACCTGTTAAATCCACTTCAATAGCAGAATTAATCGCCGTCATTTTCTTATTTTTCATAATATTAATAGGAAAATTAACGTGTTGTACATCCATAAACGAAATGGAAGGGTTTTCGTCCACAAAATCGTAAAGACGTTTAGTTCCGAAGCAGAAACTGGTGATGGTACGATTAAGGTGAGTTCCTTTGTATTTATTATTCACTACATCATTCAAAATCAGGTCGATAACACCATCGCTCAACATTTCGGTATGGATTCCCAAATCTTTATGATTATGCAGACACTTTAAAACAGCATCCGGGATGGTTCCGATTCCCATTTGCAGTGTTGATTTATCATCAATAAGTTCAGCCACATTTTTCCCAATCCTCATTTCTTCTTCTCCTACTTTTGAGCCATAATCTACAGTCAGCAAATCTTCTTCGTGCCAAACCATTTTATCGATTCTCTGTATGTGTAGCATTCCGTCTCCATGTGTTCTCGGCATTTTAGGGTTTACAACTGCAATTATTTTTTTAGCAGAATCTACAGCACCTCTTGCAACATCTACAGAAGTACCCAATGTACAATACCCATGTTTATCGGGTGGAGACACTGTAACGATAGCTACATCAAGCGGAAGCAAGCCGTTTTTGAAAAGCATCGGAATCTCACTCAAAAATACAGGAACAAAGTCACCTCTTTCAGAGTTCACAGCATCACGTACAGGTGTTGAAGTAAATAATGAGTTGATATAAAAACTGTCTTGATATTCGGGTTTTGCAATCTCTACATTTCCCTGTTGTGTAATAGAGACAAATTCCACATTTTTTAATCTATCGGCTTGTCTTGCCAATTCATCCAAGATATAATTTGGTGTACAGGCACTGCCGTGTGAAAAAATTCTGTCTCCGCTTTTAATTATCGATACCGCTTCTTCGGCGCTTACGTAATTGCTCATTTATTTCTGATTTATATTTCTAAATTTCAGTTTGATTTCCTTTCAAATTTAAGAATTTTCCTCAGGAACTGAAAGATGACTTTTGTCAAACAAAAAGTCCCAAAATTTCGGGACTTTAATTATTTTTTTAGAAAACTGTGATTTTTGTTGCAGTTTGTAATAAGACTCATTCCTGGCTTCTGTCTTCCAAGTGATTTTCAGGGTGATCTTCAAGCCAAGAAGTGACGTAACTTTTATCTTCCACTTTCATCGCTTCTTCAGTTAATTTTAAAGGACGGAAAGGATCTACCATTACGGCATATTCTTCTGTAAATTTTTGTCCAATGCTTCGCTCCATAGCTCCAGGATGTGGACCGTGTACAATACCTCCGGGATGTAGTGTAAAATCCATTAAATCAATATGATTTCGGCTCATAAAATCACCTTCAGTATAGAACAGAACTTCATCAGAATCAATATTAGAGTGATTATAAGGTGCAGGTACTGCTAATGGATGATAATCATACATTCTTGCTACAAAAGAACAAACCACAAAATTGTGTGCTTCGAAATTCTGATGAATTGGTGGTGGAAGATGAACTCTACCTGTAATTGGTTCAAAATTTTTGATATTGAATTTATAAGGGTAAAAATATCCGTCCCAACCTACAACATCAAAAGGATGTGTTGCATAAACAAAATCCCAAATCAGATTTTCTTTTTTTACTTTGATGAGAAATACACCTTTTTCGTCCACCGGTTCTACAAAAGTTGGTGCAATAATATCTCTTTCGCAGAACGGTGAATGCTCCAAAAGTTGCCCAAACTCGTTTCTGTAGCGCTTTGGTGTGTAAATAGGAGAGTGGCTTTCTAATACAAAGAGAACATTGTTTTGGTGGGCAAATTCAATTTTATAAATGGTTCCTCTTGGAATGATAAGGTAATCACCTCGTTCAAAATCAAGATTTCCCACAAAGGTTTTCAGTGTTCCTGTGCCTTCATGAACGTAAAGCATTTCATCACACTCTGCATTCTTATAGAAATATTCGGTTGATTTTCTTGGCTTTGCGAGTCCCATTTTCAGGTCGTTGTTAACCATCAGGATTTTTCGGCTCTCTAGAAAGTCATCTTCAGCAGTAACATTCATTCCCTTGAACATTCTGGGAGTGACATTTTTTTCGACTGCAATTTTTGGCGTTACATCTTTAGGCTCGCCAATACTTTTAATTTGTGTTGGGCGGTGTATGTGATAGAGCAGAGAGGAAATACCGTGAAAACCTTCCGTTCCAAAAAGCTGTTCATAATAAAATTTATCATTTTTCGATTTGAAAACGGTGTGTCTCTTTTGCGGAATATTTCCCGATTTGATGTATCTCATCTTTACTTTTTTTGATTTTTGTAAATTTAATTAAAAATAATAATCCAAAAAAGTGAGGTTTTAAACATAAAAAAACACTTTCAGATAACCAAAAGTGCTTTTAATTTTTTATTAGGAATTAATAACTCATCAGGGATTCGTAAAATTCTTCTTCCATAATACCGAGTTGCTGACACAGAAGTCTGGCCCCTTCGATATGTTCATTAATCTCTTGGTTTTGTGAGGGTAAAGGCATATCACCGTATTCGGTTTTGAATGTATTGCCTTGTGTTATGAGTTTTGAATAGGGTAATTTTCTGAAATAATTTTGTGAAGCGTTAATCGTATTCAAAAGATTTTCATCGGCTTTATTATAAATCAATATTCCACCACCTACAATATTTTTTAGTAAATCCGAAAAATCTTCAGAAGAATCTTCAGATGCGATAAAAACCACATTTGGATGAAAATTAACAACTTCGGAAGTGTTTTTATTTTCGAGAATTAAAAAATCATTTCCTGTAATGTCAGAATTGCTGTAGGTAATATAATCGACTTTTTTACCACAAAAAATGAGAGATTGTACTATTAAATCAGCGATACCTTTAGCAGAACCTGTAATAAGAACTCTTGTTTTTTCTCTACTTTGTTCAAAAAGAATGGCAGGATTGTTTTCCAAAATCTATTTATTTCTAAAATTTTTTGAGTTTACAAAAGCTTCAAAAGTTTGTACGATATTGTTCCATCTTTGCTGATGTTCCAGCACAATAAAGCTGCCATCGTTTTTAAAATAATTGCCTTCCGGAGATTTTACTTTTACTGTAGTAGTAATATTGTCATAAACTTTCTTGATGTCTTCACGAATGGTTTTTAAGTCATTAGATTTTAGAGCATCATAAAGTTTTTGTTTTTCAGCGTTAGTGATCGTTGCTTTTTTGCTGTATTTTTTGCCTTGGGCTTCATAAAAATAGTTTACCGTATTGCCTTTAATAAGTACATTTTCATATATCGGCGCAAAACCTCCGCTTCTGCTGTAGCTTAATTCATAATTTTCGAAAACTTTATGGCTGTTGCAGGATACAAGTAAAGTGATCAGAAACAATGCGATTAATTTTTTCATAATTTAATTGTTTACTTCAGATTTTTGTTCTTCTTTTTTAGCTTTTAATTCTTCGTCGTATTCATATAGAACGTTGAAATCGTGGGTTTGTTCTATAGCAATCATAATTTTGTTGAGGATGTCTTGTGCGTTTTCCGTATCATAATCAATATCCAAAGGTGGTTTGAACTCCATGGTTGGTTTCACGCCGGTAACTTTAATTTTTAATCCTTTTTTATCAAAAGCTCTTCTAAAACCATTGATTTTAATAGGGACAACAATTGGTCGTTGTTGTTTTACGAGTTTTGCAGTCCCTTTTCTGCCTTGTGCAAAAGCAGACGTTGTTCCTTGTGGAAAGGTAATCACCCATCCATTATCCAAAGCTTTCATAATGTTATCTACCTCGCTCATATCAACCATTCGGTTAACATTTTGTCCTTCTGCACGCCAAGTTCTTTTTACGGTAACGGCTCCTGCCAGTTTGAAGAATTTTGAAAGCAAACCTTTGTTCATCGTTTCTTCTGCAGCTACATAATAAAAATCCACTTTTGGATTTAGAAGGTACACCGGATTTTTAATGGTGTTCATATAGCCATTGTTTACTGCAAAAAACACGTGGTACATTGCAGCAACATCTGCAAAATAGGTTTGGTGGTTGGACACAAAAAGAACATTGGAATCCGGCAAATCTTTGATGTATTCAGTACCGGAGATTTTAAGCTTATTAAACCCGTTAAAACGTCTGTATGAAACGATTCCTAAAATAAAGATTACCAATCTTTTAAGGAAATAAGGGGTTCCGAAAGCATCTGCAAATATATTTTTCTTCGCCATTACTCAATTAACATAATCTGCGAAATTACAAATTTTTCAGCAATTGGCTGAACTCACTCAAAATCATTGAAGTAGCTCCCCAAATGATGTATCCATTAAAGTTGATTACGGGAACTTCAATCCCTCTCGATGAAGGTAAAACCATCATTTCAGGTTTCTCATTAAGTTGTAAAATTGAACTTACAGGAAATTCTATCAGTTCCATAGCTTCAGATTCTTGAAGTTTGAAAACCGGATTTTTTTTCGTGTAAGAAATGTACGGATGAACATAAAAGTTGCTTGGAGGAATATATATTGGCGAAATTTCTCTGATGATTCTTACATAATGCTCATCAATACCCATTTCTTCTGATGTTTCGCGTTTAGCCGTATGTTCAAAATCACGATCATCTTTTTCGCGGCTTCCACCCGGAAGTGAGATTTGCCCACTGTGACGGTCGTTTTCATTTTCGGTGCGAACCATTAGTGGAAAGTACCACTCATCATTTTTCAGATAAAGCAAAATATTGACGGCTGCAAAACGAGGGTTTCTCTGTAAAATTTCTTCGTAAGTAAACAACGGACGATAAGGTGGTGAGTAAACCGAGTGTGCGTTTTCCCCGTGTAAATCAGCTTCTTTTATCTTTCGCAGTAAATCTTTTCCAAAAATTTCCATGTAACAAAAATAAGGATTTTTGGATGGCCAAAGTTTTAAAGAAAGGTTAAATTTTTATGATACTGAAAGGGAAATATTTTGTAAAGTAATACTTTAATCAAATAAAAAACTTCCGAAAATATCGGAAGTTCTTAAAGCACTTGGCTTTGCAATTATTTTTAGTTCGAGTAACTTATTAATTCTTCTTTTTTTGCATTGTACAAACGGTATTCCAGATACTTGAAACTGTCTCTTGGGATAACCGTTACCCATTTTTTGTATTTCAGATACCATTTGGTTTGTATGCTCATCAATCCTTTGGTGAGATAAGCTTCTACAAAAGGGTGTACGTGCAGGTAAAGTTTACCTTTTTCTTTCTGTATCAAATTTCTGATGACTTCTTCCATACGTTCTACAACCACAATTGGCGCAAGAATTTCCCCATCAATATTAGGATTTTCTTCCTTGGTATGGATTTGTTTTTCCGGTCTTACACGCTGTCTTGTCATCTGTATAAGCCCAAATTTACTTGGTGGAAGAATCTTGTGGCGTGCTTTGTCGCGCTTCATTTCTTCTTTTAAATGTTCGTACAGCTGTTTTCTGTGTTCAGGATTCGTCATATCAATAAAATCTACAACGATAATTCCACCCATATCACGAAGGCGAAGTTGCCTTGCAATTTCTGTAGCTGCCATTTTGTTCACGTTTAGGGCGTGTTCTTTGTTGGTAGCAGCAGAAGAGATGTTTGGTCCTGAATTTACATCCACCACGTGTAATGCTTCAGTGTGTTCAATAACGAGATAAGCGCCTTTGGAACTTGGAATGTTAACGTGTTTTCCAAAGCTCTGTTTCAATTGTTTTTCCACGTTGTAATATTCCAACAACGGAATATGCGAATCGTAGAACTGCACAATCTTTTGACGTTCGGGAGCGATGACATCAAGGTAATTTTTAATATCGTTTACCATTTGTTCATCATCAGAGATAATTCCCGTAAAATCCTGATTGAAATTGTCTCTCAAAATGGCTGAAGCTCTATCTTCTTCGCTTAAAACTTTTGATGGAACCTTTTGTTTCTGAATATTCTTAAACGCGGTTTCCCATTTTTGAATAAGCTGGTTCATATCGTTATGAAGTTCAGCTACTTTTTTACCTTCAGCAACAGTGCGGATAATCACGCCGAAGCCTTCGGGTTTAATACTGTCAATTAAAGTTTTAAGTCGTTCTCTGTCTTCAGCGCTTTTAATTTTTTTTGAGATAGAAACCTTGTTATCAAAAGGAATTAGGACCAGGAAACGTCCTGTAAGCGAGATTTGTGTAGAAATTCTCGGTCCTTTTGTAGAGATAGGTTCCTTGGTGATTTGTATAAGCACCACATCGTCTTTTGCAAGTACTTTATCTACTGTACCATGTTTATCGATCTCCTTCTGTACTTGAAAGTTCTTGAGGCTCGATGTTTGCTGACGCTTTGCAAAAGTGTCTTTTAGAAATTTTTGATAACTTAAGAAATCTGGTCCTAAATCCTGATAATGTAGAAAAGCATCTTTTTCGTAGCCGATGTTTACAAAGGCTGCATTAAGGTTTGGCGCCAGTTTTTTTACCCGACCTAAAAATAAATCGCCAACGGTAAACTCATTATTGTCCTCCTCTTCGTGGAGTTCAAACAGTCTTCCGTCTTCGAGCAGTGCAATCTTCGTGCTCTCTTTTTCGTGAGAGATAATCAGTTCTTTCTTCATTGCTCTGATTTATTGTTAGACATTTTTTTTAATTGTTTTTAAACAGAAGTTTAGCAACGCAGCTAATCAAAAGTTCAGTAAAATGCAAACGGCATTAAACAAAAATATAGTTAATGAAATAGAGTTCATCAACTATATTATGTATGTTTAAAGAAAAATTATTTTTTCTTTTTATGTCTGTTCGCTCTTCTTCTTTTCTTTCTCTTGTGCGTAGCTACCTTATGTCTTTTTCTTTTCTTTCCGCTTGGCATTTTTTTAATGATTAAAGTTAATATTCAGTTAATTATTTTACAGCTACTTTGGTTTTTACTTTTTCAGTAAAGCTTTTTGATGGCTTGAATGCCGGAATATTGTGTGCAGGAATCTCGATTGCTGTATTTTTAGAAATGTTTCTTCCTGTTTTAGCCGCTCTGGTTTTGATGATGAAAGAACCGAAACCTCTTAAATATACATTGTCACCATTATACATTGAAGTTCTAATTTCCTGCATAAATGCTTCGATTACCTTCTGAGTTTCATTTTTTTCTGTTCCCAACTTATTGGAGATGGTGTTTACCAATTCTGCCTTTGTCATTTCCTTTTTTGTTTTTAATTTTGGTGTGCAAATATAAAACTTATTTTTGAAACCAAACAAACAAAACCCTGATTTTCTTCACATTGGTGGAAAACTTCTGAAGTGGTACGAAACCCATGCGAGAGACCTCCCATGGCGAAATAATAAACAACCGTATAATATTTGGGTTTGCGAAATTGTATTGCAGCAAACACAGGTAAAACAGGGACTTAATCATTATATTAATTTCATTAAACGCTTTCCTAATGTAGAATCTTTGGCAGAAGCTGATACTGATGAGGTATTATTATATTGGAAAGGTCTTGGATATTACTCCAGAGCATTGAATTTACATAAGGCAGCCAAACAGATTGTGGAGGATTTCGGTGGGAAATTTCCAGAACGATATGATGAATTGCTAAAACTTAAGGGTGTAGGAAAATATACCGCAGCAGCAATTTCCAGTATTTGTTTTGACGAAAAAATTCCTGCAGTGGACGGTAATTTTTATAGGGTCTTATCAAGAGTTTTTGCAGATGATTTTGATATTTCGCAACCTTCAGCATTCAAATATTTTACAGAATTAGCTTTACTGATGATGCCTGAACAAAAAGCAGGCGACTTCAATCAAGCTATTATGGATTTGGGTTCTGAAATTTGTAAACCTAAAAATCCGTTATGCGAAATTTGTCCTCTAAATGAAGATTGCCTCGCCTTTCAATCAGGAAATATTCAGCAGTTTCCGGTTAAACTTAAAAAAACAAAATCTACGGATTTATTCCTTCAATATTACTTTGTGTATTATAAAAATCAGTTTCTGATCAAACAGCGCAAAGATGATTTTATCTGGAAGAAACTTTATGAGTTCCCAACAAAAATTCCGAAAGAATTGGAGGATAGTATTCAAAAATCGATAGTGATTAAGCATAAATTGACTCATAAAAATCTGTCAATACAAATTGATAATGTGGAAATTAAGGAAAAAAGCCAATTTATTTCACTTGCAAAAGAAAACCAATTTAACGTTGTGGATTATTCTGAATCTAATAATAAATCATTCCCCAAACCTTTGGAGAATTTTTTGAATAAATGGATTCAGGGACCGACTGAAATTAAATGATTAAATAATTGATATGCAAAAACAAAACAAAGGTCTCTGAATCTTTTTATTGTTCCAAAAACATTATTTTTGCAAAATGTTTAAAATAGCGACTTTTATTTTAGTCACAATTCTTTTGGTTTCCTGCGGGAAAGATTCTGTTCCAAAACCTGCAGGTGATTTGCGTTTGGAATATCCTTCTGTTGGTTATCAGCAATTTACATCAAACTGTCCATATACTTTTGAGTATTCAAACTATGCTGAAGTAAAGCCCGGGAAGCAGAATTGTTGGTTCTATATTACCTATCCAGAAATGAAAGCCCGTGTTTTTGTCACATATTTTCCAGTAAAAAATGATTTTGCCCAACATGTGAGAGAGGCGGAAAAAATGGTATATGAGCATACCATTAAAGCTTCATCCATTAATACAAAATCCTTCAGCTATCCCGAGAATAAAGTGTATGGAAACTTTTATGAATTAAAAGGACAAAGTGCCTCAAACATTCAGTTTTATGCAACGGACAGCACAAAACATTTTGTAACTGCCAACCTTTATTTTAACAGTAGGCCAAAACCCGATTCGCTTGCTCCAGCAGTGGATTATATTAAAAAAGATATTCTGCATATGTTGGATACCTTTAAATGGAAGAAATAGGGAAATAATAATTAAAAAAGGTAAAATTCTTAACTCTTAAGAACTTGAACCTGAAATTTGAAACAAAAAATTATATATAAATGAAACTATTAGTAGTGGGTTCCGTAGCGTTTGATGCAATTGAGACACCTTTCGGAAAAACTGATAAAATTTTAGGTGGTGCAGCAACTTTCATCGGTTTAGCTGCTTCAGTCCTTAAAACGGATGTAAGCCTTGTTTCTGTGGTGGGAGGCGATTTTCCACAGGAATATTTGGATATGCTAACCTCAAAAAATGTCAATGTTGACGGTGTAGAAATCGTAAAAGATGGCAAGACCTTCTTCTGGAGCGGAAGATACCACAACGACTTAAATTCTAGAGACACTTTGGTAACCGAAGTAAACGTACTAGAAAATTTTGATCCTAAAGTTCCTGAAAGCGGCAAAGATGCGGAGGTACTTTTATTAGGAAATCTACATCCGGGAGTTCAGCTTTCTGTTTTGGAAAAAATGGAAAAACGACCTAAACTGGTGATTTTGGATACGATGAATTTTTGGATGGATACCGCTTGGGATGTGTTGATGGAGATGATTTCTAAAACTGATGTTATTACTATTAACGATGAAGAAGCAAGACAACTTTCCGGTGAATATTCATTGGTAAAGGCTGCACAGAAAATCCACGAGATGGGACCGGATTATGTAATTATTAAAAAGGGTGAACATGGTGCATTACTCTTCCACGAAGGAAAAGTTTTCGCAATTCCGGCGTTGCCTTTGGAGGAAGTTTTCGATCCTACAGGAGCAGGAGATACTTTTGCAGGTGGTTTTGCAGCACATTTGGCAAAAACAGGAGATTTCAGTTTTGATAATATGAAATCTGCAATTATTGTAGGTTCTGCAATGGCTTCTTTTACGGTAGAAAAATTTGGTACAGAGAGGCTTCAGGAAGTTACACAACAAGATTTGCTAAACCGTGTGGCACTTTTCAAGCAACTCACTACTTTCGAAGTAGACCTGTATTTTGATTAATAAATAATTTGATTGATGAAGAAAATTGCATATTTACTCTTTCTAGCATTAGGAACATCCCTTTTTTCACAATATATGATCGTGGGAAAAGACAGTATTTCCCTTCAAGATTTCAAGAAGGATAATCTTTATGGCCTCCAAAATGCAGGTGTAAATAAAACGATTAAAAGCATTCAGGATTTTCTTTTGTTACAGCAGTTGGCAGAAGAAAAGAAAGCAGATACACTTTTTTATTTTAGACAAAGATTAGCTCAAAAAGCCTCTGAACTTAGAGACCAATATTATTTTCCTGCACAGATGGAACAATCACTGCTGGAAGAGTATGTGAATGCCAATAAAGTAGAAAGGAATGTTTTGTTTTTCAGTGTGCAAAAAGCAGAAGGCGATAAAACCGATTACAGAAAGGTATATAATGATATTGTTTCTGGTAAATTGAAGATGGAAGATGCCATAAAAACTTATGTTAAACAACCATCAGAACCGCTATATATAAAACCCGGAATCGTATCACAACACATTTATGGTGAACTGATGAATCTTCAACCCGGTGGTTATACTAAATTGTATGAGGATCATCAATCCGTTACCTTTGCTAAATTACTCAATACAAGACCTAGCCTTGGTTACTTGGTTTTCGGTACTTTATCTTATCCTAACGATGCTGAAAGTGCCAAGAAGAAAGGTGAAATTTTTTCAGCGCTTCAATCTGGTAAGAAATTTAATGAAGTTACGGCACAATTTGGTACTACAGAAAGTGAAAAAGAAAGAGGTGGTGCTGTTTTTGGGTCTCCAACTTTGCCTGAGGTTATTTACAATGCCCTGAAAAACAAAAAGGTAGGGGAATATACAGAGCCGGTTTTATATGATGGGCAATACTTTATTTTCTATGTTTATAACATTGTTCCTTATCAAATTACGGAGAAGAATAGAGATTTCTTCAAAAAAGAAATGATGAATTCTAATTATGCAGACGAACTTCACAACCGCTTAATTGCAAGCTTAAGGAATACTCCTGCTTATAAAGAGACTAAAGATTTTGATGAGATTAAAAAATCATATCAGGCCTTTCAGAATTTTAAAAATTTAAATAGTATACTTTATTCCTACGGTAAGCATCAGTTTACTTTTGGAGCGTTGAAGAAAGAGATTTCTGATAGAGCTGAAATCGCAAAACTTCCGCCAGCAAGCTGGAAAGAACTTATGGAGATGAGAAGGGATGGATTTGTATTAAATTCCTACTCAAAAGATTTTCAAAATAAACCTGAAGTAAAGAAACCTATTGATGCTGAAAGGAAAATGATATTTTCGGAATATATCTTTTCCGAATATCTGAAAAAGGAAATCACCAATAATCCTAAATGGCTTACAGATTACTATAACCAAAATAAATCGAAATATATTTGGGAAGAAAGAGCACAAGGTAGAGTTGCCATTGTAGCTGATGAAAAACTTGTTTCGGAGGTTCAGAAGCAAATAAAAGACATTAAAAACTGGGAGGTTCTTAAGAAGAAATACGATAACCAGTTGAATGCTAAAAATCAAATCCTTGTCCATTTTGAAGAAGGTAAAATGTCTAAAGATGCGGATGTATTTATGAAGAACGGAGTTCCTTTCAAGAAAGGTGTTTATACAACTAAAATAGGAGATAGGAATTTGGTTATTGCTTTGGATGATATTTTACCACCAACTCAAATGACTGAAGAGGAAGCTAAAGAACTCCTTTATGATGCAGTAACGGAACAAAAACTTCAGGAAATTATTGCACAACAAAGGGCAAAAACCAAAATTGTAGTGGAGAGTGCCTTTATAAAAGATTTAGAAGCAAATTTTAAGAAATAATTATAAAAATAAATTAAGCAAAATTGAATTAGAAGTTTAATTTTGCAGATTATAAAATTTTAAGATGGTAAAAAACGTAAAGTTACTTTCACTTTTTGTTGCAGTTTTTACTCTTTTTTCAGTAAAACTTAGCGCACAGTTGCAGAAGGGTTCTTTGGTAGACGGTATTACAGCTGTTATTGGTAATGAAATTGTTTTAGAATCTGATATAGATGAACAGTTGAATTACGCAAAACAGCAAGGCGTAAATGTGACCGATCGTTGCGAGTTTTTAGAAACTTTTGTCAATAATAAACTTTTAATTTACGAAGCTAAAAGGGATACTCTTATTGCCAACCAATCTGCAATGCTTAAAGAGAGAGCCAACCAAAAATACAACCAAATTCTTAGAGGTTTTCCGGATGAGAAAGCAATGCTTAATGCTTATAAGTTCCGTACGTCTTACGAAATGAAAAATGCTATCGAGAAAATTGATACTGATCAATATTACATGCAGCAGAAATATCTCCGTGTTACCGATAAAGTGGATGTAACACCAAACGAAGTAACGGATTTTTATAATACTCATAAGCATCAGTTACCTATGGTAAAAGATGAAGTTTCTATTTCACAAATTATGATGTTTCCGAAACTTACAGATGCTCATAAAGATGAGTTGAAAGCCAAACTGCTAAAGATAAAACAAGACATCCAAAACGGAGAAAGTTTTGAGCAAATGGCTAGAATCTATTCGGAAGATGAAGGCTCTGCTTCTAATGGTGGTTTGTTTACAAACGTAGGAAAAGGCACAATGGTAAAGCCTTTCGAAGCTGCTGCATTAAACCTTCAAGAAGGAGAAATATCTGATCCGGTAGAAACTGAATTCGGTTATCACATTATCCAACTCATAAAAAAGAGCGGGAAAGTTTACGATGTAAGACATATTTTACTAAAATCAACTCCAAATGCGGAAGAAATAGCGGCTGCAAGAGAAGAACTTAACAATATTAAAAAACAGATTGAGGAAGGTAAAACTACCTTTAAAGAAGCTGCTTATAGATATTCTGATGATAAAAATACCAAGTTTAACGGTGGTATGATTTCATCTCAGGATGGTACCAGTAAAATCGAGAAAATGAACCTTCCGCCAACTTTGGCATATCAAATTGCGGGACATAATGCAGGTGATATTACAGATGCATTTACCGATGAAAATGAAAGAGGCCAAAAAACTGTTAATATCGTTATGGTGAATGAGGTAATACCAGCACACCAACTTGATATTGCAACAGATTATGAAAGGATTAAAAACCTTACACTCGAGAGAAAAAAAGGTGAAACCGTTCAAAGATGGATTAAATCTAAATTGCCGGATGTATTTATCTCCATTAACGAAAGATATAGTCACTGTTCATTTAAATCCAATTGGGACAAAAATTAAAATCATATAAATCCTTCAGAATCTCTGAAGGATTTTTTATTTTTGAGTATGAGTAATTATATTGATTTTGCGGCAGCAAAAAAAATTAAAGAAATGCAGAAAAAAAATAGAATTTCAGAGCTTTTTCAAATTAAATATCCAATCATTCAGGGAGGGATGATTTGGCATTCAGGATGGCGTTTGGCGTCTGCAGTTTCTAATTGTGGCGGACTTGGCTTAATTGGTGCCGGAAGTATGTATCCAGATATTCTGCGAGAGAATATACAGAAATGTAAAGCAGCAACCGATAAACCTTTTGGAGTGAATGTGCCAATGCTATATCCAAATCTAGAAGAAATCGTAAATATTATACTTGAAGAAGGAGTAAAAATAGTTTTCACTTCGGCAGGTAATCCTACAGCCTATACCGAAACGCTACAAAAAGAAGGTTTGAAGGTAGCGCACGTCGTTTCATCCACTAAATTTGCCATGAAATGTGAAGACGCAGGTGTAGATGCCATTGTTGCCGAAGGTTTCGAAGCTGGTGGACATAACGGTAGAGATGAAACCACAACAATGGTTTTAATTCCCAATGTGAAAAAACATATTACAAAACCACTCATTGCTGCAGGTGGTATTGCTTTGGGTTCGCAGATGAAAGCAGCGATGATTTTAGGTGCTGATGGTGTACAGATTGGTTCACGTTTCGCCGCAACTGAAGAAGCCAGTTCACACGAAAATTGGAAAAATCTAATCAAAAATTTGAATGAAGGTGACACCCAACTTACCTTGAAAGAACTTGCGCCTGTTCGTTTGGTGAAAAATAAGTTTTATCACGATTTAGAAAAGTTATACGAAAACGGTCGTAATGTGGAAGCTTTGAAAGAAACTTTAGGTAGAGCCCGTGCAAAACGTGGTATGTTTGAAGGCGATTTGGAAGAAGGTGAATTAGAAATAGGGCAGGTCTCAGCTTTAATTGATGAGGTTTTGCCTGTAGAAATAGTTTTTAAAAATCTTTTGAAGGAGTTTGAAGAAGCCAATTTTGTAGATTTCTGAAAGTTTTAGTTCATAAAAAAAAGTCTTTTATAGACATTTAAAAGAGGTTTTTATTTTTGTTCTTAATTGTTTGACAGTCATTTATTATAAATTGAACGTATTTGAAGGGGCTTTGCAACTAAATGTAACTAATAGTTGTATTAAATATCAACCCCGTTTTTTGCAAATACAGTGTTATCTACCGCTTTTTTGTTTAGAATTATTGGAACTTCATTGTTACCAAGAAATAGTGCGGAATTTTAAATTGTTCACCTAATTTTTCTGGCTTAATATCCGCTTGAACTACTTCGCAATAAGAAGCAGAACCATCTTTATGTAAAGTTGGTGTGATAATGGCTAAAATAGCAAATTCTTCATCAATGGGATTTTCAATTGCAATTTTTTAATTGAAAAAGTCACGCATAAGATAATCTTCCGCTTTTCTATAAAGTTTGAAATTTTTTACTCCACTCCCATAAGTTTCAGACCGAAGTTGTATTTTTAAATTTTCTCTTGAAATTTCTGAAAAGATTTTAAATTTTAGTTGGGAATATTTTATTTTAAAATAGTCGGTTTCAGTTCAGTCAAATAAAATCTTTGTATCAGTCAATTTACCATCTTTAAACTCCTTGATAAGACTTTATAGGATTTATTTTTAATTTCATCACCTTGGAAAGTTAATTTTTAAACAGAAATATTTTGAAATTGAAAGAACTCCAATAATTCCTGGTTTTCAACTCCATATTTAACAGTTGTTGTTACGGTTTTCTTTCGTCCAAAAATCAAAATTTGCAAAAGACAAAAAATAAATCTGAAGATTTTAGTTTTATCCATTGGGTGTGGGTTTTTATAAAATGGTAGATCAAGGAAAAATTATTTAGAAGGGTGAATCAAATCAAACAAAAATTTCAATTTCCACCAACCGAAGCGAAACCTTTAGTTCAGCCTAGCCAATACTTTTTCCGTGTAATTAATCTACAAAAATTTGTGGAATGAAAAACTAGTGTAGGTAAAAACATTAAATAAAATAAGACTCAAAAATGAGCCTTATTTTATTTTTTAAAGATTTTCAAGTGTTTCCTTTAGCTGTGCCCAACCTCCACCGTTGTAGCCGTTTTGCAGGCCTTGTGTTGTAAGGTATTCCAGAGCTTTACCACTTCTGTTTCCACTTCTACAGAACAAAACGACGTTTTTCTCAAGATTAAGAATTTCATCTCTTCTACTTTCTACCTCACCAAGTGGGATGTTTTTTGCACCGCTAATTTCGCCATCCATTTCCAGTTCTAATGGTTCGCGAACGTCAATTAATTCATAGTTTCCTGATTTTAGTACTTCAATTAGGTTTTCCATTATCTATATTTTATTTCTGCTAAAATACAGACTTTTTAAGGAAAACTGCAATGCGTAATTTAAACCATTATTTTTCAACGATTTTGTCAAATCGAAATTTAACTTACCAATAGAAAAATTTAATAAAATCAATATAATTCTAGGTTGTAGAAATTAATAAAGTATTAGCCGTATAAAACTATTTTGCTTTAAGATCTTGCATCATATAGTTCAGCATCATAAATCCGCCTCCGTTGTATACTTCCTCCACATTATTGTCATTCAGGAAGGCAACTACGCTTCCTGATCTTCCGCCACTTCTACAGAAAACGATTTTTGGGCCTTTTATTTCTTTTATTTCGTTGAGTTTTTGTTGTACTTGTCCCATAGGGATATTGATGGCTTCGTCTATCTTACCATCCATCATCAGCTCCATGGGTTCGCGTACATCGATTAGGGTGAAATTTCCGTTGTTTAGGATGTCCTGTATATTCATTGGTTTAAATTTTTTTGTCTTAATAAAATTTTCCACTTTTTAAGGTTTGGAAAAGAATATTTTGTTTTTAATATAATTCACTTTGCAAAAATATTAATTGCCTTATCTTCGCAGTGTAACTTATGCTACATAATTCGGAAAAATATACAGCGCTCATAAAGTCAAAAGCCAAAAAGTTTGGGTTTCAAAGTTGTGGAATCTCAAAGTCAGGTTTTTTGGAAGAAGATGCTAAACCTCTTGAAGATTATCTGAAAAAAGGCTTCCACGGTGAAATGCAGTATATGGAAAACTATTTCGACAAGCGTTTGGATACAACACTTTTGGTTCAGGGTTCCAAATCGGTGATTTCACTTTCTTACAATTATTTTCCTAAGGAAGAGATTTCAGCTTTCGATAATTTTAAAATTTCAAAATACGCTTACGCTGAAGATTATCACGACATTATTAAAGAAATTTTGCGTGAAATGGTTGCAGAACTTCAGGAAGAAATTGGTGATTTTCATTGTAGGATTTTTGTAGATTCTGCGCCGATTTTAGAAAGAAGTTGGGCTAGAAAATCTGGTATTGGTTGGGTTGGAAAGAATGCGAACCTGATTACAAAGCAGAAAGGGTCCTTCTTTTTTTTGGCTGAAATTATCTGCGATTTGGAGCTTGTAGCAGATTCTCCCGTTACCGATCACTGTGGAACTTGCACGAGCTGTATCGATGCGTGTCCTACCAATGCGATTGTTGGAGATAAATTAATTGATGGCAGCAAATGTATTTCTTACGCCACAATTGAACTTAAAAACGAAATACCGGAAAGTTTCAAAGATAGAATGGAAGACTGGATGTTTGGATGCGATATATGTCAGGATGTTTGTCCTTGGAACAGGTTCTCGGTGTCCCATAATCAACCTAAATTTGAACAGAATGAATTTCTAAAAACATACAGAAAAGGAGAGTGGAAAGAACTTACGCAGGAACTATTTTCGGAGATTTTCCGTAAAAGTCCGGTAAAAAGAACCAAGTTTGCAGGGCTTAAAAGAAATATTGAATTTTTGGGTTGATATCCTGCTTCGGAAGTGTCGGCTGCCGAAAGTTTTTGGGGGAAATACCTCGGTCTCAAATTTATGGTTTAAGACTTATAGATTTTCAGTGAATAAGTTTGCCTATAAAGAAAAAATGACTTTCAGAGGAGGCGAATCCTGCCGAAAATCAATGCTTTTTCTGTACTCTTTTTGGGGCAATTTTTACTCTAAATTTGAATCTTTTTTGTGACTTGGAGTTCTTTTGCATATTTTGTTAAATATTTCGTTATTAAATTTAATATTTATTTTTAAATAACCAAACATTTTACCAAAATTTTTAATATTAATTATTTGTAAACTCAAAATTATATAGCATCAATGAAAAGGTTTTTTCTCATCATATTGAAAACATTGGTTGTAATGGTAGGTTTTGTTCTGCTATATTTATTTTTAGGATATTTCATTCCTTTCATTCCGGTGCAGGCAGAAGCTACGCCAGAACCGAAAGTGATTAATGGTTTTATTAAGACTAATGGCGTACACACTGATATCGTAGTGCCTGTAAAATCTCAGTATATGGATTGGGAGACAAAATTTCCCTTTGAAAATACAGTTTCTAAAAGAACGGATTATAAATATATCTCAATTGGATGGGGAGACAAAGGTTTTTATTTGGATACGCCAACTTGGGCAGATTTGAAATTTTCTACAGCTTTTAAAGCAGCCTTTTGGTTAGGAGATGCAGCGCTGCATACCACGTATTATAATGAGATGAAAGTAAATGACTCGGTGAAAAATTTTCAGCTTACAGAACGACAATACCATAATCTTATAAAGTATGTGGATGAAAGTATGGACAAAGATAAAAATGGAAAATACATCAATATAAAAACCAAAGCAGTTTATGGTTATAATGATGCTTTCTACGAAGCTAAAGGATCTTATAGTTTTTTACACACCTGCAATACATGGACTAATAATGCTTTAAAAGTTTCTGGCCAAAAATCTGCTCTTTGGACACCTTCAGATTTTGGAATTTTCAGACATTATAAATAATAAGAAATGATAAGGTTTCTATTCATTTTACTATTGCTTTTTTCTTGCAAAAAAGAAATTAATCCGGTGGTTTTTTTTGTTTTTAATTTCTTAAACAAATTTATAAATCATTTTCAGAATAATTCAACTAATAACTTTTTTATATGATATATATCAAATAAAGCATTTAAATTAAATTATATATAATCATTTTGTAATTTTATGAAATTATGTTTATTCTAAACATCCGTTTGGTTTTAATATTAGATGAATTTTATGATTTTTTTAACAAAAGATGAATTTGGGTATTGTTATATATGATGTAAATCATATGTAATATTAGAAAAGTTGAAAATAAAAAGAGGTATTTTAGTGAAATCTGAATTTGTAACAAAAAAAATCCGAAAACCTTTCGATTTTCGGATTTTTAGTACCCAGAGCCGGGATCGAACCGGCACGCCTCGCGGCATTGGTGTTTGAGACCAACGCGTCTACCAATTCCGCCATCTGGGCGATTTTCTAAATTGGTGTGCAAATATAATATAAAAATTAAATTCTGAAAGAATTATTCTCATTTTTTTATCTCTAAAATTCTATTTCCAAACCATCAAATGCCAGGTGAATATCTTTCGGAAGTTGATTTTCTTCTGCATCGTAAGTTCCAAAATGGTGACTGATGTGGGTTAAATATAGTTTTTTTGGTTTAAGTTCTTGATAAAGTTCAATAATGTCAGGCAAAATAAAATGTGCTGGATGAGGTTCGGTTTTTCTTATGCAATTAAGAATAAGGCAATCAAGATTTTTTAGCTTTTCTTTTTCTTCTGTCGTAATGTTGCTGGCATCTGTGATATAAGCAAGATTTTTAAATTTATACCCAAAGATTTTTAATTTGTAATGTGAAACTTCTATCGGTATTATGTCAGTATTTTGAATGGTGAAGGGTTTGTTTTCAATCTCAAATAATTCAAAAGATGGTGCACCGGGATACTTATCTTCTGCAAATGCATAAGGAAAACGTGCCGTAATTTCATCGCCAACTCTTTTGTTGCAGTATATGGGAATATCTCTCCCATATCTAAAAATCATTGGTCTCATATCATCCAAACCAATAACATGATCATTATGCTCGTGTGTTATGAGGAGGGCATCAACCTTTTCTTCATTATGGATGAGCATTTGCTGTCTGAAATCGGGACCACAGTCGATGAGGATTTTATTTCCCACATCGGTAGTAATCATTACGGATGCCCGAAATCTTTGATCTTTGGGATTTTCAGAGGTACAAACGCTGCATCTGCAACCTATTACTGGTACACCTTGCGAAGTTCCGGTTCCTAAAAATTTCAACTTCATTTTTTGAGGTTGGGGGTTATTTTTAGTAAATTTAGCAAAAATTTAAAAATGTCCGAGATTAAGCAATTCTTAACACCTAAACAGAAGGCTTTGGCAATAAATTTAGACCATAATATCTATGGTACTTTTGCCGAAATTGGAGCAGGGCAGGAGACTGTTAGGCATTTCTTCAGAGCGGGAGGCGCATCCAACACTATAGCGAAAGCGATGTCCGCATATGATAAAGACTATAGCAACGCAATATACGGTAAAGAAGAAAAAAACAGATTCGTTACGCAAAACCGTCTAAAGAAGATGTTGCGACACGAAATAAAACTTATTGATGAAAGATTAGATAATTCAGAAACGCCAAACCGACGTTTCTTTTCGTATGCCAATACGGTTACTACCATCAATTATCACAAAACGTTTAAAGGTCACGGTTGGGTTGGGTTGATGTTTCAACACGCACCGGGTGCGGAATACAGTGAGATAATTCTCCATATCAGATTTCGGGAAAATGAAGCAAGTTTGCAGCAGGAAACATTGGGTAATCTTGGGGTGAATTTAATTTATGGTGCTATTAATCTTAGTGATAATCCAAGAGAGTTGATTAAGTCTCTTTACGATGATATTTCGGTAGATAAAATTGAGATTGATACCATTCACTTTGAAGGGCCTGCATTTCCTTACGTTGATAACAGGTTGATGTCGCTACAATTAGTAAAAAAGGGAATGACTGATGCTGTGATTTTCAATTCTGAAGGTAAAAATATGCTTCCTGCAGATATTCTTTACAAAAAAGATGTATTTGCGGTGCGTGGAAGTTTCAGGCCTGTAACATTGGTAAACACCGATATGTTCGAGCAAGGCCTTAAAATGTTCCTGAAAGATACCGAAGGCAAGCCTGAAGATACAGTCATTATTTTCGAGATTACCACCTTCAACCTGCGTGCAACCGGTAAAATTGATGAAAGAGATTTTTTGGATAGGGTAGATGTGCTTGCAAAATTGGGTTACACTGTTATGATTTCAAATTTTGCGGAATATTATCGTTTGGCAGAATATTTCACCACATACAATATCCGTTATTTTGGTGTTGCAATGGGTGTCAATAACCTCCAAATGGTTTTTGATGAGGAATATTATGAGCATTTATCGGGCGGAATTTTGGAAGCTTTTGGTAAATTCTTCAGAAAAGATATGCGTGTTTATCTTTATCCTTACAAAGAACCGGAAACACACGAACTGCTCACTTCTAAAAATCTTAAAGTTCATGATAATCTAAAGGAACTATATAAGTATTTCATTGCCAACAGAAGAATTGTGGATATTGAAGATTATAACCTAGATTACTCTGAAATTTACTCACGGGAAGTTTTGGCAAAAATTGCCAATCACGAAAGCGGATGGGAAAACCAGTTGCCGAAAGGTGTTGCAGATATGATTAAAGAAAGAGGATTGTTCGGTTACAAAGAAACCATAAAAATTGAAGAATTATGAATGAGCTAAAGAAAAGATTATTATCAATTATTGAAAGCCCGAGTGCAGATACCAATGCAAAACTTGAAAAGATTTGCCATCTTCTCGATCAAGAAATTCCTTACTATAATTGGACGGGATTTTATTTTAAAAATGGAGATAAAGAAGAATTAATTTTGGGTCCATATGTAGGTGCTCCAACAGATCATACTGTAATTCCTTTTGGAAAAGGAATTTGTGGGCAAGTTGCAGTTTCAAACGAAACTTTTGTAGTTCCCGATGTTCATCAGCAAGATAACTATCTTTCTTGTTCTGTGAATACAAAAGCGGAAATTGTAGTGCCTATTATCAAAAACGGTGAAAATATTGGGCAGATTGATATCGATTCACATCAGTTAAACCCTTTTACAGATGAAGACCGTGAAATGTTAGAATGGCTTTGCCAAGAAGTGGCAAAAATTTTATAAAATTTAAAAATTTATAATCATTCAGCGGTGTCTATTGTGGTTAAACAATTAAAATAGTCTTTCATTTTGGTTAAATGTGTTCCGTACCACGAGAATGCTTCACCATCAACAATAATAATTTTAGAATTTGGAAGTAGTGTTTCAAATTCTTTTTTATGAATTTCTTTGAAGGGATAAGGTTCTGTAGACAGAAAGACGTATTTGGCAGATTTTAAATCGGAAATCTCAACTGTGGGGTATCTTTTCTCGTTCTCAAAAATATTTTTGAAGCCTGTTTTGGATAGTATTTCGTGGATAAATGTGTCTTTTCCAACCGTCATATAAGGTTTCTGCCAAATTAAATAAGCAGCGGATTTTTTAGGTTGTGTGCTTAAATTTTTAAATATTTCAGAAATTTGCTGGTTGTATTGGTAGGCCAAATCTTTTTTATTCAAAAGTTTACCAAGTTTCGAGAGAAATTTTTCATTGTCTTCCAAGGTTTCAATATCCGTTACCCAAACCCTGAAATCTTTCATCAGCTCTTTAACCTGACTTTTTTCATTCTCTTCCTTGTTGGCAATAATCAGATCAGGATTTAGTGATTTTACTTTTTCAATATTAATGTTTTTGGTTCCACCCACAATCTCGATCTTTGAAACTTGTTCTTTTGGATGAATGCAAAATTTAGTACGACCAAAAATTTCATTTTCATTCAAACCAAAATCAAATAAAGTTTCTGTAATAGAAGGTACAAGGGAAATGATTTTCATAGCCGAAATTATAATCTTTCAGTGATAAAAATACAGAATTTAAAGCGAATTACGGAGAGGTAATCAGTTCACGCGTTTCAGTGGTGGGAGTTTCTATTTCCGAATGGCGATTTAAAAGTCTAATTTCTTTTATAATATCGTTCATAGCACCTTCGGTACCAATTTTTATAGAATTGGTGGTGCTTCCGAGCATTCTTTTATTTTTTCTATAAGTATCGTAAGACGTTTCGGTAATCAAATTACCTTTAGAATCGAACATTTTCATACTAATAACCACCTGATTTGAAAAAACATATTTTCCAAGTCCAACTTTAAAATATTTAATTTTTGGAACTACCGCTAAATCGGAATTGTTGTGAAGGCAAATTTCTTTAATCGTTTCTACGTCAATAGAATCGTATGCTAATGGAGTTTCTACCCTAGTAATTTTTAGATGTTTAAACTTTCCCAGTTTTCCAGTAACTCCATCAAAGAATGCTTGATAAGAAAGAAATTTTATTTCCTCTACATCGGGATAAACTTCAGGATTGAAATATACAATGCGGTGTGTGTCGTGTGGCAGAACTTGAGAGTTTTCAGCAAATTGCGAGGTGCTGGAAATCCCGATACAACTTGTAAGAACAATGGTTCCTGCTGCGATTAAAAATAATGGTAGTAAAAATTTTTTCATCTTAATTGTGTAATACAAAAATAGCACCATTTAGAAATATTATTGTTATAAAAATTAAGGTTTTTTTAACATTTTTTCTATTAGTGCTTATTACTTAAATCTATAATGTTTTGCTGTTTTATAAAATTGTTGTACTTTTGCACCTCGTTACATAATAATTATTAAATAATATTGGAATGTACTTAACATCAGAAAAGAAAGCAGAAATCTTCGCAAAGCACGGAGGAAAAGCAGAAAACACAGGTTCTGCAGAAGGTCAAATTGCATTATTTACCTTCAGAATCAATCATTTAACAGGTCACTTGAAGGCTAATCACAAAGATTACAATACTGAAAGATCACTTGTAAAATTGGTAGGTAAAAGAAAAAGATTGTTGGATTATCTTAAAGCTAAAGATATCACAAGATACAGAGCGATTATCGCTGAACTTGGTTTGAGAAAATAATTCTCATCAACTATCAAAACAAAAAAAGCAACTCGATTTTCGAGTTGCTTTTTTATTGCTTAAAAGTTACTTACTTTATAACTCTTCTTCCCGTTAATAAATTAATAATGGCCAAAAGTACTATTGAACCAACAGCACCAGTAAGAATTTGTCCGATGATTTCAGTTCCGAAAGTTGTTCCTAACAACCAGTAACCAATAAAACCACCTACGATTCCTACGATAATGTTTCCAATTAATCCAAGACTTCCGCCTTTAAAGATTTGTGCACCAAGCCAACCTGCAATGGCTCCGATAATAAGTGTCCATAAAATTCCCATAATAATATTTTTTAATTGATTTGATATTCTAAATTCCAGATTTGTGCCAGTAGTACTATAAGTGGGAATTATGAAAACAACAACATTTATTTATAAAAAAGTACATTTAATAAATTAAAAACCTTTTAAATCATTATTAAAACCAATTAAAAAATCCGGGCTTTTTGCGTATCTTTGCACACGAAAATTTAAAGAGTTTAAATAATAACACAGTCAATACGGACTGTAAAAGACAGATTAATTTTATGAATGCTCCAGAAGCAATTATTGAAAAATTTCAGTTAAAAGATGGGAGAGAAATCTCCATAGAGACCGGAAGATTAGCAAAACAGGCTAATGGTTCCGTAGTTGTAAAATGTGGCGGAACAATGCTTTTAGCAACCGTTGTTGCCAACAAAGACGCAAATCCGGGAGTGGATTTTCTTCCATTAACGGTAGATTACAGAGAAAAATTCTATGCAGGGGGTAAAATTCCTGGGAACTTCTTCAGAAGAGAAACAAAACCTTCTGATGATGAGGTTCTTACAATGAGATTGGTGGACAGAGTTCTTCGTCCGCTTTTCCCTGAAGATTTCCACGCAGAAGTACAGGTGATGATTTCACTCATTTCTTATGATAAAGAAGTAATGCCGGAAGCATTAGCCGGACTTGCTGCATCTGCTGCAATTGCCATTACCGATATCCCTTTCAACGGACCAATGTCTGAAGTAAGAGTAGTAAGAATTGATGGACAACTTTCTGTAAACCCAAGCATCGAAAATCTGAAAAAAGCAGATTTAGACATTATGGTTGGTGCAACCAAAGATTCTATCGTAATGGTAGAAGGTGAGATGAAAGAAATTTCTGAAGCAGAAATGTTGGAAGCCATCAAATACGCTCACGAAGAAATAAAAGTGCAGATTGAAGCACAGGAAAGATTGGCAGCAAGAGTTCCTTCTTCACAAACCAAAAGAGAATATTCTCACGAAACGCACGACGAAGCCATCCGCGAAAAAGTTTGGAAAGAAACTTATGATAAAGTATATGCCGCTGCGAAAGTTCCTACAGGAAAAGAAGACAGACACGAAAAATTCAAGGCAATTTTAGATGAATTTTTGGCACAATATGTTGATGATGTGGAAGAATTGGAGAGAGTTACTCCTTTCGCAAAAGTATATTACCACGATGTTGAGAAAGAAGCGATGCGTCAAATGATCCTAAATGAAGGTATTCGTTTAGACGGAAGAGATTCTAAAACAATTAGACCAATTTGGAGCGAGATTGATTATCTTCCGGGTGCACACGGTTCAGCCATTTTCACCAGAGGTGAAACGCAATCTTTAACAGCAGTAACTTTAGGTTCGGTGAAGGATGCCAATATGGTTGATTCTGTAGCGATTAATTACGACGAAAAATTCTTTTTACACTATAATTTTCCACCATTTTCAACCGGTGAAGCAAGACCTTTAAGAGGAACTTCCCGTAGAGAAGTTGGTCACGGAAACTTGGCGCAAAGAGCTTTAGCAGGAATGATTCCTCACGAAAATCCTTATACTATTCGTGTGGTTTCTGATATTTTAGAATCGAATGGTTCGTCTTCTATGGCAACGGTTTGTGCCGGAACCTTAGCATTAATGGATGCAGGTGTACAAATTACAAAACCGGTTTCCGGGATTGCAATGGGATTGATTACCGATCCAAAAACAGGAAAATTCACCGTTCTTTCTGATATTTTAGGAGATGAAGATCACCTTGGAGATATGGACTTTAAAGTAACAGGTTCTGCAGACGGAATTACGGCTTGCCAAATGGATATCAAAATTCAGGGCTTGACGATGGATATTATGGAAACCGCTCTGAATCAAGCTAGAGAAGGTAGATTGCATATTTTGGGTGAAATTCTTAAAACCATAGACAAGCCAAGAGCTGATGTAAAACCTCACGCTCCGAAAATGGAAGTTTTAGAAATTCCGAAAGATTTCATCGGTGCAGTGATTGGACCTGGCGGAAAAATCATTCAGCAAATGCAGAAAGATTTCGATACGGTAATTGCGATTGAAGAAATCGGAGAAATTGGAAGAATCGAAATTTCTGGTGTAAGCAGAGAAAATATCAACGCAACCATTGCAAAAATCAACGAAATTACTTTCGTTCCGGTTGTAGGAAATGTTTACAAAGGAAAAGTAGTAAAAGTAATGGATTTTGGTGCTTTCGTAGCGATTGCTAAAGGAACAGAAGGTTTACTTCACATTTCAGAAATCGATTGGAAGCGTACCGAAAAAGTACCTTATGCAGAAGGTGATGAAGTAGAAGTAAAATTCTTAGGTTACGACGACCGCAAGAAAATGCGACTTTCAAGAAAAGTATTGTTGCCGAGACCTCCAAAACCGGAACATAAACCGAGACCTGAAGGTGAAGCTCCAAAACCAGAAGGAGAACAACCAACAGAACAAGCATAAAAAAGAGACTCCACTCAATTTGAGTGGAGTTTTTTTATCTCAAAGGCTCTATAATAAATTTAAAAACATCATATTTCGAATGCTTCCAATGATAAGAACCTTTCAAAAGCCAAGAAATTCCAAATGGCTACAGCGTGAACATTTCAAACCAAAAAATAGAATTTTTGAATTTCAATGCCGGAATAAAACTTTGTAATAAAATATACAACATTGAAATAAACATGATGATTCCACACGTGATATAGACTTTGTTTCTGCGTTTTTTCTTTCCATTCATCACTGTACCTTTATCAGGTTTTGTGAATATGAAAAAGCAAATAATGGAGAAACATAAAAAAAGTAAACTCGCGGAAATATAATGGATGGTTTCTATCTTTGATGAAGATTCTACTATGGAAGGAATGGTAATGTATCTTTTTTCTTCAGGAGAAAAACCTTCATAATTTGTCGGAAAAAATGCGACCAACGCTGCAAAAATTCCCGCTAAATTTGTGATGGTATTTTCAAATTTGTATTCGCCTTTATACGTGAATAGAAAAGCAAACAACGCACATAAACCCCCTGTGAAAATACTATTGGCGGTGCTGTAATAATAATGACTGATGGAAGGTTGTATCTCCAAAGTAAATAACATTAATGCGAATGGCAGAAAAATACCAATAAGGCCTATAAATTGACGCAGAAGGAAATAGGAAACTGTTGGATCCACATTTTTTCCTGATTTCTCAATTAAAGTTTCTAAGTTTTCCATGGTTTTTATTTCAAAGTTATAGAAAAATATTTTTGAAAGTTAGGAGATATAAATTGTGGTTTATCAAAGCAAATACTAATAGTAACAACATATAACTCAATCCCAAAATCTTATAAAACTTTCGGTACAAGATTTGCTAAATTTGTCCTAACAAAACAAATAAAATATGAACCCAGTACTTTTAAGAAGAATTTTGATGTGGGCAGCGCCTTTCGTAGTAGGTTATATTGTAAAAAAATACGAAGAAAAGCAAACCCGCAAACAACAGGAAAAAACGATGGCACAAAGAACTGCGCCATAATCATAAAACCCACCAAAAACGGTGGGTTTTTTATTTATTAAATCTTTATTTTTGAAAAAAAAATTATGTTCAACACTTCCAATAAAGATTTTTCTTTAAAAGACGTTATTGCTTACATTGATCAGCATTACGACTTTACACCTTCATCCTTTAAAAATGGTGAGTTATACAATGAAGAAAATCAAAACAACGGTTCAAGTAAGGTTTTCAGTTATGCCAAACTTCACAACCTCTCCAAAGAAGACACTCTAAAACTCTTTGCTGAATATTATAATGATGTTTTGAAGACTCCTGAAGGTGAAGATCATCAAAACATTAGAAATTTCATGAAATTTGGTTGGGAAGGTATATTGTTTTCTAATGATCCCTTGTCTCAAAAGTGATTTCGTGCAAAGATGACTTTTAGCATTGGTTAAAATTTTTTTTTAAATCGGTATCTCATTAAATTTGAATAACCAAAAAAAGTAAACATGAGTTTTCCTACAGATTTAGAGATTGCGCAAAGTGCAGATATCAAACATATTAGAGAAATTGCTGACAAAATAGGGATTGACCGTGATGATTTGGAGTATTACGGAAAATACAAAGCCAAAATTCCTTTAAAATATATTGACGAAGAAAAGATTAAAAAATCAAAACTCGTTTTGGTTACAGCCATCAATCCAACTCCCGCAGGTGAAGGTAAAACTACCGTTTCTGTAGGACTTTGCGACGGACTGAATAAGATTGGTGAAAAAGCAATTGCTGTTCTGCGTGAGCCAAGTTTAGGTCCTGTTTTCGGGATAAAAGGTGGTGCTGCTGGTGGCGGTTATGCACAGGTCATTCCGATGGTGGATATTAATTTGCATTTTACGGGTGATTTTGCCGCTATCGAAAAAGCCAACAACCTACTTTCAGCTTTAATTGATAATAATCTTCAGAACAAAAAATTCTCATTAAACATCGATCCAAGAACCATTGTTTGGAAAAGAGTAATGGACATGAATGACCGTTCTCTTCGCCATATAGTTGTAGGTTTGGGAGGTTCCAATAACGGAATTACACGTGAAGAAGGCTTCAATATTACACCGGCTTCCGAAGTAATGGCAATTCTTTGTCTTTCTAAAGATTTTGAAGATCTAAAAAATCGGTTAGGAAATATTTTTGTAGGCTACACTTTCGATAAAAAACCAGTTTTTGCCAGAGATTTAAAAGCTGAAGGTGCTATGGCAATTCTCCTGAAAGATGCTATAAAACCTAATTTGGTACAAACTTTAGAAGGCAACCCTGCAATTTTGCATGGAGGACCTTTTGCCAATATCGCACAGGGAACAAATACGATTATTGCTACAAAAACCGGACTTTCTTTAGCAGATTATGTTGTAACTGAAGCAGGTTTCGGAGCAGATTTGGGTGCTGAAAAATTTCTGCATATTAAATGTCTTTACGGAAAAATGAAGCCCGATGCATATGTAATTGTGGCAACGATACGTGCTTTGCGTTATCACGGTGGTGCTACGAAGAAAGGGGAGTATGACAAACCAAACCTTCAATTTGTGAAAAACGGTATAGATAACCTTAAAAAACATTTAGAAAACGGTTTGAAATTTGGCCTGAAACCTATTGTTGCGATTAATCATTTTGCAACGGATGCCGATGATGAAATTGAATTTGTAAAAAATGAATGTGAAAAGCTTGGTGTGAAAGCAATCCTTGCCGATGAATTCGTTCACGGAGGTGAAGGAATGAAGGAACTTGCAAAAGAAGTGGTGTATTGTACTGCCAATTGTGGTAACGATTTTCAACCTTTATATAATGCAGAAGATAAGATTGAACATAAAATTGAAACCATTGCCAAAGAGATTTATGGTGCAGATGGTGTTAATTTCTCTCAAAAATCTAAAGCTCAACTAAAAACAATTTATGAGTTAGGTTTTGATAAACTGCCGATTTGTATGGCTAAAACCCAGAAATCCTTAACTGATGATGAAACCAAAATCGGAAGACCAACCAATTTTAAAGTAACCGTTCGGGAATTTGAGTTTGCAGCAGGAGCAGGATTCGTTATTCCAATTCTTGGTGATATGATGCGAATGCCGGGATTACCTAATATACCAGCAGCAGAAGGTATGGATATTGATAGAAATGGCATTATCACCGGTTTAAGTTAAAAATTTACGTGATAAATAACTTTCAACTCCACAAATTTGTGGAGTTTTTTTATTTTATTCCTTTTAAAAAGCAAAAAATTGTTGTAGAATTTCTCTAAAATATTTCAGAATTTAAACTCTTGTTTAATTTGTAATTTATTGGAAATCAATATTTTATTAAGATTAAAGTGATTTTGAAAATTCATAATTCCAATTTTGGCACAATGTTTTCAAGGATATGAGAAGTAAAATTTAAAATTTAAAAGAGTAAAATTTAAAATTATGAAAACAATTAAAAAATCAATCTTAGTATTAGGATTAGCAACAGCAGGTTTAGTAAGTGCACAGAGTGCAGATATGACAAATATGATTAAAATTGGTGCTAACGCAGGTGTTGCATTGCCAGCAGAAAACGCTTCTGCAGCTGCAGGTGTTGATTTAGCTTATCAGAACCTTGCAACTCCGGGATTCGGTATTGGTTTAGCAACAGGTTATACGCATTATTTTGGTAAAGATAACAATGGAGTTACTAATAATGACTTTGGTGTAGTTCCTGTAGCTGCTTTAATTAGAGTTTATCCAAAACAAACTGGTTTTTATTTAGGAACTGATTTAGGTTACGGATTCATTACAGGTGATAAGCAAGTAGCTTCTAACTCTACAGTAGCAAGACCAGATGGAGGTTTATACATTAAGCCGGAAATTGGTTACCACAACAAAGATTGGAACTTTGCACTACAATACCAAAAAGTATTTACTGGTGATAAAGGACAAATCGGTAATCAAAAATACAGTGCTGGTGCTTTAGGAGCAGGTATTTCTTACAACATTCCTTTAGGAAAATAATCATCACACAGATATCAAATGAACTTCCCAAAATATTGGGAAGTTTTTTTTTGCAACCTAAAACATTTATTTTTTATCTTTACGAGTAAACACTTATTATATGTGCGCCAAAACGAAATTCCCTTTATATCTACCAGGCAGAGAATGCCCTACTAATAAAAAGACTTCTGTAATTGCAGCAGATTTACGCAGGAAAAAAAGCAAACTTGCATTATACAACTGCACTGATGGAGATATAGAGCAAACCATTGAAAAAGAATACAACACCGAAGATTACAGCTCCTTTTCCGAAATGGCAAAAGAATTTATTGCTGAACATAATATTTCTGGAACCGATCATATTTCTATCGCAGTTCCCGGACCTGTAATTGGAGGCAAATGTGAAACCGACAACCTACCGTGGATTATTGAGGCAGAAAAAGTGCGTAAGAATCTCGATTTCAAAAAAGCCTATTTAATTAATGATCTTGAAGCTACCGCTTACAGCTTGGCAGATGTGTATGATAATAAATTTGAAATTATTCATTCATCAAAAAATAAATCAAGAGGAAATGTTGCCATTTTGGCTCCAGGTAATGGTCTAGGTGAAGCCGGATTGTTTTATGATGGTGAAAATTTGCGTCCTTTTGCAACCGAAGGAGGACACAGCGAGTTTTCTCCACGTACCGATTTTGAGATACAGTTTTATCAGTTTCTGAATAAAATTTATGGCATTGTAACTTGGGAAAGCGTTTTAAATAAGGAAGGCTTTTACAATATTTATAGGTTTTTGCGTGATGTAGGAAGGCATAATGAAGATAAAGAACTTACTGAAAAAATGCAGACAGAAGATTTCTTGGATGTGGTTGCGAGTTTTGGTAAAGAAAAATCCTCAAGACTTATCAATCTTACTGTTGATATGTTTCTAGAATTCTTGGCACGAGAAGCTAATAATTTAGTGTTAAAACTTAAAGCAACTGGTGGTCTTATTATCACTGGTGAAATTACGGATAAGATTTATAGTCTTATAGATAATGAGAAATTTTATAAAGACTTCAAAATTTCTGATAGGATGGAGCATTTGCTGAAAGACATTCCTATTTATATCTTAAGGAACGAAAAAGAAATCATAGAAGGTGCCGCCTATTACGGAACTTTTATAGAATCAGAAAATCAATAAAAAATATTAAAGCCTTACTTCCTGTAAGGCTTTTTTCTTATCATAGATCAATAAAATTTTAAATTTTACACTATATTTTTGTATCAAAATAATTTTTATAAATGAAAAACTTAATCTTAGGAGCGCTTTTAGTAAGTGGACTTGCATTCGGACAAACAAAAAAAGTTGTAGCATCAAATGTAAATTGGTGGGGTTATAAAATTGCTAAAACTGAAGCATCACAACACACCGGAACATTAGCAGTAAAATCAGGAAATGTGGTATTGAAAGGTAACAATGTTGTAGGCGGAACTTTTGTTTTAGATATGAACTCCATCAACGCAACCGATCTTACTGGAGAATATCAAGCAAAACTAAACAATCACCTGAAAAATGGCGACTTCTTCGAGACTAATAAGTTTCCAACAGCAGTGTACAAGATTACATCTGTAAAGAAGATTGCCGGTAACAAATATCAGGTAAACGGAAATTTAACTGCGAAAAACAAGACTAATCCTGTTTCTTTCCCGGCTGTAATTACCGTAAATAAAGGTGTGGTAAGATTGGTTTCTGATAAATTCAGCTTCGATAGACAGAAATTCGATATCGCATACAAATCAACAATGCAAGACGTGATAATAAAAGATGATGTAGATATGAAGGTAGACATTACCGCAAAATAGTTTTTTTTAAGTGTTAATGGGAACCTCTGTCTGTTTTTAGGCAGAGGTTTTTTATTTTTAGTTAAATTTGAATAAATCTTATTGAAATGAAAAATTGGCTTATGCTTTTGATTCTTGTCGGTAGCATTTTATCAGCTCAAAATAAAAAAGTAACCAGCAGCGAAATCTTCTGGAAATCTTACAAAAGCCTTAAAGCAGAATCCTTTGCTCACTTTGGTACAGTTATATTAAAGGCGGGAGATGTTACTTTGAATTCAAAAAATGAAATTATTGCAGGTAACTTTATTATGGATATGAATACGATTGTTGCCGATGATATGAAGGATGATAAAAACAAAGATATGCTGGAGCGACACCTGAAAAGCGATGATTTTTTTAATGTAAAAAAATTTCCAACAGTATTTTTCAAAATTCTTTCAGTAAAGAAAAGTTCAGACTCTAAAAATAACAGCATTGTTACTGGAAATTTAACAATAAAGGGCATTACGAAGAAAATTTCTTTTCCTGCCAACATTCTGGTAAACGGAAACTCGGTCTCTGTTATCACGCCTATTTTTAAATTTAATCGCCGCGATTTCGATTTGAAATATGAAACTTTTGAGGATATGTTGATTGCTAAAGAAGTGGAAATGAGAATTAAATTTACAGCGCAGTAAAAATTCTTTTTATTTTTTTTTTAATTATGAAACTCTACATTATCAGTGGTCTCGGTGCAGATTTTAAAGTTCTTGAAAAATTAAAATTCCCTGAAGAACTGGATATCGTATTTCTTGATTGGCTCATTCCTGATCTTAATGAATCCTTTGAGCATTATGTTCAGAAGATGGCAGAAAGAATTGATGGTTCTGAACCGTTTTATCTTTTAGGATATTCTTTTGGTGGTATTATGGTACAGGAAATTCATAAAATAAAACCTGCAGAAAAAGTAGTGATTATGGGAAGCATCCGTTCTGATAAAGAAAAATCCCGTTTTATTAAAATGGGCGAAATTACAGGTCTTCCGAAGTATCTTCCACAAAAAATATTCAATGATCAATCGTCGGTTTTGTATTCTTATATTAGAGCGTTTTTTGATCCTAAAAATCCTAAAGTTTTAGATTATTTCAGAATGCGTGATCCTTATTATTTGAAATGGAGCATCGAGAAAATATCTGCATGGAAATGCGATGAAATTCCCGATGTTGTGCAGATAATGGGAGATAAAGACATTGTTTTCCCAATAAAAAACAGCAAGCCAGATTATGTCATAAAGGGTGGCACACATCTTTTTCCGGCTACTAAACACAAAGAGGTTTCCCTCATTCTTGAGAAAATTTTCAAATAATTTTTATAAGTTCATTTATGACAATGCAACGTCTTTTATCGTGTGCTGCATAATGATTATATTTGTGCTTTATGTAGATAAGAAATGCAGTCAATATCAGTTTTTGAGATTATAAAAGTAGGAATCGGACCTTCAAGTTCTCACACAATGGGACCTTGGAATGCGGCCGAGATGTTTTTAGATTTAATAAGAAGAAATCATTCGATACAGGATGTAGAGGAGGTTTATGTTGAATTTTTTGGTTCGTTGGCTAAAACGGGAATTGGTCATGGTACTGATATTGCCGGAGTGCTTGGATTATCCGGAGAAAATTTCAAACTCATCGATACTACAAAGATTGACGATAAAATTGAAGAAATAAAATCCAAAAACCAACTTCATCTCGGTGGTGAGAAACTCATTAATTTCCAATATGGAAAGCATTTGGTTTTAAATATGAAAAAATCTCTTGATTTTCATCCGAACGGAATGATTTTCAAAGCAGTATTAAACAGCGGATTGGTTCTGGAGCAGGATTACTATTCTGTAGGTGGAGGATTTGTGGCAACTAAAGAAGAAAATTCTATCGAGTCGCATTGTATTCGTACGCTTTACCCTTGCCATAACGGAGATTCCATTTTAAAATATATTGAAAAATTAAATTTGAACCGTATTTCGGATTTGGTTTATCTGAACGAAGAAAGTTGGCGCACCAAAGAAGAAACCAATGCCGAAGCCCTTTATATCTGGAAACAGATTAAAGAATGTATTTACAAAGGCGTGAATAAGGAAGGCGTTTTACCGGGAGGCTTAAACGTAACTAGAAGAGCAGCTGGACTAAACCAAAAACTGCTCGAAGGAAAATCTTACAGCAATATCGATGAATGGTTTAAATTACTTGTAGAGGCAGAAGAAACATTTAATAATATCAACAAATGGGTATCCTGTTTTGCACTTGCCGTGAACGAGGAGAATGCAAGTTTCGGAAGAATTATCACAGCTCCAACTAATGGTGCAAGTGGTGTTATACCGGCAGTTTTGATGTATTCGCAGGCGTTTACTCAATTTACAACTGACGAAGATATTATCCGCTTTTTATTGGTAGCAGGTGAAATAGGTACTTTATTTAAGAAAAATGCAACTATTTCCGCAGCAATGGGAGGTTGCCAAGCAGAAGTAGGCGTTTCTTCCGCAATGGCAGCTGCAGGTTTAACAGAAATTATGGGTGGTAGTCCCGGACAGGTTTTAATGGCAGCAGAAATTGCTATGGAACATCACCTTGGGATGACTTGCGATCCTATTGCAGGACTTGTTCAGATACCTTGCATCGAAAGAAATTCTATGGGAGCAATGAAAGCCATAACAGCAGCCAATATTGCTATTGAAAGTGATCCTACAAAAGCAAGGGTAACTCTGGATGAGGTGATACAATCTATGTGGGATACGGCACAAAGTATGAACGAAAGGTTTAAAGAAACATCAGAAGGAGGTTTGGCGATTGCTGTAAACGTTGCAGAATGTTAAACTAAATTAAGCAATAGACTTTTTATTAACCGCATTTTTTAACCTTGTCAAGGTTCTAAACCTTGACAAGGTTATTGTTTTGAACGCAACCTCTAAACTAAGGTTTTAAAGTGAAATATTATTGACAAATTTCATATCAACTTTTTGGTTGATTTTTAAGATTTAATTCTAAATTTGTTTCTTTAAATTAAAATCCTATGAAAAGAGTTTTATTGGTGTTTTCGCTTTTGGTGTTTTCTGTTTATTATTCACAAATTCAAATTCCTGCCAGTTCTAAAAAGGGAAAAATTGTTACAGTTACCAATCAGACTATAGAATACACCAACCTTAAGTATGAAAATGGTAAAGTGAATTACTATAATTTAAAGACCAATACCAATGAATTTTTGTATGACAATTCAATAAAATCAATAGAATATGCAGACACAGAAGGAGCTGTAAATTATTCTAGTTCTGAAACAACTAAACAACCCGAAGCCAAAATTAGTCAGAAGTTGACGAATGATAAAGACATTAAGAATTATCTTCTGCAAAACAACGATTCGCTTTATCTTTCGGGGAAAAAGGCTAACTCCACCGGAAATTTATTTCTCGCAGGTGGTGCTGCTTGCTTTATTACAGGCGGTATTATTAATCTTTCTCAATCTAAATCTGTATCTGTATCGGAACCTTATTCCACGGCAGAATCCAAAGGTTCTCCGGTACCTTTAATAATAGGTCTTGGAGCAATGGGAGTTGGTGGAATCCTTAAAGTTATAGGACATTCTAATATGAAAAAAGCGGTGAATAATTATAAGTCAGCAAAGATTTTGAATATCCAAGAATATGAAGTTTTGGCAGATGGAAGAGGTTTTGGTGTTCAACTGAAATTTTAGACAATCTAAAATATAATAAAAAGCGCTTCATTGAGGCGCTTTTATTGTTTTTTGTTTTCCAGTATTGGTCTTATTTTATTAGCATTTTTAATCAGTTCTTCTAGCAATTCGTAATTTTCTTTTTCTAAAGCAGATTTAAATTTTCGTAATTGCGTGATGTGCTCATTCAACACATCCAATACATTTTCTTTATTCTGTTTGAAGATTGGCACCCACATTTCCGGATGCGATTTTGCCAGACGCACAGTGCTCGAAAAACCAGAACTCGCCAACTGAAAAATCGTATCTTCTTCACGTTCCTTTTCTAAAACAGTGTTGGCTAAAGCATAGGACGTAATATGTGAAATATGTGAGATGTAAGCGGTATGAATGTCGTGTGCTTCCGCATCCATATAAAGTACATTCATTTCTAAATTTTCGGCAATCTTTTCTACAGTTTTCAAAGCATCTTCTGCGGAAAGTTCTTTATTGCAAATGACAGCAGCTCTACCAGAAAAACTGTCTATTTGTGCTGATTTTGGTCCGCTGTTTTCCGTTCCCCACATCGGATGGAATGCAACGTAACGGTCTCTTTTCGGATGATTTTTAACGGCATTTACAATTCCGGATTTTGTAGAGCCAACATCCATTACCGTTTGATTTTCATTGATTTGATCTAAGATTTCCGGAAGAATTTTTCTAGCAGAATCTACTGGAATTGCGATGATGATAAGGTCAGAATTTTTAATTCCGGTTTTAAAATCAGATTTTTCATCAATAATCTTTAAATCAAGTGCTTCCTGAAGATGCTCTTCACTTTTATCAATGCCATAAATAAAACTGGCGATTTTCTTTTCACGAAGTTTCAACGCAAGAGAACCACCTATTAATCCAACACCAATAATTGCAATCTTCATTTATAAATCTAGGATTTGTTTTGTTCTCTTTTCTTTATTTCGTTGGAAATGTTCATAATACTGATGTAATTAGGAATCATTGTCGCAACAGCAACAGCGATAAATACGGTAAAATTTTTATTACCATTTGCATTCATATATCCCAATATGAAAATCCAAACGATAGCAATTCCGATAAGCAAAACAGTTGTTGCTTTTTTTATTTTTTTGAGTTCTTCCAGCGAAAGTTCTGAAGTTTTCTTTCCAAACATAACAGCTTATTTTAGTTTTTTTAAAGTTTTAAAGGTAACGCCGTCTTTACATTTCTCAAAAGTAATCTCATATTTTGGATTTTTCTCAGGATATACCAACATATAATCTGGGCAGGGAACTTTCTGGGCGTGGCTTCTGGTAAAATCTATTTCTCCTTTGGTAATAATACTGTCTTTAAGAAATTTTTCATCCACCCGATTTGCTGACATCTCGTTTTTAAAGCTTTCAGAATATATAAAATCTTTGCTCAATATTTCTGCAATTACACGACTGTTTGGTAAATATCCCGAACAGGTTGCACCTTTTTTATTGAGAATAAAAAAAACGAATAAAAGTCCCGGAATTAATCCAATTAGATAAAATTTAAGTTTACGCATATTATTTCATTCCTTGAAATTGATATTCAAAGAATTTTCATTAAAAAAATTAAAATATCAAGAGATTAATATCGTGATAAGTAAGATCAAACCTGTCGCAGATGGATTTTTTGGTATGTCGACCTTTGTACATATAAAGGCTGTCTTTCATCTGTTTTTTATGAACCAACATATTGTCAAAACCACCTTCCTCATCATAATTTAGAAGATAAGAGAGGAAAAAATTTGATATAGCTTTGGTTGTCGTTCTCGGTATTCTGGATGTGATGTTTGGCAGTGCACAATGTATCACATCGTGTTTTATAAAATACGGGTTATCGAGGGAGGTTAGTTCTGAAGTTTCAATGGCTTTTCCATTGTCAATAGTAACGTCGATAATAACGCTGCCTTTCTTCATTTTCAGTACCATATCTTCCGTTACAATCGGGCACTGATTCATTCTAGGTAATGCTGCTATTACAACATCTGCACGTCTTAAGCTTTTTGAAAGTTCCTTCGGATCGATGATTGAGGTTGGAACACGTGCATCAATCAAAGTGTGCAGTCTTCTCAATTTTGAAAGCGAATTGTCGAAAATTTTGACATTTGCGCCTAAACCAATTCCGGCTTTTGTGGCAAATTCTCCTACAATTCCTGCACCAATAATCACGACTTCTGTTGGACGAACACCTGTAATTCCACCAAGCATTAATCCGTTAGATAGTGCTAAAAGTTCTGAAGCATAAAGAATTGATGCTGTTCCTGCAATTTCACCGATGAGTCTTACCAAGGCAAGTTGCTGATAATCATCTACAATGAATTCAAAGGCAATAGCATTTACTTTTCTTTCAGCCAGTTTTTTGAAATATTCTTTATCTCTTAAATTGATTTGAAGGGCAGAAACCAGATAAGTTTCAGGTTTTAGATACTCAATTTCTTCTAAAGTTGGAGGATTGATTTTTAGTACCAAGTCCTGTCCGAAAGCTTCTTTTGGATCATTGGTAATTCTGGCTCCGGCTTCGGAAAATTGTTGATCTGTGAAGAAAGAACCTCTTCCGGCTTCAGATTCAATAATAATTTCGTGACCATTGTCTACTAAAACCTGCACTGCGTCTGGTGTTATACAGGTTCTACGCTCATTCAGGCAGGTTTCTTTAGGAATCCCAATGGTGAATTTTTTTCCTTTTTTTACCACCTCCAGTTTTTCTTCTTTGGGCAATAAATCTTCTTCTTTGAAAGGGGTGAAAATCGTTCCGCTCATTATAAAAAAGTTGAATGAATTAATGAGCAAAGATAAGGATACTATAAGAATTAAACTTAAATTTTTTATCCGAAATTCACCTCCCGATAATCGCCAGTATTTTCAATGGTCATCGTGTGATGAGCAAGTTCATGAAGGTCATATTCGTAAATCTCAGGCCATTCAATAATACACAGGTAAGCATTATCTAGATATTCATCCATACCAATATCATACACTTCGCTGATAGATTTCATTCGGTACAGATCGAAATGGAAAACATTTCCTTTCGGGGTATGATATTCGTTTACAATCGCATAAGTAGGTGAGGAAACCTCGTCTGAACTACCCAATTTTTTTAATAAAAACTGAGTAAAAGTCGTTTTTCCCGCTCCAAGATTCCCTTTCAGAAGCAGAATATTATGCTTAAGTTGAGGCAGAATTTCATCCACAACTATTTGCCAATCTTCAATTTTATCGATTTTGAATGTCATTTTATTTGTCTAATGTCTAAAGTTTCAAGTTTCAAGTTTCAGGTTTCAAGTTCAACTTCTGTCGTTTAAAGTTATTTGTCACTTTTCACCATTAACTATTTACCATTTAAAATTCATCATTCACGATTCACTCAATGTTAAAATCTATTTTCACCCAATCTTCAGACTTCCGACTTCCATCTTACTTATAAATGTAAATCTCAATCTCGCCTTTATCTGTAATAGCCCCGCGATACATTCCGGCAGTGTTCATTTCCATTGCGATATTACCATTTTTGTCAAGTGCTATAAGTCCACCATCACCACCCATTTTTCCAATTTCTGAAATTACTTCTTGGGTTGCGGTTTTGATGTCTTTGTTTTGATATTCCATTTTTGCAGCAACTGTTCTTGCAGCAGTTGAACGTATGAAATATTCGCCCCAACCTGTTCCGGAAATTCCAACTTGTTCATTGGCGTAAGTTCCGGCACCGATAATAGGAGAGTCTCCGATTCTGTTCCATCTTTTGTTCGTCATTCCTCCGGTGGAAGTTCCGGCAGTGATATTTCCGTCTTTATCAATGGCGACACAACCTACGGTTCCGAATTTTTGATCAATTTCCAAATAATTCGGTTTTTTAGAATTTTGTGTGGTTGATTTCTTTAGTTTTTCTTTTTCTAAGGCTTTTTGAAGTCCGTTCCAACGGTCTTTTGTCCAGAAATATTTTGGGTCTACGAGTTCAAGTTTCTGCAATTTTGCAAATTCTTCAGCACCTTTTCCGGAAAGCAGTACGTGTTCTGATTTTTGCATTACTGCAATAGCTGCTTTTATCGGATTTTTGATGGTGTGAACGCCTGCAATTGCACCTGCAGATTTATCTTTTCCGTACATAATGGAAGCGTCGAGTTCATTTTTACCTTCGTGTGTGAAAACAGCGCCTTTTCCTGCATTGAAAAGTGGAGAATTCTCCATAATAACAATCGAGGCTTGTACAGCATCTATGGATGTTTTTCCTTTCTGTAATTCAGCAAAACCGGCTTTCAGAGCGTTTTCGAGTTCAGTTCGGTACGCTTTTTCTTTTTCGGGCGTCATCATTTCTTTGGTAATTGTTCCTGCACCACCATGTATAACCAAAACATATTTTTTTTGTGCTGAAAACATTAATGAAACCAAAATAAAAAGGAAACTAAGATTTTTCATTTTTAGAATTATTTCTTCAAAAATATTAAAATTTAAGCAAACAAAAAGTCCTTCACTGAAGGACTTTTAATATCTAATTTTTTTAAAATTATACTTTCGGAGAATCCTGGTTGTCTTCTTTTTTTCCAAAAACAAATTTAATCAGTATCGGCAAGGTTGTGATTAAAACAATAATGATGATAATCATTTCCAAATGGGTTTTCAAATCAATATTAAATTGTGTTTTGAAAAGTTCATTGAGGTAATGACCTGCATAGATTAATGAAAAAGCCCAAAGGAAAGCCCCAATAATATTATCTCTCAAGAATTCTTTTTTATCCATTTTTACAATTCCTGCAACAATCGGCATAAACGTTCTTACAATAGGTAAAAATCTTGCCATAATAACAGCTAAAGCACCATGTTTTTCAAAAAAATCGTGAGCTTGAAAAAGATATTTTTTCTTAAAAAACATAGAGTCTTCTCTCTTGTAAAGTGAAGGTCCTGCTTTTACACCAAACCAATAACCCACTTCATTACCAATAATTGCTGCAATGGCAACACAGGTAGCTAATAATGTAGTATCCAGAAAATCACTTCCGGTACCACCAAAAGTTTCGGCAATGAGTTCTTGAGCATAAATTCCTGACACGAAAAGTAAAGAATCTCCTGGAAGAAAAAAACCTACAAAAAGACCCGTTTCAGCAAAAACGATAAATAAAATTAACCAAAATCCCCCAAGTTTTATATAAAATTCAGGATTTAGTAAATCCTTCCAACTTTCAAAATGCTCCATTAATTTTTCAATATGTCACAAAAATAAATCAATTATATTTTTAATAAAAATTATTATGATTTTTTAACAATTAGTTATTGTAAGTTTTTTTGAAGTGTAGAAATTCGCTCATCTTTTCCGGCGTGTTTCCAACCGGGAGCGTTGAAAATGTACATTAGTTTTGATTTTAAATTGGGTGCGTTTTTTACATCTTTTACCATATTTCCAAATTCATCAAAAACAATATGAAAGACATTGTAACTGTGGTCATTAGCCAAAATTCCATAATCGTGTTTTACCGATTTTTCAGATTGATAAGTGCCGAAAAGATGGTCCCAAATCATTAAAATTCCTCCGTAATTTTTGTCGAGTTCTTCAATTTGCCGGGAATGATGAACACGATGATTGCTTGGCGAATTGAAAATTTTATCAAACCAGCCTAATTTTCCAATCGCATCTGTATGAGGCCAAAACTGAAAAATAAGGTTAAACTGATGCATCATCGCCATCATCAACGGATGAAAACCAATAATGATAAATGGAATGTACCAAATATCACGATAAACAATCTCGAACCAACCTTGTCGCAGCGCAATTGCAAAACTCAAATGTTTCGCCGAATGATGATTGACGTGTCCCGTCCAAAACAAACGGATTTTATGACTCAAACGATGATGCCAATAAAATCCGAAATCCTGAACTATCAGCACCAAAATCCACAACCACCAATGTTCCAAATTCCATTTTAATGATAATAAATTGGAAAGTTCGCCAACACCAAAAACATCGGTTAATCTAAAATTATTATAAATCCAGAAAAAGTAGGAGAGTGAGATTGCTTTCATCCCAAAATCCAATAAAACGGCACCTAATCCAAGACCAATACTTGAAAGTTCATCTTTCACCAATTTTTTGGTAAACAGTTTTTGTGGAATTTGATAAAGAAAAGTTTCGCCCAAAATCAACAAAATAAATCCGGGAATAAAATACGTTACCGGGTCTGTAAAATCCAACGGACTGAACAATCCGAGGTTGTTGAAAAATTGGGAGATTTGTTCTTTCATATCTTTCAAAAATAGATAATTTGCCACGAATGCACTAATTTTTTAACGCAAAGGCAAACAAATAATTGAAAACAATTTAAGATAAACAAAGGAACATCAAAGATGTTTTGCGAGGAAATACAAGGTTTCTAAATCTGTGTAATCTGTGAAATCTGTGGGAAATTTATAAACGCAAAGGCAAACAAAGATTTGTTTAAAAACTTTGAAAATATTTAAGATAAACAAAGTAACATCGAAGATGTTCTACGAGGAAATACAAGGTTTCTAAATCTGTGTAATCTGTGAAATCTGTGAGAAATATATAAACGCAAGGCAATCAAAGATTTTTAAAAGATTTGAAAATATTTAAGATAAAC
>JAEXAR010000007.1 GCA_023394415.1 Bacteroidota bacterium
TTTGTGGCGTCAATATCACTGCAAAAGCACTTCACAATTTTTTTGATCTCGTAATCGCTTAATTTGCTATATTTAATCGGCATTTGAGAACAAATTTATAAATTTGTTCTGGTCTTAAGCCTATTAATAAAGGGAGGGCTTATTATCATCGATGAAGAAAAAGCAAAAAAGCATCTCCTTGATATTGGTTATTATAGATTAGGTTTCTATTGGTATTATTTTCAGAACGAAAAAACTCACATATTTGAAAAGAACATTTATCTTGATAACATCATTGCATTATATTATTTCGATTTTGATTTAAAAAATATTCTTTCAAAAGCAATTTACCGGATTGAAATCCATTTCAGAACGCAAGTAGTTTATTATGTTTCTAATCACTATCACGATGACAATATTTGGTTTAGTGATGCTTTTCAGCGGTTTTTTGTTAAAATTTATTAAATGTTTGTTCCAAAAGTAACAAATTCTGTTTTGAGTTGTCTAATGCAGTAGATAAATCATTATGAAGCATAAACATTTACTGATAGCAGGACTTTTTCTGTCCTCCAATTTTTATTTTGCACAACAAAAACCCACAGAAAAAGAAACCAAAATAGACGAGGTTACGATTGTAAAAACCAAAAAAGCCGTAGAACAAAAAGCCGACAGAACAATTTTCGACTTTTCCGAGCAGCCACATCTTAACAATGGAAATTTAATGGAAGGGATGAAAAAACTTCCAGGACTCATTGTTTCCGATGTTGCAGGAATGATGTATCAAGGAAAAATGTTGGATGTTTATATGGACGGAAGACCTCTCGGAATCGGCGGAAATCAATTGCAAGCCTTTTTGGAAGGAATGCCTGCAAATTCTGTAGAGCGTGTGGAAATTGTAACACAACCTGGAGCGGAATTTCCGGCAACTTCCGGTGGTGCGATTATCAATATTATTACCAATAAAAATGCACAAAAATATCTTTCTGCAACGTATTCAGGAAGATATGCGTTTAGCAATTACGATAAATTTCGTAACAGAACCAATCATTCATTATTATTAAATTCAAAAAATAAATTATTCGGTTGGCAACTCAACTTTGGGCAAAATTACAGAGAAGGTTTCAGAGAATCCATTATTGATGAGATTTCCCACGTTTTTACCGACCAAATTCAAAGAGGATATTTTGTGAAATCAGCCCTCACGTTTGATATTGGAAAAGACCGATTGTTATTTAATTATGATTTAAATCAAAATAATAATGATACGGATAACAACAGTTCCGGATTTATCGCCACAAGAACCGGAACTTCGCCGAATTATCAATATCAGACCATAGATTACACCACACACGACTTAGGAAAAACCATCAATTGGCGACACGATTTCAGCACGACGTATCAAGTAAAATTTGATGACCGAAATAAGAAATTAGATTTTAATGTGAGCCTTACAAAATTCAATTCCGATTATACTTTGGACGGAAACCGAACGGTAAATAATACAACTGTAAACACGCCTTTGGAAACCACTTCCGGACAAAGTGTCGCCGCTTTTAAAGTGGATTTTTCTCAGCCTTTAAAAATTATGGATGAAGGTAAAATTTCATTAGGTGGCATTTTTGAGAGATTAGATTACGACACGCAATTTTTCGGAAAAACCAATTTAGAATATCAAAGACAAACCACTTCTACTTATGCAGAATTGCAGATGAAGAAGAAAAAATTTGATTTCATTTTGGGAACCAGAGCCGAAGCCTACGAAATTTCAGGAAAAACGTTGGATTTGCAAACTTCGACACTGACAAAAGATTTAATTCCGTTCAAAAAATTCAGTTTATTTCCGAATGCAAGTGTTCAGTACAATTTTGTGCCGAAAGTTTATTTTGCTTTGAATTACAACCGAAAAATACAACTGCCGAATGTGTCGTGGTTGAATCCGAATAACACCAATTATCAAAACGGAAACATCAGTTTTGGTGGAAACCCGAATCTTCAACCGACGATTTACAATAATTTTGAAGCTAAAATCTCGATGTTTGATTATGCATTTATTGGTTACAACCTCAGCATTGCCGAAAATCAATCGATACAATTTGTAGAGAAAAAATATTTCTTTCCGGAACAGCCTGTTATTAACGGAAAACCAGCGTATTTAGCATCCAACGGATTTTTGAACGTCAATTCTATGAAAATTCACAATTTCAATGTTGGATTGCCGATTCCATATATGCTCTTTACGAAAGGTTTAAAAGAGACAATGAAATTCAATGTAAATCCTGATAAAATGAATTTCCTTTACGTTTACACAGGTTATCAGTTGCACGAATTGCCTGATAATGCCAATAAAGGCTTCTGGATTTTCAATATTATGTCACAGTTTATCTTACCAAAAGATGTGAAATTGGTAATGAATTACGCAACAATGACCAAAGGAAACTGGTACTACTATCGAATGGAAAAACCTTGGATGAACAGTTTGGACATTACACTCACCAAAAAGTTTATGAATGATCGTTTAACATTATCGGCTTTTGCGAACGATGTTTTAAGAACCAATAAAAATGCGGTGACGACACTTTATAACAATTCCAATCTTTATTTAGGCAATAATTTTGATGCTCAAAATTTCGGAATTTCAGTAAATTATAAAATTCCAACAAAAAATAAATTGGCGAAGGAAGACCCTAATTTATTACAGAAAGATAAAAAAGAAGATTCGGGAATGCCGAATCAATAGGATAAAATTTAATAAAGTTTGCCACGAATACACGAATGATTTTTGTGTGTATTTGTGGTAATTTTTATTTTATAAAACTTTAGATTCTAAAATTTCATATTAATTTTTAGAATAGAATCGAAATATTTATATTAAATTTTAGAATAGAATCGAAAAATTTATATTAAATTTGCGATTATGATATCAAGAACTATAGAATCGCAATTTAAAAAAAGATTGACTGACTCGAAAGCGATCATTATTTTAGGACCGAGACAAGTTGGAAAAAGTACATTTATAAAACAAAATGAAGTCAACTTTCAGCAACCTATCACTTATTGGAATGGAGACCAAAGCGACGTACGGTTAATGCTAAACAATCCAACTTCTGATTTTTTAGAAACTATTTTAGGGAAAACAAAAACCTTGATTATTGATGAAGCCCAAAGAATAGAAAATATTGGTTTGCTCATTAAATTAATTATAGACCAAATTCCCGGGATTAAAGTCATTGCTACGGGTTCATCTTCGTTTGAACTTTCAAATAAAATCAACGAACCACTAACAGGAAGAAAATGGGAGTACCGACTTTTTCCGCTTTCGTTCGAAGAAATGGTGAATCATAACGGATTTTTAGAGGAAAAAAGGTTACTTGAAATTCGTATGGTTTTCGGTTATTATCCGGAAGTTGTAAACAATCCCGGCGATGAAATTGAACGGCTGCAAGAACTTACATCAAGTTATCTTTATAAGGATATTTTGAATTGGGAAAAGATTCTAAAGCCAGAAAAACTTGAAAAACTATTAAAAACACTTGCTCTGCAACTCGGAAATGAGGTTTCCTATAACGAATTATCACAAATAGTAGGTCTGGATAATTTTACAATTGAAAAATATATTCAGATTTTAGAAAGTTCTTTCGTCATTTTTAGACTTCCCGGATTCAACCGAAACTTGAGAAACGAATTAAAGAAAGGAAAAAAAATATATTTCTACGATAACGGCATTCGAAATGCAATTATTAATAGTTTCAATATACTTGAACTTCGTGATGATGTTGGAAAACTTTGGGAAAATTTCTTGATTTCAGAGCGTATGAAAACACAGAGTTACCATCGAAAATTTTATAATTCTTATTTCTGGAGAACTCACGCTCAACAGGAAATAGATTATTTAGAAGAAGAAAATGGAAAAATTTCTGCTTACGAATTCAAGTGGAATGAAAAAAAGAAAGTCCGTTTTCCAAGCAATTTTACAGAAACTTATAGCCCCGAGATTGAAAAAATCATCAATCCAATCAATTTTCACGAATTTGTAATGACTACGAAATCATAAATTTATTCCTCACACGCTTTCCAAACCGCATCATTTTTCGGAACCGGAGCAATAATTTTCACATTTTCTTTGGTAACAGGATGTACAAACTCTAATTTTCTGGCGTGAAGATGAATGCCGCCATCAGGATTAGAACGTGCTGAACCGTATTTTAAGTCGCCTTTGATTGGAACGCCAATTTTTGATAATTGGGCACGGATTTGATGATGACGTCCGGTTTCCAAATCGATTTCCAAGAGTTGAAAATTATCAAGAATTTTAATAATCTCATAATTCAAGATAGATTCTTTTGCGCCGGGTGTTGCTTTTGGAAAAATGGTGGCTTTATTGGTTTTCTCGTTTTTTTGGAGATAATGAACCAATCTTTGACTCTGAGGAATCATTTCCTTTGGAACAACTGCCCAATATGTTTTTTTGATTTCACGGTTTTTAACCATTTGTGTTAAACGTGATAAGGCTTTGGAAGTTTTGGCGTAAATCACCAATCCGGAAGTTGGTCTATCGATACGATGAACCAAACCAAGAAAAACATTTCCCGGTTTTTGATCTCTTTTTTTGATGAAATTTTTAATGGTATCCAACAATGATTCATCGCCGGTTTTATCGCCTTGAACCAGTTGTCCGACTTTTTTATTGATGACGATGATGTGATTGTCTTCAAAGACTATTTGAGAATCTTCCAACTTCCCACTTCCTGCTTCCATACTTTTAAATTATTCCAAGTCCCAAAAATACGGCAAAAATGATTAACGCTACAGAAACAATCATTTGGACAGAATCAATGGTAATTTTCTTCAAAAATTTGTTTCCGAAGAAAGCACCGATAAATGCAGAAAGGGTTGCTAACAAAACTAATTTCCAATCAATGGTGTCTTTTACCGATAAAATATTTTTAGAATAAACACTGAGTCTGGTAATATCAATTAGACAAGCGATTGCAATTCCTGTGGCGATGAAGGTTTCTTTTGGAAGTCCGGCTCTGATGAGAAATGCAGAACGTAATGCTCCTTGATGTCCGGAAAGTCCTCCAAAAAATCCACTAATCAAACCTCCAATTGGTAAATATTTTTTTGAAAACTGTAAATTTTTAAGTTTTGGAATGATATCGAAAAGAGCAAAAAACATCAACAATAAAGCAATGATTAGCTTAATTGGTGTGACTTCAAATGTTTTTCCTGAATAATTCCATGAAAATAAAGGTTGCAAATGGGAAAGATAATTCAAAAGCAATGCGCCGATAAAGGCTGCAACTATAGAAGGCAAACCAAACTTTAGCAAAATATCTTTGTCAAGATTTTTAACGGTAAGAAATAATTTAAAGATATTGTTCAGAAAATGAACTATTGCTGTAAGTGCAACTGCTAAATCTATGGGGAAAAATATTGCAAATACAGGCAAAAGAATTGTCCCAAGTCCAAAACCTGAAAAGAAAGTAAGCGCCGAAGCGAATAGTGCTACAATTCCTATTATGAATTCTTCCATTATGATTAAAAAGCAGCCCTTTCAGAGTTAAAAACTCTGAAAGGGCTTTCTATGATTACAAAAAAATCATTATCTGTTAACTGGTCTTGGCCTGCTGAAAAATGACATGATAACTCCTGCGAAAAGACCAATTGTTTTAATGTTCGCAAACTGACTATCGGCTGGAAGCAACGCTCCAACAATACTCAAAGCACCTGCTGCATACATCGGATACGCCAGATTTTTATTCGTCATAAAAGGTGCCATTAAAATAAAGCTCACACCAATTAAAATGTAGAACAATTTTCGGTAAAGAAAATCATTGATTTCCGGAGTAAACAGGTTGAACATACCTGCAACCAAACAAATAATGGCTGCTATGGAAATAATTCCCTGTATTGTTTGCATATTTTTCATTAGTAACTTTCGTTTTCGTTAGGGAAATTAGCTTCTTTAACGTCTTTTACATACTGCGAAACTGCTCCCGTAATTTCACTATATAAATCCAAATATCTTCTTAGAAACTTTGGCGAGAATCCTTTATTCATCCCCACCATATCATGATACACCAAAACCTGACCATCGCAATGTGGACCTGCCCCAATTCCAATTGTTGGGATAGAGATGCTTTCTGAAACTTTTTTTGCTAAATCAGAAGGAATTTTTTCAAGAACAAGCGCAAAACAACCTAATTCTTCTAAAAGTTTAGCATCTTTCAACAATTTTTCTGCTTCAGCTTCCTCTTTAGCGCGCACCTTATAAGTTCCGAACTGGTAAATAGATTGTGGAGTTAATCCTAAATGTCCCATCACCGGAATTCCGGCATTTACAATTTTGCGGATTGAATCTTCAATCTCTTGTCCTCCTTCAATTTTTATAGCGTGAGCGCCACCCTCTTTCATCATTCTTACAGCCGATTCTAAAGCTTTTTCAGGGTTGCTTTGGTAAGTACCAAAAGGTAAGTCTGCCACAACTAAAGCTCTGTCTACACCTCTAATAACGCATTGCGTATGGTATATCATCTGATCTAAAGTAATAGGCAGCGTCGTTTCGTGTCCAGCCATAACATTGGCAGCAGAATCTCCTACAAGAATAGTATCAATACCACCCGCATCTACCATTTTAGCAGTTGTAAAGTCATAAGAGGTTAGCATCGTGATTTTTTCCTTGTCGAATTTCATTTTTCGTAAGGTTTCTGTGGTCACTTTTTTTATTTCAGAATGTACAGACATTTGATTTTGGGTTTCAGGTTTCGGGTTTAAGTTCCAGGTTTAAAATTCCAACCTTAAACTTGGAACCTTAAACTTGGAACAAAAGTAAATTACATCACAACGTGCCCTAATTTAATCAGTTTTTCGTGATTAAGGATTTTGATGTTTCTGCCTTCAGTTTCAATCAAATGGTCTTGTTTGAATTCTGAAATTAAACGAATCGCACTTTCTGTAGCCGTTCCGATTAAGTTGGCAATTTCTTCTCTCGTTAAAGATATTTTGATGAAACCTTCAGGATCGGTTCCTAATTTTTGTTCTAATAGTAAAAGAACCTCTGCCAACCTTTCTCTTACAGTTTTTTGAGCGAGAAACGTGATGGTATTTGAGGACTCGCCTAATTCATAAGCAAATTTTTGAAGCATAGCGAAAGATAACTTTGGATCTACTTCTAAAAGATGCAAGAATACCTCACCCGGAAGAAAATTGGCTTCTACATCAGACATGGTTTCCGCTTTTGCTTGAAAATCTTCACCTATTAAGAGTGAACGGTAACCAATAAGATCACCTTCTTTTATAAATCTTAAAATTTGGTCTTTACCATAAACACCTGATTTAGATAATTTTAAAGTTCCTTTTGTGATCAAATAAACGCCTTGTGCACTTTCGTGCTCATCGAAAAGATGCTCGCCTTTATGAACAGAAACCTGCTTCACAGCACTTTGATATCTCTGAAAATCTTCAGGCGAAAGGTTTTCCTTGAAGTAATTTTCATTAAAAACGCTCAACAAATTTTTTTCAATAAGTTCTTGTTTTTCTACAGACATATTTATGACATTTGTCAGCAAAAATAGGCTTTTTTGTGCTGAATCTCAAAGTTTTTTGTTATAATTTTGCAAGTTAAAAATTCAGCAGAAGTGGCAGATAATTGTTTTCATTGCGGACAGCCTATTGATAAGGAGCAAATTGATTTTGACTCGAAAATTTTCTGTTGCAACGGTTGCAAATCGGTTTATGAAATCCTAAATATCAACAACCTTGGAAACTTCTACGAACTGAACAAAAAATCCGGGATTCGCCCCGATGAAAACTCCACACAGTTTGAATATCTCGACACGCCTGAGATTTTTGAAAAAATAACCGATTTTTCTGAAGGCAATACAACGCTTGTTACATTTAAAATTCCTGTAATACATTGTTCATCGTGCATTTGGCTTCTTGAAAGTCTTCACACGTTAAATTCGCACATTAAGTATTCGCAGGTACATTTTACCAAAAAAACACTTCAGATTTCATTCAATCACAATGAATTGAAGTTAAGCGATTTGGCGAAATTCTTAACCAATCTTGGATATAAACCGGTCATCAGTTTAGAAACGGCCGATAAAAAAGAAGAAAAACTTGATAAATCACTACTGATAAAACTTGCTGTAGCAGGCTTTGCATTTGGAAACGGAATGTTCTTCAGTTATCCCGAATATGCTATGGAATTTTTTGGTTACACAGATTTTTGGATGGAAAAATATAAACATTTGTTCCGATTTATTATGTTCCTTTTAGCAACACCTGTGGTTTTTTATTCTTCTTCTGATTATTTTAAATCAGCCGTTTATGGATTAAAAAATAAAATCGTGAACATTGATGTTCCTATTGTTTTGGGAATTTTAGTGTTGTACGGCAGAAGTATCTACGAAGTTTTGACAGATTATGGTCCGGGATATTTTGACACGCTTTGCGGTTTACTGTTTTTTATGCTTTTGGGGAAGACATTTCAAAAAAGAACCTACAATGCTCTTTCCTATGATCGTGATTATAAATCTTTTTATCCAATTGCTGTTACCAAAGTTGATTTTAACGGAAAGCAGGAAAATATTCTACTTTCTGATTTGAAAATTGGTGACAGAATTATGGTACGAAACCAGGAAATCATTCCAGTAGATGCCATTTTAATTAATGGGGACGGAAATATTGACAATAGTTTCATAACAGGAGAAAGCGCAGCTGTTACCAAGAAACCAGGAGATAAAATTTTCGCTGGAGGTAAGCAAATAGGTTCTATTCTAGAATTAGAGGTAATTAAAAACGTGGATCAAAGCTATCTTACACAACTTTGGAACAAAGAAGCCTTCCAAAAACATGAAACAGGACTCGATACACTTACCAATAAAATTAGTAAGTATTTCACCTTCATTATATTAGCCATCACTTTGGTTGCTGGAATCTATTGGGCCAGAATTGATTTTGAGAAAATGTTCCAGGTGGTTTCTGCGATTCTCATTGTAGCTTGCCCTTGTGCTTTAGCTCTATCAGCACCTTTCACTTTCGGTCACATTATGAGGATTTTGGGTAGAAATAAATTTTATGTGAAGGATACTTTAACCATAGAAAAACTGGCGAAAGTAAATACTTTGGTGTTCGACAAAACGGGAACCATCACCCATTCCAAAAAATCAAATATTTCTTACGAAGGCAATGAAATTCAGGAGTTTGACATGAAAAACATCAAAACATTACTGAAAAACTCAAATCATCCGCTTTCAAAATCTCTATATGAATTTATAGAGGTGGAGGATGAATATTTCCCGGTGGAACATTTTGAAGATACTCCTGGGAAAGGTTATACGGCAGATGTGAGAGGAAACAAATACAAAATAGGCTCCGGAAGCTTCAACCATCAGACATCAAAAAATCTTGAAACTGCAGTTTATATCAGTAAAAATGAAGAATTCTTAGGAAAATTTATCTTTAAGAATGAATACCGAGATCATCTTTCCCACCTTTTCACGCACGTTGATGATTATAATATCCATATTTTAAGTGGAGACAATGAGTCGGAAAAAAACCAACTTGAAAAACTGATTCCGCATATCGATGCCATGGCATTTAACCAAGATCCGGAAAGCAAACTGAATTATATAAAAACATTGCAGGACAAAGGCGAAAAAGTGGCGATGCTTGGTGACGGGCTGAATGATGCCGGCGCTTTAAAACAAAGTAACGTCGGAATTGCTGTGGCAGATGACACCAACTCTTTCACACCATCCTCTGATGTGATTATGAATGGTGACAAAATAACGCAGCTTAACAAGTATCTGGATTTAAGTAAAGACGCGATGAAAATTGTGAAAATAACATTCGTTATCAGCTTCTTGTACAACATCATTGGGCTTACTTACGCAGTAATGGGACAAATGTCGCCATTGTTTGCAGCGATTTTGATGCCGATAAGTTCAATAACGGTAGTGGTATTTACCTCGGTCGCAACGTGGTGGCGGAGCACTAAATATTTCAGTATTAATGCTTAAAAAAGCCTTTTTTTATTTAGAAACATTTTAAATTAACAAATTTTAACATAATCTGACGAATATCATATTTTTTGCCTAAATTTGAGCACATAAAATTTTAATTTTGCCAAAACATGGATATACTCTATTTAATGATAATTTGCAGTGTATCTTTGGCGGTGGTTTTCCTTATCATTTTTATCATAAATGCCAGAAAAGGCCAGTTTGAAGACGATGAATCTCCGGCAGTGAGAATTTTATTTGATGATGAGATAAAATCTGAAGATACAGGCGAAACAGAAGAAAATTCAGTAGCAAAAAGTAATTAATTTATATATGGAAACACAAAAGTTTAGTTATGACAACAGTATTGTAAGAGCTTTCCTTTATGCAACCGTAATCTTTGGGGTTATTGGTTTCCTTTTGGGACTTACAATTGCAGGAATGTTGTTCTACCCTGAACTGCCGGAATGGCTTTTAGGAACAGACGACCCTACTATTGTCAGCCTTAAGAGCGGTGACATTTCCGGTCTTATTAACTCCAACGGTATGTTCGGTTTCGGACGATGGAGAATGCTGCATACCAGTGCAGTAATTTTTGCATTCGTGGGTAACGGTTTCTTTGCCGGAGCTTACTACTCTATGCAGCGATTGCTTAAAACCAGAATGTTTAGTGATGCCATTTCTTGGGCACATTTCTGGACTTGGCAAATCATGATCGTGGCAGTGGTAATTACCTTCATTATGGGTATTAACACTTCTAAAGAATATGCTGAACACGAATGGCCAATTGATATATTAATTACCATTTCCTGGGTATTATTGGGTATCAATATGTTCGGTACCATTGCAAAAAGAAGAGTACGTCACCTTTATGTGGCGATTTGGTTCTACATCGGAACGTGGATTGCTGTGGCAATGCTTCACATCTTCAACAATTTGGAAGTTCCATTAACTATGTGGAAATCTTATTCTGCATATTCCGGAGTTAAGGATGCATTAGTACAGTGGTGGTACGGTCACAATGCGGTAGCATTCTTCCTTACTACGCCGATTCTTGGTTTGATGTACTACTTCCTTCCAAAAGCTGCTGACAGACCAGTATTCTCATATAAACTTTCAATTATCCACTTCTGGTCTTTGATTTTTGTATACATCTGGGCAGGTCCTCACCACTTACAGTATACTGCACTTCCGGCTTGGGCACAGGCTTTGGGTACGGGTTTCTCTATTATGCTTATTGCTCCGTCTTGGGGAGGTATGCTTAATGGTTTATTAACGTTAAGAGGTGCTTGGGATAAGGTAAGAGAAAATCCTATTCTTAAATTCTTCGTAGTAGCTGTAACCTGTTATGGTATGGCAACTTTCGAAGGGCCGCTTTTAGCTACTAAAACTTTAAACAAAATTGGCCACTATACAGATTGGGTTATTGGTCACGTACATATTGGTGCACTTGGTTGGAACGGTTTTATGGCGTTCGGTATGATTTATTATCTACTTCCAATTATGTGGAGAACCAAACTTTGGTCTGTAAAATTAGCTAACTGGCATTTCTGGTTAGGAACTTTGGGAATTATTTTCTACGCGGTTCCATTATACATCGCTGGTTTTACACAAGGTTTAATGTGGAAACAGTTTAACCCGGACGGAACTTTACTTTGGAAAAACTGGTTAGATACTGTTACTGCGATTATCCCTTATTATATTATGAGATTCGTAGGTGGCTCCCTATATCTTACCGGAGCAATATTAATGTGTATTAACGTTGTAAAAACTGTAAGAAGTGGTTCTTTCCAAAAAGATGTTCCTGCTGAAGCACCTGCGCTTGCCAACATCGGAAATGCAAGAAAAGAAGGCGAAGGCGCTCACCTTTGGTTAGAAAGAATGCCATTCTTATTTACCATCCTTTCTTTCGTTGCTGTAGCAATTGGTGGTGCAGTACAAATTATTCCTACACTAACCGTAAAAGATAATGTTCCCACTATTGCTGCGGTAAAACCTTACTCACCTCTTGAACTTGAAGGTAGAGACTTATACATCAGAGAAGGTTGTAACTCTTGCCACTCGCAGATGATTCGTCCGTTCCGTGATGAAGTTGTAAGATTTAATGGTAAGAACGGACAGTATTCTAAAGCAGGAGAATTTGTGTATGACAGACCTTTCCTTTGGGGATCCAAAAGAACCGGTCCTGATTTGCACAGACAAGGTGGTAAAAACCCAAGTTCTTGGCACTACAAACATATGTACAACCCAAGATCTACTTCTGCAGGTTCAATTATGCCACGTTATCCTTGGTTAATCGCAAATGATTTGGATAGATCTCAGATGGTTAATAAATTAAACCTGATGAAAGATGTTTTTGATGTACCATACACAAAATCAGAAATTGATACTGCAAATCAATGGGCTGATAATCAGGCGAAGCATATTGTGAAACAAATATTTGAAGCGGCTGACTTGAAACAAGCTTACTCTACAAGACCTGCAGGTGAGTTGGAGAAAAAAGAGATTGTTGCGCTTATTGCTTATCTGCAAAGATTAGGTACTGATATTAAAACAACTCAAGTACAAACAGCTAGTAATAATTAATAAATCTTCAGGAGCACAAGTAAAAGCATGATACCTCAAAATTTAAGAGACATATTATCTAATGAGCAGTACACAGGATTTTTCCAGACGCTTGCCTTAATAATATTCATGCTGTTCTTCATCGGTTTGGTAATATATGTTTTCAACAAGCCAAAAAGACATTACGATGAAGCTGCTAATGCGCCGTTAGAAGATGATGAAAAACCATTTAATTTATAAAATTAAAACATTATGAAACAAAGAACACCTGTATTTGTTAATATACTGATTATACTTACGATTTTATTCGTAGTGTATTATATGTTTGTGCAGAACTCATCATTCTTGGCGTCGCCATATTTCTGGGGAACCGTAGTAATCAGCTGCATTATGGCAATGATTCACGGAGCTATTGGTGACTTGATTGAAAATAATAAATTTAAAGACCTTACAGCAGAAGAAAAATCTGAATACTTACAGAATAAAAACAGACCTTACCTTAAAACCCTTTGGGAAAGCGCCTTCAAAAAGCAATCTGCTAAAGAAGAAAAAGACATGCTTATCGACCACGGTTTTGATGGGATTATGGAGTTGGACAACCAGCTTCCAAAATGGTGGTTAGGATTATTCTGGTTTGGTGTAGCTTACTGCGTTGTGTATATTTTCGCTTATGCTTTTACAGATTTCGCAAATCCGGTGAAAGAATATGATGATGAATATAAAGCACAGATTGCTTCTGTTGAAGAGTATATGAAAACTGCTCCACAAGCAACCTTAGAAACAGCAGTTTATAGTGCTGATAAAGTGGCTGAAGGTCAGGAAATTTTCAAAACTAACTGTGTCTCTTGTCATATGGACGGTGGTAAAGGTGGTATCGGGCCAAACTTAACCGATAATATGTGGATTAACCAGCCCGAGAAAACTTTATTTAAAAACATTTTCCATGTGGTATGGAACGGTTCTCCAAATAACCCAACAATGGCTGCGTTTGGTAAAAATGGTCAGCTTACTGGTAACGATATCGAGAAAGTAGCCGCTTATATCTACCACATCAATCAGGAACAGAAACCTGTTACTGTAGCGGAAGGTGGTGCTGCACCACAAGGTACTGCTGCAAACTGGCAAAAATAAATCTACGCCAATAATTTTTAAAAGCCATTTCTCAAGAGAAATGGCTTTTTTATGTTTTATATCATATTTATATAAAGCTTTATGGCATATTTGTTACACTCTGGCAACATTAAATTCGTTAAATTTGTGAAAATTAAAATTATTTATTAAAAATGGATCAACAGGAAAAAGAATTTAACTTCAGAGGAGGTCAAGGTCAGGTTGTAGATCCCGAAACGTTTAGGGATACTGTAAACACCATGGATACTTCAGGGAAGAGGAAATGGGTTTACCCTAGAAAACCAAAAGGTAGGTATACTAATTACCGACTTCTTGTGAGCGTCTTTCTTCTTGCAGTATTCTTTATTCTTCCATTTATTAAAATCAATGGAAATCCATTCTTACTTATCAATATCTTAGACAGACAGTTTTTCATTCTTGGTCAGCCATTCTATCCTCAAGATTTTTTTATTCTTGCTTTAGGTGCCATTACCTCAATTGTCTTTATTATTCTCTTTACTGTAGTTTTCGGAAGAATATTTTGTGGATGGATTTGTCCGCAAACCATTTTTATGGAAATGATTTTCAGAAAAATCGAGTATGCTATTGAAGGCGACAGAAACAAACAAATTCGTCTGGATAACCAACCTTGGAATGGCGAAAAAATATGGAAACGTGGTCTGAAATGGACTATTTTCTTAATTATTTCGCTCATCATCACCCACTTCATGTTTATGTATATCGTTGGTTATGAAGAGGTTTTTAGAATCATGAAAGAAGGTCCTTTTGCAAACCCAACCAATTTTTTGGTGATGATTTTGTTTACGGCTGCATTTTATTTTGTATTTGCATGGTTCAGAGAACAAGTTTGTACATTGGTTTGTCCTTACGGAAGATTACAGGGTGTATTGATTGATAAGCAAACCATAAACGTTTATTACGATTTTAAACGTGGTGAAAACCGAGCAAAATGGAGAAAAGGTGAAGACCGAAGAGCAGCCGGAAAAGGTGATTGTATCGATTGTAACCAATGCGTCGTGGTATGTCCTACCGGAATTGACATCAGAAACGGCCAACAACTAGAATGCGTCAACTGTACCGCTTGTATTGATGCCTGCGATGAAGTGATGGTGAAAGTTGGCTTGCCTACCGGTTTAATTCGTTATGCCACTGAAGATGAGATAGAGCAGGAACGACCTTTCAAATTCACCAACCGGATGAAAGCATACACCGGTGTTCTTACAGCTTTGGTTATCTTTTTAGGATTCTTGCTTTATAATCGTGGTGCAATGGAAGCTAAGTTTATTAAACCTGCAGGTTCCACGTTCTTTGTAAAAGATGGAAGAATTACTAATATTTACAATTACACTTTCCTTAATAAAACCAATGAGGATAAAATTGTAACCATAAAGGTGTTAGAACCTCAAAACGGTACTGTAACTTTCAGTGATTCTGATAAAATAAAGATTAAAAAAGATAATATTACTAAAGGTACTGTGAATGTGAGTTTCCCTGAAGGTGATATAAAACTTTCTAAACAAAACGTAAAAATCGGGGTTTACGACAGTAACGGAAAACTACTCGATACTTTCGAAACTTATTTTGAAGGTCCTTTTAAACTCCAGTTTTAATTATTAAGTATGTTTAAAAATTTCACTTGGGGACACGGTATTGCCATTGCTTTAGGAGCATTTATGATTTTCATACTTTCGATGATTTTCATATTTACAAAGGGTTGGCAAAATGCTGAAATGGTTTCAGATAATTATTATGAAGATGAATTGCATTATCAGCAGATTATTGATGCCAAACAAAATGCTGATGCCCTACCACAAAAACCAATGTACGAACAATTGCCTACCGGAATTAAAATAACCTTTCCGCAAGGTCTAAATATTGATGGACAAAAGGTTAATTTTCATCTTTTCAGAACTGATGATGCAAAACTTGATGTTGATAAAGATTTAACATTAAACGCAGATCGAACGATTTTAATTCCCAATAAAATACTTTTCCCGGGTTCTTATACTTTAAAGATCCTTTGGGAGCAAAATAAAAAGCCTTATCAAATCGATTATGATGTCGTATGGAAGTAGCACTCATTATATCAGCAATAGGTTTGGGGTTTGCATCTGGATTCCACTGTATCGGAATGTGTGGACCAATTGCACTTTCAATGGGATTAACCAAAACTCAGGCTCTAAATTTTCATCTCCAAAATATTACTTATAATTTTGGAAGAATTGTAACATACGCCATATTAGGAGGAATTGTTGGCATTGTTGGTGAAGGTTTTGAAATGGCGGGAATTCAGAAATATCTAACTATAGCTGTTGGCGTTTTATTAATTGTAATGGCTTTGTTTTCATTTGGTGGAAAAGATTTCGCTTCCAAAATACCTTTTCTCTCAAATATTTTGCTCAAAATAAAAATGTCACTCGGTAAACTTCTGCAAAAGCCCGATTATAAATCCAGATTTTTAACCGGATTTCTAAATGGTTTTTTGCCTTGTGGTATGGTTTATATGGCACTTACAGCTTCCCTTGCTGCTGGCGGAATTTGGCAAGGTGCTACATTTATGATGCTTTTTGGGCTTGGCACTATTCCGTTTATGTTTGCCGTTGTGCTTGCCGGTAATATGATGACGCAGGCTTTCAGGATTAAAGTTTTAAAAATTATACCTGCTTTAATGATTATCTTGGGTGGTCTTTTCATCGTACGCGGATTAGAACTCGGAATCCCTTATTTTTCACCTAAAGAAGATGCTTTGAAGGTCATCCATAACTATTCTAAAGAACATCAACAAGGCGATCACACTTCTTGCCATTAACATCTATTAATTCTATTGCTAAATTTTGCTTTAAAAACTAGCACCATCTATATAAAAAAGCGGTTTTTCTTTGCATTTAACTTTGGTCTCTATTTTCAATCTAAATGGTGACTTTAAAAAAATATCAAAGAAATGAAAAAGAAATTCGGACTTTGGTTGATTGGGATTTTTGCCTTAGTGCTCCAAAGTTGTTCTGTAAACACCGAAACCACTTACTACAAGGATGCTGCTACTAGTATGGAATCTAATATTCTTGTCGATCAATCAACATTAGGAATGTTGAGTATGATGGGAGATGCTCCTTATGCTATAAAGAAAAACGCCGGTAGCGAATTTAAAAACCTAACTACCGATTGGAAAAGCCTTTACGACATTCAAAAAACAGGAAAAATAGTGCTAAACCCCGATTCATCAAAAGTTTTGAAAAAAGTTTTTATGAAACTGAATAAATCGAATGGTGAAGTGTTAGGCGTTTCTTTTAAATATGATAAGCTGATGCCTAAAGAAGTAATAAGCTTATTTGCACAGAACAGTCACCTGAAAAAAATGCCTTTACAAGACTTTGCCAAATGGAACGGAAACCAACTGACTATAGATACAGAAAAATTCAACATTGCTGATGCATTGAAAGAAATACAAAAAGTGAAACCTGATGCAAAATCGGATCAACCAAAAACCAAACAAGATTCTATTGAAGCCTATGGAAGACAAATGGCATCAGGAATGGTAGGGATGATGAAAATGTTTAATATGAATATCACTAACACCTTGAAATTTCAGAAGCCCATCAAATTCATCGAAGGCAAACACGATTTCGTAGAGCAAGTTGATAAACACACCATAAAATTAAATGTGCGCACTGCAGATTTATGGGATGAAGGTAAGAACCTCAAAAACAAAGACAAAAAAATTATCATTACAACAGAATAAAAAAAAAACGACACTATCCCACGAAGTGTGTAAGTTAAAAAGTTAGGGCTTGGATTTTATAATCTGAGCCTTTCTTCAAAAATAAGCATAAATTGGTTTAAAACAATACCCCAATTTTGGATGGGCATTGA